>NZ_JAYRST010000076.1:0-14940 GCF_041920015.1 Phenylobacterium sp.
GTGATGGTGTCTGAAGACATCAAGAACGAAGCTGTCGTAAAGAGCTTTATCGGACAGTTCTCCGCTGAGGTGCGGGCCAATGCCGAGCGGATGTCAGAATACTATAAGCTATTCTACATGCTTGAGAACGACATCAGGAAGTTTATCGACGACACGATGATCGACGCGCACGGATTAGGCTGGTGGGATGCCCATTCCCCGCCTAGTGCAAAAGAAGAATGTAAGAATAACCAGAAGCGAGAGGTTGAGGCCGGTGTAACCGCGCGGTCTGACAATGAGTTAGACTATGTTACGTTCGGTCACTTGGGCGACATCATTCGCGCCAACTACATTTTGTTCGGCGGCATACTCAGCAATGAGAAGGCTCTTGGCCGAGCGATGTTCTCCCTGAACACTTTGCGCGGACCAATCGCCCACTGTGGACTGTTAGCGGAGGACGAGGTGGACCGGCTAAAGCTCGCCGTAAAGGACTGGTTCCGGCTGCTCGAAGGTCCGAAGTAGCGCCTTTGCTGGAGCCCCGATGGCTGTTACAAACGGCTATCGCAACCGTTACAGCCGGCTGCAGAAAAGTTATTATTTTTCAGATGGTTGGTCGGGTCCTGGCAAAATCCCACCCTCTCCGCCATGACAACCTCAGAGACCACCGCGCTCCTGAACGTAGGTGGCCAGGCCGGGGGGTGACGTAGCGCTTTTTCGGCCTCTCGTGTGATTTGGCGGGCGGGAGCGGCAACCGCGTCGCTTTCATTCGGCGGAGGTTGATCCGGCTCGCTGAGCCGCGGGCTGGTCTGTAGGTCGGGCCGCTGGCGGACGCGTCCTCATAACCGCTCGCCCTGCGCGGCTGCGCCAATTAGGCTGAGCCTCGACGCTCGCGCGGGACAGACGCGGGCGCGCAAGGAGGATGCGATGACCTATGCGCCTGCGACCCGCGCGTTCTACGACGCCGACAGCCACATCATGGAACTGCCGGACTTCCTGAAGAAGTACGCCGATCCGGCCCTGCGCGACGAGATTCCGGAGGTGAGCTACTCGGCCTCGATCGTCACCGACGAGGAGGTGGCGGTGATCGTGGGGCAGGGCAACCGGCACAGCGAAGCCCACCGCGCCGAACAGATCGCCATGGGCGACGAGCTGATCGCCAAGTCGAAGGAAATCCAGGCCCTGGGGGCGTTCGACAGCGCCGACCGCTCCAAGGCGCTGGATATGCTGGGCTTCACCAAGCAACTGGTGTTCGCCACCCACAGCCTGCGGATGCCGTTCTCACCCAGCACGAAGCTGGAGCCGCGGCTGCGCTATGGCGCGACCCGGGCGCACAACCGGCACATGGCCGACTTCTGCAAGCCCGACAGCCGGATGATCGGCGTGGCGGCGATTCCGCTGGACGAGCCGGACCTGGCCCTGGCCGAACTGGATTGGGCCCTGGCCCAGGGGCTGGGCGCGGTCTGGGTGCCGCACCGTGCGCCGCTGGGGGACCGGTCGCCGGGCCATGTCGACTTCGAACCGTTCTGGGCGCGGCTGGCCGAAGCGCGCGTGCCGTTCCTGATGCACGTGGGCGGCGCGCCGCTGCAGGTCTCCAAGGCCTGGGGCTCCAATGGCCGCGCGCCGGTGAAGGACTGGCTGGGCGGCGGCGAGAACGTGCGCACCAAGGATGCGGCCCTGCAGCATCAGGCGCCGGAAGGCTTCATCAGCATGCTGGTGCTGGACGGCGTGCTGGACCGGCATCCGAACCTGCGCGGGGCTGCGATCGAGCTGGGGGCCGGCTGGGTCCCGGAAATGCTGCGGCGCCTGGACTGGGTGGCCCGCACCTGGGGTCGCAACGACGCCAATCTGCAGGTCCAGAAGCGCAGCCCGACCCAGCAGATCACCGAGCAGATGGCGTTCACGCCCTTCCCGCTGGAGGACCTGGGCTGCATGCTCGATCAGTCCAGCGCCGATCTCTACCTGTTCTCCAGCGACTATCCGCACATCGAGGGCGGCCGCGATCCGATCGGCAAGTTCGAACGTCACCTGGAGGGCCGCAGCGAGGCGGTGAAGTCCAGGTTCTACGCCGAGAACTTCCTTCGCATAGCGCCGAACGCCGCCTAGCCGCACAGGTTTGACGTAACTCAAGGTCCCGGCCCAGCTTGCGAGGCAAGTCCGCAAGTCTTGGGGGAGCATGCATGGCCAGACTCACGCTGACCTCGCTGGGCGGGGCCGGAACCGTAACGGGATCCAAGCACGTCCTGAGCCACGGCGCGCGCCGCCTCATGGTCGATTGCGGGCTCTTCCAGGGGTTGAAGGCCCTGCGCCTGCAGAACTGGCAGCCCTTGGCGGTGGGCCCGACGCAGCTCGACAAGGTGGTGCTGACCCACGCCCATCTGGATCACAGCGGCTATCTTCCGCGCCTGGTCCGTGACGGCTATGGCGGGGACATCGTCTGCACCGAGGCGACGGCCGACCTTTGCGAGCTGCTGCTGCTCGACAGCGCCAAGATCCAGGAGAACGACGCCGAGTTCGCCAATCGGCATGGGTTCTCGAAACACAAGCCCGCCCTGCCCTTGTATGGCCGCCGCGACGCCCAGCGGGCGCTGGAGCAACTGAAGCCGATCGCCTTCGGCAAGTCCTTCGACCTGGGCCATGGCGCGCATCTGACCTATCGGCGCGCGGGCCATATCCTGGGCGCGGCGACGGCGGAGATCCGCTGGGAGGGGACGACGACTGTCTTTTCGGGCGACCTCGGCCGCTATGGCGATCCGCTGATGCCTGATCCGGAGCCGGTCGAAGCGGCCGACTACCTGCTGGTGGAGTCGACCTATGGCGATCGCCGGCACGAGCCTGTCGATCCCGGCGAGGTCCTAGCCGCAGTGGTCGAGCGGACCAGCCGCCGGGGCGGCACGGTCATCATCCCGGCCTTCGCGGTCGGCCGGGCGCAGGAGCTGCTCTATTATTTCTGGCGCCTGAAGCGGGCGGGCAGGCTGGGCCTGGTCCCGATCTATCTCGACAGCCCGATGGCGATCGACGCCAGCACCATGCTGGCGCGCCATCCGCAGGACCACAGGCTGTCGGCCAGCGACTGCCGGGCGGCTTGCGCCGTCGCCACCTACACCCGCGACGTCGAGGATTCGAAAGCCCTATCGGCCAACACGGTGCCCAAGGTCATCATCTCGGCCAGCGGCATGGCCACGGGCGGCCGGGTGCTGCACCACCTCAAGGCCTATGGGCCCGATCCGCGCAATACGGTGGTCTTCGCCGGCTACCAGGCCGCCGGCACGCGCGGCGAGGCGCTGCTGAACGGCGCGCGCGAGGTCAAGATCCACGGCCAGTGGATTCCGATCCGGGCCGAGATCGCCAACCTGCCGATGCTGTCGGCCCACGCCGATGTCGACGAGATCATGCGCTGGCTGGGCGGTTTCCGCAGGCCGCCCAAGCGGACCTTCATCGTGCATGGCGAGCCGGTGGCCGCCCAGGCGCTGCAACAGCGGATCGAGGCCGATCTCGGCTGGAAGACCACGGTCTCCGAACAGGACGAGCCCTACGCCCTGGCCTGACGGCTTGCCATCGCGCCCCATCCGGCCGAAAGGCTGAGCCGCATGAAGCAGGTCATCGTCGTCAACGAGGCGCTCGCCCTGCCGCCGGGCAAGATGGCGGCCCAGGTCGCGCACGCGGCGGTCGGCGCCTTGCTGAACGCCCCGGCGCAGAAGCAGTCCGCCTGGTTCCAGGCCGGCATGCCCAAGGTGGTGCTGCGCTGCGCTTCGGAAGCCGAGCTGTTCGAGCTGGCCCGCCAGGCGCAGGCCGCCGGTCTGCCGGCGATGGTGATCCGCGATGCGGGCCGCACCGTCGTGGCCGCGGGCACGCCCACCTGCGTCGGCATCGGCCCGGACGAGATCGCGCGCATCGACGCCGTGACCGGCGCGCTCAAGCTGATGAGGTAGCACATGGTTTATTCCACCAAGCGCGGGACCGGGGTCCTGGGGACCATGGAGGCGCCGCTGGAGACGGTGACTTTCGAGGCCACCCTGGAGCACGCCCAGAACGCCATCCTGTCGTTCATCGCCAAGGCTCGGCCGGTCAGCGGCAGGGATCTCTCCGACTACAAGGGCCAGAACCTGATCCTGCAGATCAACGACGGTCCGGCGCTGGGCGTGGTGATCGTCCATGTCGAGGACGGGGAGATTGTCCTGAACCTCGCGCCGAGATGACCAGGGGTCTTTGCGCCCAGGCGGCGAGCTGAAGGGCTCGCCATGGCCAGGACCACGCCTGCGACCCTCGTGCTCGACAAGGCCGGGATCGCCTATGAGCTCTTCACCTACGACTACGATCCCGATGCGCCGCGGGTCGGGCTGCAGGCGGCCGAAAGCCTGGGCGTCCCGCCGGACCGGGTGCTGAAGACCCTGATGGCCCTGGTGGACGGCAAGCCGGTCTGCGCGATCCTCGCCTCGGACGAGGAGGTCGCCATGAAGAAGCTGGCCGCCGCCGTCGGCGGCAAGTCGGCCCAGATGATGAAGCCGGCCGACGCCGAGCGCCTGACGGGCTACAAGGTCGGCGGCGTTTCGCCCTTCGGCCAGAAGCGTCAGGTTCCGACCGTGCTCGACGAGATGGCGACCCTGCACGAGACGGTGTTCGTCAACGGCGGCCAGCGTGGGTTGCAGGTGCTGATCGCGCCGGGCGACCTTGTCGCCGTCCTCGGCGCCGCGGTGGTTTCGTTGACCTGACGAGGCTTGCGGCCCGCCGCCGGCTGGGCGCAGCATGGGCGGGCCTCTTGGGGAAGGCCCTCATGCCGCAGGACAAGTCCGGCGCCTCGACCGTGATCGAGGCGCTCTACGCCGTCGCCGCCGATCCGGCTCAGTGGGAGCAGGTGATCGAGGCGCTGGCCGCGCCCGACGCCGCGCGGCCGGCGCCCACGGTGCGGCCGCCCGCGCCGGGCGGCGAGCGCGTCGGCGTGGTGGTGCTGGGCGCCCGCGGCGGGGCGGTCGCGGCCAATGCGGCGGGCAAGGGCGCCTTCGAGCGGCGGCTGGGCGGGCTGGAGGCTCGCGGCCTGCGGTTCCTGAACGCCTCCAACCATGAGGCGCTCGACCGGGCGCGACGGCGCCTGGCCGAGATTTCCGCCGGGCAGGTGATCGTCAAGTTCACCGATGCGGAGAACGACGGACCGTTCTTCGCCTATGTCATGCCGGCCTCGGCCTTGCCCGATGCGCTGTCCCAGGGCGTACAACCGCTGTCGGGCGGCGAAGACGCCCTGGCCGCCGGGACGATGGCGCTGGTCTTTCCGGCGGTCGACTCCACCGACCGCCTGTGGTCGAGCGTGCGCGAAAGCTTCGGCCTGACGGGCGCCGAACTGCGCCTGGCCGCCCGCCTCGCCGAGGGACTGACCCTGAAGGAGGCGGCGCAGGACCTGGATGTCAGCGTCAACACCCTGCGCAATCAACTCCGCGCGGTGTTCGAGAAGATGGGCCTGAACCGCCAGAGCGAACTGGTCCGGGCCCTGACCCAGCTTTCCTCGCTCGCCTCGGCCTTCGAAGGCGGAGAGGCGCGGGCTTTCGCGCCGGCGATCGTGGCGACGGAGCTGTCGGCCCGCGAAAGCGCGCCGCCGCTTCGCTTTTTCACGCGCGAGGGGCGATCCATTGGCTGGCGTGACTATGGCGATCCGGCGGGGGAGCCGGTGCTGACGGTCGTGCCGGACCTCAGTTCCAGCCTGCTTCGCCGCGGCAGCCACGGCCTGGCCAGGGACCTCGGCCTGCGGCTGATCGTGCTGGAGCGCGCCGGGGTGGGGCGGACCGATCCCTTGCCGCGCTTCAGCTTCGAAGCCGCGGCCGAAGACTATGTTGCGCTGCATCGAGAGCTTGGGCTGGGGCCGGCCGCCATGGTGGCTTTCTCAGATGGCGCGCCTTACGGCCTGGCCGCCGCGGCCGCGCTCGGCGGCGATATCGAGCGCATCCTGCTGGTCACGGGGCGCCGGCCAGGGCCGCAGACCGAGCGGGCCGAAGACGCCGGCCATCTGATGACGCTGTTCTGGCGGCGGATTTCCCGCAACGCCTGGCTGTCGGACATGGTGTTCGAGATCCTGCGTCACGGCCTCAACCGCGCCCAGTTCGAACGCTTCGCCCAGGCGGCCGCTTCGGCCCCGGGGGACAGCGCCTATCTGCGTTCGCACCCGGAGCTGATCGACTTCATGGTCGAATATACGCGCGAGGCCCTGGCGGTGAGCGCGCGGGGCGCATCCGAGGCGATCCGTTGCGCCGCGCGGCCTTCGCGGCTGGACCTCTGCGGGCTCACCGCTCCGATCACCCTCTGGCATGGCCAGGACGACGCCATGACTTCGCCAGACGAAATGCGCGCCTGGCTGGGCGATCATCTGAAGGCCGTCCGGATCGTGCCGAATATCGGCCGCTTTCTTGGCTATAGTCACTGGGAAGAAATCATGGCCTGGGCCGTGCGCGACCAAACCGAGGGTCGCAGATTGACCCGACGCACGTAACCGGCCTTAAGTTACCGCTGATTATAGTGCGTCGCGGCGTGAGTATGCCGCAGTGCGGAGGTGCGTGCGTGGCCAGGACAGGAGCGGCGGTGACGTCGACGGCGATCCTCGAACGTCGGCGGACCTATCACGTCGGCAATGTCCGCAGCCAGTTGCTGTCCGCCGCGCGCGAGATATTGCAGGAGCAGGGCCGGGTCGGGCTCTCCCTGCGGGCCATCGCCGATCGTGGGGGCGTGGCGCCCGGCACCGTCTATTATCACTATGCGGACAAGGCCGCCCTGCTGGGCGGGCTGGCGGTCGACGGCTTCCGGCAACTGGCCGAGGCCATGCGCACGGCCTACGAGACGCGTGGCGAGCAGAGCGGACTGCGATCCACCGGCCTCGCCTATCTGAACTTCCTGCGCGAGAAGCCCGAGCTTTACGAGCTGATGTACGAGGCGCTGGACGCCGGCCGTCGCGCTGACGTGGCCGCGGCCGAGGCCGAGGCGTTCGCCGTCTCTCGCGCCGCGATCGTCGGGGATTTCGTCGGGCAGCACTCTCCCGAAATGGCCGAGAAGATCGCCGAGGCGATATGGGCCTGGGGTCGCGGCATCGCCGCCGTCGCCCTCTCGCGGGCCGAGCCGGGATCGGGCCCCGAGCACGAAACGCTGGAATCGGCCGTGCTGGGCCTGGGGGCCCTGATCGCCGGCCGTTGAGGCCTCCAGCGCCTCTGAAATCCATTACGCAGTCTTTTCTGCGACTTAGCCGTACCGATTCCTCAAATCACTGCGGCCCTTGCGCCACAAGGCGTGGCGAATTTCCAGAGGCTGCGCTTTTTCTCTATTCAAACGGTGTTCGAGACCTCCAGCCTGGGTCTTTAAGCACTCGCGACGGGCGGCTAACGCCCGCGTCTGGCTGGGAGGTTACATTTATGAGTAAGCCGCTGCGCCTACGCAGTCTCTTCATTATGGGCGCGTCCATCGCGGCCATGTCCGCCGCCACTCAGGCCGCGGCCCAAGACGCCTTCACCATCGAGGAACTGGTCGTCACCGCTGAAAAGCGCGAGCAGAGCCTGCAGGACGTCGCGGTCGCCGTGACCGCCTATACGTCCGAGAAGCGCGACATCATGGGCGTGGCCACGGTCGAGGACTTGGCGCGCGTGACGCCCAGCGTCGCCTACACCAACAACGACCGTCTCTCGATCCGCGGCTTCGGCCGCCTGACCAACGCCATCGGCACCGACCCGTCGGTCGCGCTCTATTCCGACGGCATCTTCTCGAACTCGATGGCCGACTCCTCGACGCCTTCGCTGTTCATCGAACGGACGGAAATCCTGCGCGGCCCGCAGGGCACCCTCTATGGCCGTAACTCGATCGGCGGCGCGCTGAACATCATCGGCAAGCGGCCCAGCCACGAGTTCAAGGGCGAGGTCCGCGGCGCGGTCGGCAATTATGGCGCGTGGCGCACCGACGCCCTGGTCAGCGGCCCGATCACCGAAGGCCTGCGCTTCCTGGTCGGCGGCTCCGTCGAGCGCCGTGACGAAGGCTTCATCAAGAACGTCGGTCCGGGCGGCGACACCAGCGCCATGAAGCGCTACATCGTCGAAGGCCAGATCGAAGCCGACCTGGGCGAGAACATCACCGCCCGTCTGCGCTACACCAAGTTCGACTGGGACGACAGCTACGGCGTCGGCAACATCCACGAGAGCGTGATCACGCCCTACGACACGATCTCGCCGACCGGCATCGAGAACAGCGCGCTCTACTACAACCCGACCTTTGGATATAACAAGGTCAACCCGTCGATCGCCGATCCGTACAAGATCGACATGGACCAGACGATGGAGGGCAAGCTCTCCAATCACCAGCGTCTGCACTTCGACCTAAACTGGGACCTGGGCTGGGCCAACCTGAAGTACCTGGCCGGCTACCAGTCCTACACCTACAACACCAATGGCGACGAAGACCGCTCTTCGCGTCAGGGCCTGTTCAACATCGCCACCGCGACGCCGTTCGGCGCCTATACCGCGGTCGGCGTCTCGCCGAACGAGCGCTTCTTCTACACCGAGAAACAGAAGTGGTGGTCGAACGAGATCAACCTGTCGTCCAATTCGGACGGCCCGCTGCACTGGATCGTCGGTCTCTATCAGTACCATCAGTCCTATGCGCAGCCGCAGGGCCTGCGGGTGCTCGGCGATGCGGCCATGCTGGCGCCGCTCAGCCTGGCGACCGGCGGTCCGGCCGCGGCCA
The DNA here is from genome assembly GCF_041920015.1 of Phenylobacterium sp. Classification (GTDB taxonomy): domain Bacteria; phylum Pseudomonadota; class Alphaproteobacteria; order Caulobacterales; family Caulobacteraceae; genus Phenylobacterium. The sequence continues at coordinate 8,680 of NZ_JAYRST010000076.1, forward strand.
ACCCCGACGGCAACTACCTGTTCGTCGACGGCACCCTGGAGGTCGACTCCTACGCCGCCTTCGGTCAGATCGACTACGAGTTCGCCGAGAACTGGACCCTGACCGCCGGCCTCCGCTACACGAAGGACGAAAAGAAGGGCACCGACTTCGCCCGCTACGTCTCGCGTAGCCCGACCACCACCACCCTGCTCCAGCAGTATGCGAGCCTTCCGGCCTCGGTCGCCCAGGGCATCGCCCTGGACTTCACGACCTTCGTGGTGTGTGGCGGCGCGACCCTCGCCTCCTGCAACGCGCTGCCCGCCTACGCCAACCTGCGTGAGGGCGACAACGGCGGCCTGGTTCGCGACCTGTCGGGAGACTACGACGCCTGGACCGGCACGCTCGGCGTGCAATGGCAGCCGGACAGCTCCACCAACGCCTACGCCCGCTACAGCCGCGGCTACAAGTCCGGCGGCTGGCTGGCCTCCAACGGCCTGACCGCGGTTCCCTACGCCGATCCGGAGTACGTCGATAACTACGAACTCGGCCTGAAGAAGACCTTCGGCGGCCGCTTCCAGCTCAACTCGGCGATCTTCTACGCCGACTACAAGGGCTTCCAGGCGCCGCTGCGGGTCATCATCAGCGGCTCGACCACCGGCACCCAGTTCCTGAACCTCGACGCGCGCAACTGGGGCGTCGAGCTGGAAGGCCAATGGGCGCCGATCGACAACCTGATGATCTTCGGCAGCTACGCCTACATCAACGCCGAAGTGCGCAACGGTTGCTGCTTCGTCGACGTCAACGACCTGACCGCCTCCAAGCCGGGCGCCAATCCGGTCGGCGGCGTGCCGACGGCGCGTACGCAGAACCTCGAAGGCAACCGTCTGCCTATGACGCCGGAGAACAAGTTCACCCTTGGGGCGAACTACACCTTCGACTTCGATCTAGGCAGCCTGACGCTCGGTGGGACCTATACCTTCACCGACGACATGCAGACGACGATCTTCGCGCAGTCGAATTACACCGCGCCGTCGAACGAGATCGTCGACTTCCGCGCCCTGTGGAAGGACTCCCAGGATCGCTTCACGATCATCGGCTACGTGAAGAACGCCTTCGACGAAGTGGCCTATCAGAGCTCGTCCTCGACGGGCCTGACCGCCAGCGGCGACTACCGCCGCACGGTGAAGCTCAACTTCCCGCGCACCTACGGCGTGGAGTTCCAGTACCGCTTCTAGAGCGCGTTAGGGCGAAGTGTGAGCGGTTCGCCCGCCCGAACGCGCTCTACAGGCTTGATTTAGAGCCCTTTTCAACGGGTTTGGTGTTCCACCAAACCCTAAAGGGCTCTAGGCGGCGTCTGGACGGCTTTGGAAAGGGGCGCTGCGGGAGACCGCAGCGCCCTCTTCTTTGGAAGATCAGTAGCCGGCGGCCGGACGGCGGACCAGACTGTCGCTCATCGAGCTCAGCGAGCTGCTCCGCGCCCGCGTGATGGCAGCGCGCAGGCGGTCTATGTCGGCGCCCTGGATGACCTGATCGCCCACCACGAAGGCTGGAACGCCCTGGAGGCCGATCTCCTGCGCCAGCGCCCGGGTGTCGCCGATCTGCTTGGCGATCGCCGGGTCGGCGAGCGCAAGCTGCAGATCTGCAGGAGTGAGCCCGGCCTTGAGGGCCAGGGCGTCCACCCGCGCCGGAGTCAGCTTCTTCTGATCAAGGAAGGCGCGATAGAGTTCCAGGCCCCGCGCCTTCCCCTGCGGGGTCAAGGCGACGCTGGCGGCATAGTCGGATGTGCTGCCGAACACCGGATATTGCTTGAAGACGAACCGCACGTCGGGGCTCTGCGCGATCAGGGCCAGGACCTCTGGGGCGGCGTTGCTGCAATAGAGGCAGTTGTTGTCGAAGAACTGCACGACCGTCACGTGGCCGTCGGGATGCACCACGAAGTCGCGAGTGTCGCGCTCCAGCCTCGGCTGGGCGTGTTCCAGGGTCCGGGCGGCGGCGGCGATCTTCTTCTGCTTCAGCTTCTGCGCGGCCTCGCGGATGACCTCGGGATGCTCGCGCAGATAGGCGCGCAGCTTCAGCTCGAAAGCCTTGTCTTCGACCTGTTCGCATCCGCCCAGCGCCAGAACGGCGGCGATGGCGATGGATGTTCTGAAGATCGCCGCCATCAATCTTGGTTCCGTCTGCTCGTTCCGATCATGGTTTTCGATGCATTTACTATGAGCATTTCGTATCCGTATCCTTAATGCTATAGTAACAATAGATATAAACCATCAAACTTAAACGCATATACATGTCGTTGCCGCAAGTTCTCGCCGGTCAAGCATTCGACGGTGATCAGCTTGCAACGGCGTTTCGAACATCAATTCCGCGCTCTCGTCCTCGCCGCAGCCCTGGCTGCGCCCGCCATGGCCTACGCCGGTCCGATGGAAGACGCCATTCTGGCCGAGATCAATTTCGCCCGGATGCATCCTCAGGAGTACGCCAGGCGCCTGCAGGCGCAGCCGGTCACGCCCTGGGAGCGCGCGCTTCGCCAGGCCGGGCAGGACGACAACGACCCGGACGCCTTCGCCGAGGCGGTGGCGCATCTTCGGGGCCAGGCCCCGCTGCGGCCGCTGAGGGCGGACCAGGCGCTGGCCACCGCCGCGCTCGAGCATGTCGTGCTGCAAGGCCCGGCCGGGGAGATCGGCCACGACGGCCCTGACGGCGAGCGGTTCTACGAGCGCCTGCGCCGCCATGGCCTTTCGGAGACCATCGCGGCGGAAAACATCGCCTATGGGCCGCCCTCGCCCGCCGAGGTGGTCCGCGCCCTGATCATCGACAGCGGCGTGCCCAGCCGCGGTCACCGGCGAAATATCTTCCACGCCTCGTTTCAGGTCGTGGGGGTGAGCTGCGGGCCGCATCGCGACTACGCCACCATGTGCGTCATGGACTTCGGCGGAACCGCCTCGGGCCTGCGCACCGCAGCCAACGACCGCGCCCGCCCGGCGGCCGAGGAATAATCCGCCTGCCGATCAGCGGCCCCACGGGCCGAGCGGATATTCGGCGTGGGGAAAAATACTCCTGAAAGGCGACTGGACGCGGCCAGCGCTTACCGCCATATCCGGGTGGACGGGGTGGCGAGCAACCTGTCTTACAATTGGTTACACGCGTAGAGGGCGAGCTCCGCTTAAACTGGCGCACATGTTGCATCTTGCAACCAGCGCTGCTGTCGCGCGTACGATAATCGTGCAGCGGGGCTGTACGTGCAGGTCCTCATCCGGCGCAGTACGCCGGAGGCGGGTAGGAGTAGGGCAGAGTAATGACGATCTCGCGATACGTCCTGATAGGCGCGCTGCTTGCGCCCGCGGTCGCCGGTCCCGCTGCTGCGGAAGACTGCTTCCCGAAGGTTCGGGCCGCGGTGGCGCGTCCCGCCGATCCGGGCCGGGCCAAGCCCGTCCATCGTCCTGTCAAGCCGAAGGCCAAGCCGGTCGCTGTCGCCCAGCCGGCGGCCAAGCCGGTCGGAGTGCGCAAGGTCAAGCGCGTTCAGGTGGTTCGCCCGCCGGCGCCGCCTGCACGTCAGCTGCTCGATTCCTCGTTCGAGATGCGGACCAGCGCCTTGCCGCCGGCCCCCTCGACCGAATGCGACACCAAGCCGTCCATCCAGGCCTTGCTGCCTGAGGAGGCCCGTCCGCCGGCCCAGCGCCTGCTCGACGAAATCGCCGGCCCGCCGGAAGCGGTCGCGACCGACGCCCCAGCCGCGCCGGTGCTGCTGGCCGAAGGTCCTGGCGGCGGCTTCGGTCCGTCGTTCGGCGGCCCCGGCGGCTATGGCCCGGGCGGCATCCTCATTCCGCCAGGCGGTGGTGGTGGCGGAGGCGGTGGAGGCGGGGGCGGCGGAACGCCGGGCAATCCCGACCCAGGCCCAGGTCCTGGGCCGAACCCCGATCCGGGCCCCGGCCCTGGTCCCAATCCCGATCCAGGCCCCGGTCCTGATCCGGGGCCCGGCCCCGGCCCTGGCCCTGGCCCTGGCCCTGGACCGAACCCGGATCCGGGTCCCAATCCTGATCCAGGTCCAGGACCCTGCACCATACCTGGCCCCGGCTGTGACCCTGGTCCGGGCCCAGGTCCTGGTCCTGGTCCCGTGAGTCCGGTGCCAGAGCCGGCGACCTGGGCGATGATGATCGTCGGGTTCTTCGGGCTGGGCGCTATGGTCCGCATCCAGCGGAACGGCCGTCGGCTGGAAGCTCAAGAGACTTAGGGAAGAAACCCGCCTCCAAAGGAGGCGGGTTCGGCCTTAGAGAGAGGCGCGCAGCATCCAGAGGTGCTTTTCGTGCGCGGTCAGCCGGTCGGAGATCAGGCTGGCCGTCACTTCGTCTCCGGCCTCCTGCGCCGTCGGCAGAACGCCATAGAGCGTCCCGATCAGGGACTCGTGGCTCTCGATCAGATCCTTGATCATGGCGGCGGCGTCCTTGGTCGGATCGCCGTCCTTGATCGACGAGAGGTTGCCGAAGGCGCCATAGCCCTGCGGCGCCAGCTCGCCCAACGCCCGGATGCGTTCGGCGACCTCGTCGATCGCCGCCCACATCTCGGTGTACTGGGTCATGAACAGCGCGTGGAGCTGCGAGAAGGTCGGGCCGCTGACGTTCCAGTGATAGCCATGGGTCTTCAGATAGACCCCGTAGCTGTCGGCCAGCACCTTCGACAGCCCTTCGGCCACGGTCTTGCGATCCTTTGCGCTGGGTCCGGGGTTCGGCATCGCCGGTCTCCTCATTGAGCTTCGATGATGGCCGAACGAGCATTCGCCGCCATGGTTCCGCTTCGGTCGATCCGCGCCCAGACCCGCTCGTGAACCGCGAAGGCGAGGGTCTGGAAGACCGGCTCGATCAATCCGATGGCCAGGGCCGCATGCCAGTCGCGGGTCAGGGCGAAGGCGACGGTCACCGCGACCAACAGGTGCATCAGGCTGTAGCTGAGTGTCTTCTTGGCGGTCCGCATGGCGTCTTCCAAATTGCGACTAATTCGCAATATAAGCTTGATCCTTGCGATTGGAAGCAGCGGTCGGTCAGATTTTCCTATGATCCGTCAGCGGCATGGCGGCCATTGAGCACCGCGTCCGGCCCGCTCAGCGCCAGGGCGTGGAAGCGCTCGCCCATCAGGCGGTAGCCTTTAGTGTTTGGATGCAGGTCGTCGGGCAGCAGGTGCGCGTCCGCCTCGCTGAACAGTGAAAGGCCGTCGAGATAGCGGATAGCTGTGTCGCCAGCCGCATGGCGGGCGGAGACGACCTGCGCCAGCAGTTCGCGCATGTGCGTCAGCGGCAGGCCCCCGCCCGACGCCTCGGTCTCGCGGCCGGGCGAGAAGATCGGCGAGGCGACGACGATCGGTGTGCGCAGGTGTTTCTCGCGGATGATCGAGATCATCGCGTGGGCGGAGTCGAGGAAGGTCCGCTCCTTGAGCTGGCCTTCCGGATGGACGTTGATCCCGAGCTTCAGGACGATGGCGTCGACGCGGGCGTCGCGGATGATCCGTGCGGCCTGGCCCGACAGCAGGCAGGAGCCGGCCCAGCCCAGGTTCTGGTGCGAAACCCCGGCCAGGCCCGCGGCGACCGCCGGCCAGCCGGCGCTCGCCCCCTCGGCCTCCAGGCAATGGCTGATCGAGCTGCCGTGGAAGAGGATGCGCGGCCGTGGATCGGGGGCGGTGGAGACCTCCGCGCCGTCGTCGACGGCCAGGGCGGAGATGGAGACGGTGGCGGCCTGGGGCAGCCACAGTTCGAGTGTCTTGAAGCCTGCCGGAAGGCCCTCGAACGTCAGGTTAAACGCCTCGTCGCCCACAAACCTGCCGGCTTCCAGGTCGATGGTCGCCCCGCCCTCGGCCCAGGCTCGCTCGTGCAGCACGCCGTCCACGAAGAGGTCGTAGGCGCCGCGCCGCTCGTCCGACACCGGCTCGGCCATCAGCCGCTGGGCGCCGGAGAGCGCCAGCGTGCGCGAGGTCGTGGTCAAGCGGACGCGGCAGCCGGCGGCGCAGGAGCCGACCCAGCGGTTGAAAGCGTCGTAGAAGCCGAGCTCGGCCGCCGGCAGTCGCAGCGGCTGCAGCGAACCTGGCCGGCGGCGGATATCGACATGACCATCCAGCAGCGGCGCGATCTCGTCCAGGCTCAGCGTTCTCATGACATCCCCCCAATTGGCCAGGGCACTAGATCGTGCTTGGATTTGATTGAATCGCGGGATTCCGGTTTTGGGCGGATCGTGATTCAAGATGTGGGCTGGGCGGAGGCCAGCCTGCATGGTTCGACCCTATTCGATGGATCTGCGA
>NZ_JAYRST010000077.1:0-14795 GCF_041920015.1 Phenylobacterium sp.
CTGCTCGACCCCGGCCAACTACTTCCACGTCCTGCGCCGTCAGATGCGCCGCGAGTTCCGCAAGCCGCTGATCGTCATGACGCCGAAGTCGCTGCTGCGGCACAAGAAGGCGACCTCGACCCTGGCCGACCTGGCCGAGGGTTCGTCCTTCCACCGCGTGCTGAACGACGACGCCGAGCGCGGGATCAACACCTCGGTCAAGCTGGTCGCGCCGGAGAAGATCCGCCGCGTCGTCCTCTGCTCGGGCAAGGTCTATTACGACCTGCTCGACGCGCGTGAGGAAAAGGGCGTGGACGACGTCTATATTATGCGCCTCGAGCAGTTCTATCCGTGGCCGGTGAAGTCGCTGTCGACCGAACTCAGCCGCTTCCCGAACGCCGAACTGGTCTGGTGCCAGGAAGAGCCGAAGAACATGGGCGGCTGGACGTTCGTCGACCCGTGGCTGGAGCTCACCCTCGACCGGCTGAAGGTCAAGGCCAAGCGCGCCCGCTATGTGGGCCGCCCGGCCTCGGCCTCGACCGCCGCGGGCCTGATGAGCCGCCACATGAGAGAACTGCAGAACTTCCTCGCGGACGCCTTCGCCTAGGCGCCGCGAAACCAACCGACAAGAACAGAGCGAAAGAGAGACAGGATCCCCTATGGCCGACATCATGACCCCCGCCCTGGGCGAGTCCGTCACCGAGGCGACGGTCGCGCGCTGGACGAAGAAGGCCGGTGAGGCGGTCCGCAAGGACGAGATCCTCGTCGAACTCGAGACCGACAAGGTCAGTCTGGAAGTGGCGGCCCCGGCGGACGGCGTGCTGGAATACATCGCCGCCGAAGAGGGCGCGACGGTCGAGCCGGGCGCGGTCCTCGGCCGCCTGGCCGAAGGCGCCGTGGCCGCCGCGCCGGCGGCTGCGCCCGCTCCCAAGGCCGAAGCTCCGAAGGCCGAGGCGCCCAAGCCCGCGCCCGCCGCCGCTCCGGCCGCGGCTGCGCCCCTGGCTCCGTCGGCTCAGCGGATCGTCGCCGAGAACAACCTCGACACCGGGTCGATCGCCGGTTCCGGCAAGGGCGGCCGCGTGACCAAGGGCGACGCCCTGGCCGCTCTGGAAGCCCGCGCCAACGCGCCGGCCGCGCCCGCCGCTCCAGCCGCCCCGCGCGAGATCCACGAGCGCGAGGAGCGGGTCCGCATGACCCGCCTGCGCCAGACCATTGCGCGCCGCCTGAAGGAAGCCCAGAACGCCGCGGCCATGCTCACGACCTTCAACGAGGTCGACATGAGCGCGGTCATGGCCCTGCGCAATCAGTACAAGGACGGTTTCGAGAAGAGCCACGGCGTCAAGCTCGGCTTCATGAGCTTCTTCGTGAAGGCGGTGATCCACGGCCTGAAGCACGTGCCGGACGTCAACGCCGAGATCGACGGCACAGACGTCATCTACAAGAACCACTACGACATCGGGGTCGCGGTCGGCACCGACAAGGGCCTGGTGGTTCCGGTGCTGCGCGATGCCGACGAGCTGTCGCTGGCCGGCATCGAGAAGGGCATCGGCGCCCTCGGCAAGAAGGCGCGCGACGGGGCGCTGGCCCTGGAAGACCTGCAGGGCGGCACCTTCACCATCTCGAACGGCGGGGTCTATGGCTCGCTGATGTCGACGCCGATCCTCAATGCGCCGCAGTCCGGCATCCTCGGCATGCACAAGATCCAGGAACGCCCGATGGCCGTGAACGGCCAGGTGGTGATCCGGCCGATGATGTACCTGGCGCTCAGCTACGATCACCGCATCGTCGACGGCCAGGGCGCGGTGACCTTCCTGGTGAAGGTCAAGGAAGCCATCGAAGACCCGCAGCGCCTGCTGCTGGACGTCTAAGCTCGCCCCACCCGGCGAACGTATTTCATGACGGCGGGGCTTTGCGCCTCGCCGTTTTGCCAAGGACTGGATCAGAGCAATGGCTCAATACGACGTCATCATCATCGGCGGCGGTCCCGGCGGCTACAACGCCGGCATCCGCGCGGGTCAGCTCGGCCTGAAGGCGGCGGTGGTCGAAAAGCGCGGGACGCTGGGCGGCACCTGCCTGAACGTCGGCTGCATGCCCTCCAAGGCGCTGCTGCACGCCTCGGAACTCTACGAAGCCGCCGGGGCCGAGTTCGCCACCCTCGGTATCGAGGTGAAGCCCAAGCTGAACCTCGTGCAGATGATGAAGCAGAAGGCCGAGTCGGTGAGCGCCCTGACCAAGGGCATCGAGTTCCTGTTCAAGAAGAACAAGGTGGATTGGGTGAAGGGCGCGGGCAAGATCGTCGGCGCCGGCAAGGTCGAGGTCGCGGCCGAGGACGGCTCGGTCACCACGCTCGAAGCCAAGAACATCGTCATCGCCACCGGCTCGGAGCCGACCCCGCTGCCGGGCGTCGTCATCGACAACGAGCGGATCGTCGATTCCACCGGCGCCCTGTCGCTGCCGGAAGTGCCCAAGAGCCTGATCGTCATCGGCGCCGGCATCATCGGCCTGGAGCTCGGCTCGGTGTGGCGGCGCCTGGGCGCCAAGGTCACGGTGGTCGAGTTCCTCGACCGCATCACGCCTGGCATGGACGCCGAGACCGCCAAGGCCTTTCAGCGCTCGCTGACCAAGCAGGGCGTGGAGTTCAAGCTGGGCGCCAAGGTCACCGGCGCCGCCGCCGGGAAGAAGGGCGTCTCGCTGGCCGTCGAGCCGGTGGCCGGCGGCGCGCCCGAAACCCTGGAAGCCGACTACGTCCTGGTCGCCATCGGCCGGCGTCCCTACACCGAGGGCCTTGGCCTGGAGAGCGTCGGGATCACGCCGGACAAGCGCGGTTTCATCGAAACGGATCACTTCAAGACCAGCGCGCCGGGCGTCTGGGCCATCGGCGACGCCATCCACGGCCCGATGCTGGCCCACAAGGCCGAGGAAGACGCGGTCGCCTGCATCGAGACCATCGCCGGCAAGTACGGCCACGTGGACTACGACCTGGTTCCCAGCGTGGTCTACACCTATCCGGAAGTGGCCTGGGTCGGTCAGACCGAGGAGCAGCTCAAGGAGAAGGGCGTGGCCTACAAGGTCGGCAAGTTCCCCTTCACCGCCAACAGCCGCGCCAAGATCAACCACGAGACCGAGGGCTTCGCCAAGGTCGTCGCCGACGCCAAGACCGACGAGATCCTCGGCGTCCACATCATCGGCCCGCAGGCCGGCGAGATGATCGGCGAATACTGCGTGGCCATGGCCTTCAAGGCCGCCAGCGAGGACATCGCCCGCGTCTGCCACCCGCACCCGACCCGCTCGGAAGCCGGCCGTCAGGCCGCGATGGGCGTCGAAGGCTGGACCATGCAGGCCTGACCGGCCTGGCGCCGCCTCGGCTCGTTCGCGGGCCGGGACGGCGTCGCCTCAGCGCACCTGTACGCGGGTCGAGGACGAAGACGAGGAATAGGCCCGCGCGCTGGAGCTGGCCCAGGCGCCGGAACGGGCGTAGCCGCCGCCATAGTAATAGCCGCCTCCGCCGCCGTGATAGTTGCGGCCGTCGCCATAGCCGACCCCGCCGGCATGGTGGCCCGAGCCGAGATAGCCGAAGCGCAACTCGCCGCCGGCGATGCAGCAGCCCTGGCCGGGCCATCCATGGTTCTGGGACGCGTAGCCGTAGGTCGGAACCTCGTATCCGCCCTCGCCGCCGCAGCCGCAGGGACGCTGGCCGCCCTCGCGATAGCCGTCGTCATAGGCGTAATAGGCCGGCGGCGGGGGAGGCGGCTGCGGCAGGGCGCGGCGATAGACCTCTTCCTCGTAATATTCGCCCGGGCCGTTGGGGTCGCCATGGACGATGCGATAACCGCCCTCGCGGGCGTCGCCCCAGGACTGGTAGCTCTGGGCGCTGGCGGTTCCGGCCAGGGCCGCGACGGCCAGGCCAAGGATCAGGGTGCGGCGCATGGGGCCTCTCCGCGAGATCAGGGTGGGCCAAAGCCTAGCGGCCCCTTCCACGTCCGGCGACGCCTTGCCCCTGTCGCGGGAACGTCAGGGTTTAGAAATCAACCGCTATGCCCTTGCGTTCCCAGTCGCCGAACCGCGTCGGCTCGGGACCGGCGGGGCCGCCCAGCTCGGCGGCGCGCGCGGCCGCCTGCGCCTCGGCCGCTTGGCGGGCGGCGGCTTCTTCCAGGGCGCGGCGGGCGGCGGGCGTCAGCGTCTTGCCGGGCGCGGCGTTGGGGGGCGGGGCGTCATCCATGCTCCCGATCTAAGCCTTCGCGGCCGCCTGCGCCACCTGCGGCTGGACTGCGAAGGGGGCCTGGCGCGATTGTCCTTGCGTCGCGCGGCCATTGAGGGCACGCCCCCGCCGTGACTGAAGAGCGCGACATCGGCCTGCCGGCGCGGCGGGCGGCCATCGACATCGTTTCCTCCGCCCTGACCCGGCGGTCGGGCTTGGACGAGGCCCTGAGCCGGCCCGGATTCCGCAACCTGGACCCGCGCGACCGCGGCTTCGCCATGGCCCTGGCCATGGCGACCTTGCGGCGGCTGGGGCCGATCGAGCTGGCCCTGGACGCACGGCTGGCCAAGCCGCCGCCCGAGGCGGTGCGGAACATCCTGCGGATCGGCGTCGCCCAGGCCTTCCTGATGGACACGCCAGCCTTCGCGGCGGTCACGACCAGCGTCGACCTGGCCGCCAGCCATTCCTCGACCCGCGCCTTCAAGGGGCTGGTGAACGGGGTGCTGCGCGGTCTGCTGCGCGATCCGCCCAAGCTGGACGAGCCGGAAACCCTCTGCCCGCCCTGGCTCTATGCCCGCTGGGTCGCGGCCTACGGCGCCGAGGCGGCCCATGCCATGGCGGCGCTGATCGCCGACGAGCCGGCCACCGACCTCACACCTAAGACGGTCCCCGACGCCGAGGCGCTGGCGCAGGCCCTGGACGCCGAAATCCTCTCCGGCCCGACCCTGCGCACCGCGCGCAAGGGCGATGTCGCCGCCTGGCCGGCCTATGGCGAGGGCCGCTGGTGGGTGCAGGACGCCAGCGCGGCCATTCCCGCCCGGCTGCTGGAGGCGGGGCCGGGCATGAGCGCGCTCGACCTCTGCGCTGCGCCGGGCGGCAAGACCCTGCAACTGGCCGCCGCGGGGGCCGAGGTGGTCGCGCTCGACCGTTCGGCCGCGCGGCTGAAGCGGGTGGGCGAGAACCTGGCGCGCATGGGCCTGACCGCCGAGACCGTCGCCGGCGACGCCGGCGAATGGGACGACGCGCGCGCCTTCGACGCGGTGTTGCTGGACGCGCCCTGCAGCGCCACCGGCACCTATCGCCGCCATCCGGACGTGCTGTGGGCGGCGCGGCCCGGCGACGTGGCGGCCCTGGCTGCGGTGCAGAGCCGACTGCTGGATTCCGCCGCCGGCCGGGTGAAGCCGGGCGGCCGCCTCGTCTATTGCGTCTGCTCGCTGGAGCCGGAGGAGGGCGAGGCCCAGATCGCCGCCTTCCTGTCCCGTCGCGGCGGCTTCGCCATCGAACCGGTCGGCCCGGGCGAGGCGGGCGCGCCGCAGATCAGCCTGCGCGCCGACGGAACCTTGCGCCTCCTGCCGCACCATCGGCCCGGCGGGCAGGACGGCTTCTACGTCGCTCGCCTGAAACGCGAGTCCTGAGCTTGTCCCCGCGGGCGGGCTTGGCTAAGCCTCCCGCATGACGTTCAAACCGATCATCGCCCCGTCCATCCTGGCCAGCGACTTCGCGCGGCTAGGCGAAGAAGTCGCCGCCATCCAGGCGGCCGGCGCCGACTGGGTGCATGTCGACGTGATGGACGGCCACTTCGTCCCGAACATCACGCTCGGCCCCGACATCGTCAAAGCCCTGCGCCCGCACGCCACGATCCCCTTCGACGTGCATCTGATGATCTCGCCGGCCGACCCCTATCTGGAGGCGTTCCGCGAGGCGGGCGCCGACATCATCAGCGTCCATCCGGAGGCCGGGCCGCACCTCAACCGCTCGCTCAAGCGCATCCGCGAGCTGGGCGCCAAGGCGGGCGTGGTGTTCAACCCGTCGACCGACCCTTCCGTCATCCAGTGGATGATGGACGAGATCGACCTGATCCTGGTGATGTCGATCAACCCCGGCTTCGGCGGCCAGAAGTTCATGCACTCGCAGCTTCGCAAGATCGAGGCGCTGCGGGCGATGATCGACGCCAGCGGCAAGGCGATCGAACTGGAGGTCGACGGCGGGGTGACGCCGGAGACCGCCCCCCTTTGCGTCGCGGCCGGGGCCACCGCCCTGGTGGCCGGCACCGCCGTCTTCAAGGGCGGGCCTGCGAAGTACGCCGAGAACATTCGCGCCCTGAAGGGCGGCTGACCGCGTGGCCGGTCCGCCTCCGGCGATTTCCGATCACCCGGCCGCCCTCTGGGGCCAGGCCCTTCTGCACGGCCTGGCGCGGCAGGCGCGGCGGGACTGGGCCGGCTCGCCCCTGCACCGGGCGATGCTGGCGCGGCCACGGCCCGAAGGGCTGGCCATGTCCGGCCCACGCGACCTGCGCCCTGCCGATGCGCAGATCGGCCGCGGCGTGCTGGCTGGCCGCTATGTCTTTTCCGGCGTTGTGCTGGAGGTCGGCGCGGGCGGCGATCCCTGGGACCGGCCGAGCCCCAGCCACGGCTTCGCGGTCGGCCTGCACGGTTTCGACTGGATGCGCGACCTGCTGGCCGTGGGCGACGAAGGCGCGGTCGAGGCCCTGCGCCTGACGCAGGGCTGGCAGGCGCTGTTCGGCAAATGGAACGCCTTTTCCTGGAGCCCCGAAGTGCTGGAGCGCCGGGTGCTGCACATGGCCTGCGGCGTCCGGGCCATGGCGGGCCAGGCCTCCGAGACTCAGACCGCCCAGCTCGCCCTCGACCTGGCGCGGCAGGCCCGTCACCTGGTCTCCCTGGCCGAAGGGCCGGCGCGGGCGGCCGAGCGCGCCTGCGTGAGCGCCATCGCCGGCCTGGCCCTGAGCGGGGAGGCCGGCGAGCGGCTGACCGAGAAGGCGCTGATGCGGTTGACCTCGGCGCTGCCGGTCACCGTGCTGCCCGACGGCGGCCACGCCAGCCGCTGCCCGCGCGCGGCGCTGGAGCTGCTGCTGGACCTGCGCATCCTCGACGAAGCCCTGACGCGCCGCGGCTGGCCGACCCCGGACGAGGCCCTGCGCGCCATCGACCGCCTGGCCGGCGCCGTGCGGTTCTTCACCCTGGCGGACGGCGCCTTGCCCGAACTGCAGGGCGGCGAGGCCGGCAGCGGCCGCTACGTCGCCGCCGCCCGCGCCAGCGCCGACCCCGCCGCCGGCAAACCGCCGGCCGCGCGCAACGGCTATCATCGGATGGAGAGCGCCAATCTGCAGGTGGTGGTCGACGCCGCCGCCCCGGCCGGGGGGCCGTGGAGCGTCACCGCCTGCGCCCAGCCCCTGGCGCTGGAGGTGCTGGCTGAAGGCCGGCGGATGATCGCGGCCAGCGCCTGGTCGCCCGAGGCCTCCGGCCCGCCGGCCCTGCGGTTGGTCGACGCCTCCTCCACCCTGTCGCTGGCCGACCAGCCCTGCGGCGAGCCGTTGCGCGGGTTCCGCGCCCGCGCGCTGGGCCCGCGGCTGGTCGGCGCCTGCGCCCATGTCGAGGCCGCCCGTCACGAGGCCGAGGGCGCGGTCTGGCTGGAACTGGCCCACGACGGCTGGGTGCGGCGCTTCGGCCTGCGCCACGAGCGGCGGCTCTATCTCGACCTTGCGGCCGACGAACTGCGGGGCGAGGACGTGCTGGTCCCCGCACATGCGGGCGAGCTGGGCGAGGCCGGGCGGCGCTTCATCCCTTACAAGGTCCGCTTTCACGTCCACCCCGACGTCGCCGCCAGCCTGGCGCGCGACGGCAAGAGCGTCCTGTTGCGGTCGGGCGAGGACCACCACGGCTGGTGGCTGCGCAGCGACGCCCATTCCGCCGATATCGAGACCAGCGTCTATTTCGAGGAAGGCAAGCCCCGCCGCACCCAGCAGATCGTGTTGATGGGCCAGGCCCGCGCCGACAGCGGCGGCAAGCTCCGCTGGAAACTCGCCTCCGCCGCTCCGGGCAAGGGATAGGGCTCGGCGCAGCCACCGCGCACGCTCATCGGTGTCGTCCCGCGCCTCAGTACGGAATCTCGTCCCAGGAGACCGGGTCGGGGTCGGCGGCGTCGATGGCGGTGGCCATGGCGTTGCGGCGGACCTGGCCGAAGGCGTCCTTGCCGAAAGCGTCCCGCACGGGGGCGGGCGGCGCCGGTTCTTCCACATAGAGCGGCGGCGGCAGGGCCGGGAACCAGGCGAACTCCTCGTCGGGCAGGCCCTTGTGCACGGCGCTCATGAAGTCGCGCCAGATGTGGGCCGGGATCTGACCGCCGGTGACGCGGGCCATGGGGCGGCCAGCGTCGTCGCCCACCCAGACGGCGGCCAGCCACTGCGGCGTGAACCCCACGAACCAGGCGTCGCGGTGGTTCTGGCTGGTGCCGGTCTTGCCGGCGGCCAGGCGTCCGAAGGCGGCCTCCTTGCCGGTGCCGGCCAGGATCACGCCGCGCATCATCTGCACCATCTGGGCGGCCTGATAGGTCGGATAGATCGGCACGGCGGCGCTGGGCGGCCGGTCGTAGAGCAGCTTGCCGCGGGCGTCGGTGATGCGCGCGACCAGATAGGGGCGGGTCTGGCCGCCGCCGCTTTGCAGCACCTGGTAAGCGCCCGCCAACTCTAGCGGCGTGACCTCGTAGGCCCCCAGGGCGATGGAGCCGCCGGGATGGGCCGGCATGCCGGAGAGACCGAAGCGGCGGGCGAGATCGCCGACCTCGTCCAGCCCGGCCTCGCGCGCCAGCCGCACCGCGACGGTGTTGATCGAGAGCTGCAGCGCCCGCTGCACCGAGATCATGCCGTGATAGCCGCCGCCGTAATTGGCCGGTCGCCAGCCGCCGATGCGGATCGGCGCGTCCTCGCGCCAGTCCATCGGCCGCACTCCGGCGTCGAGGGCGGCGGCCCAGACGATGGGCTTGAAGGCCGAGCCGGGCTGGCGGCGGGCCTGGGTGACGCGGTTGAAAGGGCTGGCCCCATGGTCGGCGCCGCCGATCATGGCGCGCACCGCGCCGTCGGGGGCCAGGGCGACCAGTGCAGCCTGGCGCGCGCCGCGGGCGCGGCCTTCGCGGGCCAGGGTGCGGCGCACGATGTCGCCGGCCAGGGCCTGGGCCCGCGGGTCGACGGTGATCTGGACCACCAGGTCGGGCGTGCCGGCGCCTACCCGTTGGGCGGCCTCGGTCGCGGCGGCGTCGAAGGCCCAGGCCATGTCGCCCTCGCCCTGGCCGGCCAGGCGGGCGAGCGGCGGCGGCGGGGCGTCCAGGGCGGCCTGCACCAGGCCCTGATCGATCCACTTCATCTCCGCCAGCCGGCGCAGCACCACGCGGCCGCGCGCCCAGGCGGCGGCCGGATCGTTGGCGGGCGACAGGCGGGTGGGCGCGCGCGGCAGGGCGGCCAGGACCGCGGCCTCGGAGAGGGTCAGGTCCTGCGGCGGCTTGCCGAAATAGGTCTCGGCCGCGGCGGTCAGCCCATAGGCGCGTTCGCCGAAATAGATGCGGTTGAGATAGAGCTCCAGCATCTCGTCCTTGGTCAGGATGTGCTCGAGCTGGGCGGCCAGGGCGATTTCCTGGACCTTGCGGCGCAGGGTCTGGTCGGGCGCCAGGAAGAGGTTGCGGGCCAGTTGCTGGCTGATGGTCGAACCGCCCTGGACCGTGTGGCCGGCCTTCAGGTTGACCGCCAGGGCGCGCAGGGCGCCGCGCGCGTCCATCGCCCCATGCTGGTAGAACCGCCGGTCCTCGATGGCCAGGAAGGCCAGCGGCACATGCTGCGGCAGCTCGCCCAGCCGCGCCGGCGCGCCGTGGCGCGGGCCGCGGCGGCCGACCACCTGGCCGTCCGGACCGACGAAGGTTACGCCGGGCGGGCGGCCCAGCGACCACAGCGCCTCCTTGTCGGGAACCTGGGGCAGGTCGCGCAGCACCAGCCGGTCCAGCGCGAACCAGCCGCCCAGGAAGAGGTTGACCGTCACCACTGCGGCGATGGCCGCCGCGCGCCAGTTGATCCCGCGCGCGGGGCGCGGCGTGGGGGCGGCGGGTTCGGGTCTTTCGTCAGGCATCCGGCGACCGGCGGCGGGACGCCGCGTTGTTCAAAGCCCGATCATTGCAAGCCGCGCGCCAGAAGTCGCGGTCTTGCCGGACCCGACGAAGCCGGGCCGACGCGTGGGAGGAGGAGGCGTCGGCCCGACCCGTCAGGCGCCAAGCGCGATGACCGCCAGGGGGGCGGCGATGACCGCGATGGCCAGCACCAGGACCACGTCGCGCAGCATATCCCCGCGCGGAAGGACCATCGGTTGAGCATAGGTGTAGGTCATGGAGGAGGCTCCTACAGCGATGAACACCATTACAATGGCTGTTCAGGCCCGCTCGCGCAAACGAGCTTACCTCCCATCAATTGACTTCAGATCAACTGGGTTCGGCCAGGCCGTCGGCCTGCGCCTGCTCCAGCAGCCAGGCGCGGAAGCGGCGGATGTTCGGCTGCTCGGCCTTTTCCGGCAGGGAGAGGATCCAGTGGCTGAACGGGCTGGGCACCGAGATGTGGAAGGGCTGGACCAGCCGGCCGCTGGCCAGGTCGTCGATGACCATGGCGCGGTGGGCGAACGCCATGCCGCGGTCGGCCAGCGCCGCTTCTACCGCCAGATAGGTGTTGGAGAACCGCGGTCCCGGCTTCGGGTCGACCCGGTCGGCGCCTGCGGCCGCCAGCCAGTCGGCCCAGTCCGGCTCCTCCGGCAGCATGAGGACGTCGTGCAGCAGCGGGGCGCCGGCCAGGTCGTTGGGATGGATGAACGGCCCGTACTTCTGGACGAAGCCGGGACTGCACACCGGCTCCATGACGGTGTTGAACAGCAAGGTCGCGTGCAGGCCGGGATAGGGTCCGCGGCCCAGGCGGATGGCGACGTCGATGTTGTCGTGCGCCAGGTCGGCGGGAAAGTCGGAGGCCGCGACCATGATCTGCACGTCCGGATAGCGGCGCTGGAAATCGTGCAGGCGCGGCACCAGCCAGCGTGCGGCCAGGGAGTGCAGCACGGTCACCACCAGCGGGGCGTCGCGCTTGGAGCGCGCCGCGTCGACCGCCGACTGCAGGGTCGAAAGTCCCTGGCGCACCCCGACGGACAGTTGCTCGCCCGCCGCCGTCAGCCGCACCGCGCGATTGAAGCGGTCGAACAGCCGGACCTCCAGGTCCGCTTCCAGCCCCTTGATGTGACGCGAGACCGCGCCGGGCGTGACGCCGAGCTCCTCAGCGGCGCTGAGGAAGCTCCCATGGCGGGCGCAGGCTTCGAAGACCCGCAGAGCGTTGAGCGGCAGGTGGCTGGCCATGGTCGAGGATTAGGGCGCGCCGAGGACGTTCGGCAATGGCCCAAGGCGGCGTCGCGGCTCGCAAGTCGCCTAGACGAACAGCTTCTTCGACGGGCAGAGGTCGGCGACCGGGCACTCCAGGCACTTGGGCTTGCGCGCGACGCAGGTGTAGCGCCCGTGCAGGATCAGCCAGTGATGGGCGCGGGTGAGATAGGGCTCCGGCACGATGGCCATCAGGTCGGCCTCGACCTGGTCCGGGGTCTTGCCGGTCGAGAGGCCCAGGCGGTGCGAGACGCGGAAGACGTGGGTGTCGACCGCGATGGCCGGCTCCACCCGCAACTCGTTCAGCACCACGCTGGCGGTCTTGCGGCCGACGCCGGGCAGGGCCATCAGCGCCGCGCGGTCCAGCGGCACCTCGCCGCCGTGCTGCTCCAGGATGATCTTCGCCGCGGCGATGACGTTCTTGGCCTTGGTGCGATAGAGGCCGATCGAGGCGATGTAGGGGATCAGCCCCTCTTCCCCCAGCTCCAGCATCTTCTGCGGAGTGTCGGCCACCTGGAACAGCCTAGCCGTCGCCTTGTTGACCGAAACGTCGGTCGCCTGGGCCGACAGCGCCACGGCCACCACCAGCGTATAGGGACTGTCGTAGTCGAGTTCGGTGCGCGGATCGTCGCTCAGCGACTGGAAGCGATGGAACAGTTCCTCGATCCGCGCCTTCTCGGCGGGGCTGAGGCGCTTTGTCTTGACGGGCTTGGCCATGGCGCGCGGACCATCGCCCGCATCGGCCTTTCCGCCAAGAGGCGGTCTTTGCATCGCGCGAAACCGGACTAAAGTGCGGCCCGCCATGGACAGCCCCGTCTATATGGACGCCGTGATCACCCCGAACCGCTCGCTTTCGCAGCGGGGCTTCATCGTGCTGATCTCGATCGTCACCCTGTTCAACTGCGTCGCCGCCGGGGTCTTCCTGTCGATGGGCGCGACCTATGTGCCGGTGTTCCTGGGGCTGGACGTGCTGGCCGTGATCGCCGCCTTCGCCGCCAGCTATGCGGCCGCCAAGCGCATCGAGCGGGTGCTGGTGACGCCCCGCGCGGTCAAGGTGGTGCGCGAAACGCCCAAGACCAGCCAGGTCGTCTGGGAAAGCCCCACCGCCTTCACCCGCGTCGCCCTGGAGATCGACGAGGACGAGGTGGTGCACGCTGTCCGCCTGGCCATGTCCGGCCGCCACGCCAGCATCGCCGCCGCCCTCAGCCCCCTGGAACGCGCCGACTTCGCCCGCGCTCTGGAGCGGGCGATCTACGACGCGCGGCGGGGGTAGCATTTATCGAGAGCGCTTGGGCGGCGCCTCGACGCTGCGAGCGTCAGGAAGATTCAACACCAAGATCACCAAGACCACCAAGACCACCAAGAAGCCTGCGCCGAAGGCGCACTCCGCCGATGGCTCGGGTCTCCAAGGCCTCGACCCCTTCGTGGTCTTGGTGTCCTTGGTGGTCTTGGTGTTTCCCTTGAACCGCCTGCGCCTGCGCCCATAAGCCCGCCCATTCAAACAATCGTTCGGCTTTCCGCCCGGCCGGTCTATGAATGGCCCCAGGGAGAAGGAGACGCCGATGAGCTTTGCAACGCCGCTGAGCCTGGCCGGGCCGCTGCGCCGACCGCACCAGATGCTGGCCGACCAGGAGTATGGCGGGCACACCTCCATCCACGACGACGCCATGGCCGAGAAGCTGGGCTTCCGGGCCGGGCCGATCGAGGGGCCGACCCATTTCAGCCAGTTCCAGCCGCTGCTGGCCAAGATCTGGGGCCAGCGCTGGTTCGAGAGCGGCTGCATCTCCAGCCACTTCCTGAACATGGTGGTCGAGGGCGAGGAGGTCCGCGCCTTCGCCGAAATTCCGCCGGAGGGCGCGACGGTCACGCGGGTCTGGGCGCAAAAGGCCGACGGAACCCCGGTGCTGGAGGCCAGCGCCAGCGTCGGCGCGAGGACCGAGTCCACCCTCCTGGAAACCCGCATGGCGGCGCTGCGCCCGCCGGGCAAGCTGCTGATCCTGGAGGACCTGAAGGTCGGCATGACCGGGGCCAAGGAGGAGCGCGTGCGCATGGACGCCGACCAGAACATGGGCGCGCTCTATCCGTTCAGCCTGAACCAGAAGCTGGCGGTCATCACCGAAAATTCGCCCTGGTATTCCGACGCCGCCGCCTCGCCCTGGGGCCGGGCGATCATCCCGTTCGAGATGCTGAGCGTCCTCTTCGAATATTCCAGCCGCGAGGCGGCCTTCCCGGTGAAGGGGCCGGCTGTGGGCCTGTTCGCCGACCAGGAGATCCGCGTGATCGACGGGCCGCTGTTCGTGGGCGACGAGTATGTCCTGCGCCGCGAGATCGTCGCCCTGGCCGAGAGCAAGCGCACCGAATCCTACTGGGTGCGCACCAGGGTCTATGACGCCGGCGGCCAGAAGCAGGTGGCCGAGATGCTGCTCAACCACGCCAGCCTGAAGCATTCCTACGCCGGCTACGCCGACGCCCAAGCCTAGAGAGACATTCCAATGAACGTGAAGGACAAGGTCGTCGTCGTGACCGGCGCGGCGGAGGGGATCGGCGCGGCCCTGGCCCGCCGCTTCGCCAAGGAAGGCGCCAAGGTGGTGATCGTCGCCGACCGCAATGGCGAAGGCGCGGCCGCGGTCGCCCGCGAGATCGGCGGCGAGGCGGTCACCCTGGACGTCAGCGACGGGGCGGCGGTGGCGGCTCTGGTCTCCGACGTCGAGGCCCGCCACGGCGGCGTCGACCTCTTCTGCTCCAACGCCGGGGTCGGCGACGGCGACCCGGACAAGGAGAACGCCGCCTCCTCGCCCGATGCGGTGTGGAACCGCGCCTGGAACGTCAATGTCATGGCCCACGTCCATGCGGCGCGCGCGGTGACGCCGGGCATGGCCGCGCGCGGCGGCGGCTATCTGCTCAACACCATTTCGGCGGCGGGGCTGCTGTCGCAGATCGGCGGCGCGGTCTATTCGACCACCAAGCACGCGGCGGTCGGCCTCGCCGAATCCCTGGCGATCACCCACGGCGACCAGGGGATCAAGGTCTCGATCCTGTGTCCGCAGGGCGTGGACACCGCCATGCTGCGCCAAGGCGACTCCGCCTCCCAGCCCCAGAACCTCGACGGGGTGCTGACCCCCGACGAGGTCGCCGAAAGCGTCGTCCAGGGCCTGGCCGAGGAAAAGTTCCTGATCCTGCCGCATCCGGTCGTGCTGACCTACATGCAGCGCAAGACCGCCGACTACGACCGCTGGCTCGGCGGCATGCGCCGCCTGCGCGCCAAGATGATGGGCAAGGGCTGAGGATCAGACAGTTCCTCCCCCAGCGGGGCAGGGCAATCGCATATGAGTGTCCTCCCGGTTTGCGAAGCAAGACCGGGACCCATTCGCGTCTGAATTGAAGGGCGAGGCGCGGCCGAGCCGCATCCTGCTCCATCTGGTGTTCATAG
>NZ_JAYRST010000078.1:0-14705 GCF_041920015.1 Phenylobacterium sp.
CGCGCCGAGCCACCTCCCCCAGTGGGGGAGGATTTGAACGGGTCATACTGCGCTCGGGCGCAGTTTCGACGAAGGCTTCGTCGACGATCAGCCAGCGGCCGTCAGGGTCGGGGATCGCGCCCACCGCGCCATCCGGGTTGTTCGGGTTGACCAGCACCAGGGCCTCGGTCGCCGCCGCGGCGAGGCGCTCGCGCGGAACGCAGGCGACCTTGGCGCCGGCCAGGCGCCAGGCTTCGGCATGGCCGCCATAGGTCGGCGCAGCGATGGCGACCGACCGCGCGCCCAACACCCGCGGCAAGGCGCGCAGGGCCGCCTCGGTCCCCGGCGTGGCGGCGACCCACTCGGCCGGTACGCCGAAGGCCTGCGCGGCCGCGGCTTCCAGCGCCGCCGTCTCGGCCGGATCGGGCAGGCGTCGCAGCGCGGCGGGACTGACCCGCCGTGCTGGATAGGAATGCGGATTGATCCCGGTCGACAGGTCGATCCACGGCTCGGACGCGTTTGGAAACGCCGCCCGGGCCGCAGCCAGCCGACCGCCGTGGCGGAGAAACTCCGCCAGCGCGGGATCAGAACTTCGCACGGACGCCGGCATAGAGCCCACGGCCCGGCGAGCCGTAGTTCCGGGTGGTCTCGTAGTCGTCGTCGAAGGCGTTTTCGACGCGGCCGTAGAGCTCGAAGGTCTCGTTCACCGGATAGGCGGCGCGCAGGTCGAGCAGGGTGTAGGGCTGGAGCGTCGTGGTGTTGGCCGCGTTGTCGAAGCTCTTGCCCACATAACGGATCGCCCCGCCGAAGCTGGCGCCGTTCTCCCAGGTGTAGGTCGCCTGGATATTGGCCTGATGCTCGGGCCGGCGGGCCAGGGCCTTGCCGCGGTTGGCGCTGCCAGCCACGTCGTTCTGCGCGTCCGTCCAGGTGTAGTTGGCCGCCACCTGCAGCGGGCCGAGGTCGGCCGAACCTTCCAGCTCGACGCCCTTGGCCTTGGTGCGGGCGGTGTTGTCGTAATAGCCCCAGCGGATGGCGCCGCCGACGACCACGCACATCGGATCGGCCGCGGAGCTGCAGGAGACGTAGTCGATCTGGTTCGTCGTCTCGCGCTGGAACCAGGTGGCGCGCAGGACGAAACGATCCATCAGCCGCTGCTCGACGCCGAAGTCCCAGGCGTCGGCCTCCTCGGCCTCCAGCGTGGTGTTCCCGTACTCGGAATAGAGCTGATAGAGGCTGGGGGCCTTGAAGCCCTGGCCGAAGCTGGCGCGCAGGATGGTGTTCCCGTCGTTCAGCGACCAGGCCGCGGCGAGCTGGCCGAGGGTCTTGTCGCCGAAGGTGTCATGGCTGTCGCGGCGCAGGCCGGCGGTCAGGGTCAGGCCGGGGACCACCTCGCCCTGGACCTGGGCGTAGAGGCCGTCGAGGCCGGCCTTGGCGCGGGCGACGGGCGGGTTCGGGTTGAAGGCGCTGGGCGAAACCGTGCGCATCTTGGAGTCTTCGATCTCGCCGCCGAAGGTCGCGGTCCAGGCGTCGCTGATCGCCCACACGCCTTGGTATTCCCAGCGCTTGTTCTCGCCGCGGGCGTCGAAGGTGGTCGTGGTGATCGCCTGGTCGGGGTTGAAGTTCTGGCGGTCGGTGCGGGTGTAGCCGTAGGCGAGGCGGTTCTTCAGCGCGCCGTCGAACAGGTCGAGATTGACGCCGACATAGCCGACGAACTCTTCGGTCTCGCCATAGTCGCGGCTGTCGGTCAGGAAGCCGTCGAAGTCGTTGCGACCCTTGGAATAGACGCCGCGGACGTCGAACGACAGCGCTTCGGTCACCGCCAGCAGCGCCCGGCCGCTGACGCCGGTGTTCTCATAGCCGTCCTTTTCCTGGCCCAGGCGATAGGACGAGACGCCGTCGGTTTCGTAACGGCCGGCGGCCAGGCGCCAGGTCAGGCGCTCGGTCCTGCCGCCGACGCCGGCGCGGAAATAGCTCGTGCCCATCGAACCGCCTTCGGCCGACAGCTCGCCCTCGAAGGGAGATTCGGCCTGGGCGGTGACGATGTTGACGACGCCGCCGATCGCCTGGCTGCCCCACAGGGTCGACTGGGCGCCGCGCAGAATCTCGATGCGCGCGATGTCGCCGGCCAGCAGGTTGGAGAAATTGTAGCCGCCCCCGGTCGAGGACGGATCGTTGAGCTTCACGCCGTCGATGATGACCACCGTCTGGTCGGTCTCCGCGCCCCGGATGCGCAGCGAGGTCGAGCCGCCGACCCCGCCGTTGCGCGAGAAGGAGACGCCGGGCGTCGTGGCCAGCAGGGTGGAGACGTCGGTCGCCTGGGCGGCCTTGATATCCTTTTCGGTGACGACGCTGATCGACTGGCCGACCCGATCGGCGGCCTGGGGCGAGCGGTTGGCGGTGACGACCAGCTCGCTGACGCTAGCGACGGCGGCCGGACTGGCCGTCTGGGCCAGGGCGGCGGTGGACAGGCCGCAAAGCGCGGCGGTGGTGGACAATAGAACGGTCTTCATAGGGCGATCCCCTTGACGCGTGACGACTTGAACCTGGGCGGGCGCTCAGGTCCGACGAACGTCGTCTCTCGGGAGAACTCCCCGTCCGCAGGCTCCCACCGAGCACGCGAAGGACGACCGCGTCAGGCAG
This sequence comes from Phenylobacterium sp., assembly GCF_041920015.1. Taxonomy (GTDB): domain Bacteria; phylum Pseudomonadota; class Alphaproteobacteria; order Caulobacterales; family Caulobacteraceae; genus Phenylobacterium. The sequence continues at coordinate 2,620 of NZ_JAYRST010000078.1, forward strand.
GTCTCCTGGCTCACGGGTCACAGCCGGTGCGCGCCGCCTTCCCAGACTTTCGTCCAGTGGCCTATGACGCGCGGGCTCGCCGCTTACAGTTGCGGGGGCAGCCCAGGTCTTCCACCTGAGTTCCCTATTATTCCCCTTGCGGGGAACCTGATGCGTGGCCTGGACTAGGCCGCCGCAAGCGGAGCGTCAACAGATGAGCTTCACCCTGGTGATCGGCGGCGCGCGCTCGGGCAAGACGCGATATGCCCTGGAGCAGGCGCTGGCGCCGGGCGCCGCCCGCCGTGTGATGATCGCGACGGCGCAGGCGCTGGACGAGGAGATGGCGCAGCGGATCGCCCGTCACCGGGCCGAGCGGGGCGAAGCGTGGGCGACGGTGGAGGCGCCGCTGGACCTGGCCGACGCCGTGCGGCGGCTGGAGGCCGGCGAGGCGGCGGTGGTCGACTGCCTGACCCTGTGGCTGAGCAACCTGATGCTGGGCGACCTGGACGTCGCCGCCGCCGTCGCCGAGACGGCGCAGGCCCTGGCCGCCAGCCCGGCCGGGATCGTCGTCGTCACCAACGAGGTCGGCCAGGGGATCGTGCCAGACAACGCCCTGGCCCGGCGGTTCCGCGACGAAGCCGGCTGGATGAACCAGGCCATGGCGGCGGCGGCCGACCGCGTTGTGCTGGTGTCGGCGGGCCTGCCGCTGGTGCTGAAGGGTTAGGCGAGGCCGAAAGCCCGCATCAGATTGGCGATCTCCACGCCGCCGGCCTCGCCCTCGGCCAGCAGGGCGTCGTGGACGCGCGTGCGGTCGGCGGGCGGATGGGTCTGGCTGAGCTTGGTCACGCCCTCGATCTGCTCGATGTCGATGGCGAAGGAGCGGATGTAGGGCAGCAGGAAGTCGACCCGCTCTCGCGCGGTCTCCAGCGTCCAGGGCGGCTCGCCTTTGCGCTCGAGAATCTCGGCGCTGCGCCGCAGCACCGCCAGTTGCCCCTCGGGATCGTCGATGGGGGTCAGCCGCCCGCGCACATGCGCCTGGACGTAGTTCCAGGTCGGAACCTCGGGCTTTTCGACGTACCAGCGCGAGGAGACATAGGCGTGCGGCCCCCAGAAGACCGCGAGCGCCTGTTGCCCGTCCTCCAGGGCCGCGGCGTGCGGATTGCGCCGCGCCATGTGGCCGACCAGCCGGCCCTGGTCGTCGTCGCGTGCGAAGAAGATCGGGGTGGAGGTGGCGTGGACGCCGCCCGCGCCCGCGGTGACCAGCAGGGCGAAAGGATGCTGCTCGACGATCTCGGCGGGACGCTCTGCGGCGTAGATCGGCGGGACGAAGAGCGAGGGGCCGTTCATGCGGCGTCTCCTTGGTGCGTCAGACGCCGGCCGGACCGACGATGGCGTCCGCCATCAGGGTCTGGGTTCGGGCCTGGAGCGGCGGCGCGCTCTGCGACATCAACTGGATCATGCCGACGAACAGCAGGTCGTTCTCGGGATCGACCCAGAACCAGGTGCCGGCCGCGCCGTCCCAGTGATAGGTCCCGCGGCCCACCGGCACGCCGGCGGCGGCCGGGTCGGTGAACACCACGCCGTTCAGCCCGATCCCGAAGCCCGGACGAATGCGCTGCTGTCCGATCAGGAAGCCCTTTTGCATCATCCAGTCGGGCAGGTGGTTGGTCATCTGCAGCCTGACGGCCTGCGGGCTCAGGATACGGCGGCCGTCCCACTCGCCCTCGTTGAGCAGCATCTGGGCGTAGCGGGCGTAGTCGCCGGCGGTCGAGACCAGGCCCCCGCCGCCCGAGGCCAGGGCGGGAGGCGCGCTGTCGTCGCGTTTCAAGGGATTGGCGATCGGCTTCAGGGTTCCCGCGCCCTCGTCGAGATAGAGCGTCGCCAGCCGATGGCTCTTTTCCGGCGGGGTATGGAAGTCGGTGTCGACCATGCCCAGCGGGCCGAAGATCTTCTCGCGCATGAAGTCGGGCAGGGATTGGCCGCTGAGGCGCTCGATGATCGCCCCCTGGATGTCCATACCGATGCTGTAGGCCCAGCTTGCGCCGGGCTGATAGGCCAGCGGCAGGCTGGCGACGCGAGCGCTGAGTTCGGCGAGGTTCGCCGACTTCCAGACCCTGGCCTGGCGATAGAGGTCGTCGACCGGCGCGCCGGGCTGCAGGCCATAGCCGAGGCCGGCGGTGTGGGTCATGAGCTCGCGCATGGTGGGACCGCGTTCGGCCGGAGCGGTGACGATCTCGCCATCGGGCCGGCGCTCGACGAAGACGCGCAGATCGGCGAACTCGGGCAGATGCCGGGAGACCGGATCGTCCAGGTCCCAGAGCCCCTGGTCGTGCAGGATCATCATGGCGCTGGCGGTGACCGGCTTGGTCATCGAGAACACCCGGAAGATGCTGTCGGGCGCCAGCGGCTGGCCGCTCTCGATGTCCTTCAGGCCCATGGCCGTCTGGCGCACCAGCCGCCCGCCGCGGGCGACCAGGGTGACGGCGCCGGCCAGGACGCCCTGGTCGACACAGGCCTGGACGGCCGCATCCACGCGCTCCAGCCCCTCGACGGAAAGTCCTACGTCCTGTGGACGCGCCGGCTCCAGTCGCCGCATGTCTTCCTCCCCTGTTGTTCGAACGCTCACGCTCCGTCTCCCTGCGGCGCCAGATGCGGGCCAGGCGGCTCGGGCGAGCCGTCCAGGGCCGGCTCCAGAACCGCGGCGACCGCGTCGGCGAGGCGGGTGATGGCCCGCGGCGCGTAGCCGCCCGAAGCGCGCCAGTAGAGCCACGAACTGCCGTTCATGAAGAAGGCGCTGAGGCAGATGTCGAACAGGGCCGCGTCCGACCAGGTCGAGCCGAGTTGGCGAGCCCGCGCGGCCGTCGCCAACGCCATCGCCTCCGCATGGCGGGCGCCGATGGAGGCCAGCCGGCCATAGTGATGGACCGCATCGAAGAGCGCGAAGTCGAAGCCGATCCTCAGCTCCTCCTCCTTCAGCGCGATCACCCAGGCCCGCAGCGCCTCGCGCCGGTCGCCGCCCGCCGCAAGCGGCGTGGAGGCCGCGAAGGCCCGCAGCTCGGCGAGCTTGCCTTCGTAGAGGGCGAGGAACGCCGCCTCCTTGTTGGGGAAGTAGTGATAGAAGGACCCGACCGCGACGCCGGCCTCATGAGCGATGGCCGTGGCGGTCGTCGCCTCGGCCCCATCCCTGCGAAGAACCGCGTGGGCCGCCTCCAGAATGGCGGCCATGCGCTCATGCGCCCGGCGCTGCAGTGGGGGGTTGCGCAGCGCCAGGGCGTCGTCGCCGGAGGCCGCGGCCGTCTTCAACGCGCCGCCTCGCGGTCCACCGCGTCGATGACGCCGTCGAAGAAGGCGAAGGTCTCCTCGGCCAGGGCCGGGTTGCTGGCGGTCGGCCAAGCGGCGGTCTTCACGACGACCAGGTCCCGCTTGCGATCGACCAGGATGTACTGCCCGTGGATTCCGATCGCCATGAACAGCCCCTCCCGGCCGGGCCGGTCAGGCGCCAGCCACCACTGATAGCCATAGCCCAGTTGCGAACGGCCGCCCAGCTTGCCGGGCGCCAGGTTCGGCCGGTGCGGCCGGACAGCGTCGGCCGACCAGTCGGCGGGCACGATCCGCCGGCCGTCCAGCTCGCCGGCGCGGGCGAACAGCAGGCCAAAGCGCCCATAGTCGCGCAGCCGCGCCAGCACGCCGCCGGCCGCGACCTCCTGCCCCGCCGCGCCGGGGCCGTCGAGCATCCAGCGCGCGTCGGCCTCGGCCCCCATCGGAGCCCACACCTTGCGTGACAGATAGTCGGCCAGCGGCTCGCCGACGGCCCGCCGGACCAGCATGCCCAGCACCTCGGTGTCGGCGCTGGCGTAGTTGAAGAGCTGGCCCGGCGGACGGGCCGAGGGGATCTGCCGCGCGAAGTCGTAGAGGCCGCCCTGATTGGCCGAGAATACGCCGATGAACCGGGCGATGCCGGAATCGGGCTCGGCATAGGCCTCCTGGAAGCTGGTGCCCGAGGACATGTTGAGCACGTCCTCGATGGAGGCGCTCTCATAGGCGCCGCCCTTCACCTCCGGCAGGTATTTAGCCACCGGGTCAGAAAGGCTGGCGATCTTGCCCTCGGCCAGGGCCAGGCCGACCAGGGTCGAGACCACCGACTTGCCCATCGAGAACGAGACGAAACGCGTGTCGGGATCGGCGCCGAGAGCGTAGCGCTCCAGCAGGATGTCTTGGCCCTTGAGCACCAGCAGGCCGCTCACATGGTTGCGGGCGATGAAGTCGTCGAGGCCGAGCGTGCGGCCCTCGAACCGGTAGGTCGGGGCGATGGGCCGGGCCGCGACGTGGAGCGGCAGGACCTGCGGCGAGGCCTGCACCCGCCGGGAGGGGAACAGCTCCTCCATGCCCTGGAAGGCGGCCGCATTGTGCTGGGGCGACAGCCATGTCGCCCGCGACCCGACATCGGCCGCCCCGGCCGGCGCAGCCATCACCAGCGCCGACGCCAAACCCAGTATCCAACGCATGACCACGCCTCCCCTTGATTGAACTTGAATTCAAGTTCGGTTTCTTGAGGCGAACCTACACACGGTCGAGCTGGATTGTCGAATCTGAATTCATATTCGGATTTCCTAAGTCACCCCGCAACTCTAAGAGTCGATCATGGCGTTCGGGGATCGAGCCCCGCTTGGACTGGACAATCGTACGCGGTGCGGACAGGCAGCCATCGCGGCGCCCACGTGTGTCGTCCCGGAAAGCGCGCAGCGCATGTCCGGGATCCATGAACACCGGATGGCGCAGGCGCGCCTCGCGGGACTCTAATTTCGAGATCAGGCGCGCATGGGTCCCGGTCTTCGGCTGCGCCGAAACCGGGATGACACCCACATGCGACAGCCCCTTACGAAAACGCGCCCTGTTCCAGCAGGTCGGCCGCGTGATTGGCGGTGCGGGCCGAGAGCGCCATGTAGGTGAGCGAGGGGTTCATCGAGGCGCTGGAGGTCATGACCGCGCCGTCGGAGGCGAACAGGTTGGGCACCTCATGCGCCTGGCCCCAGCCGTTGAAGACCGAGGTCGCCGGATCGCGGCCCATGCGGGCGGTGCCCATCTCGTGGATGCGGTCGCCCGGCGGCGTCAGATAGGCGCCGGCCTCCTCCCAGGGCGTGATGTCGACGCAGCCGGCGGCGGCGAGCATGGCGGCCGCGTCGCGTGCGGCCTCGCGCATCATCACCCGCTCGTTCGGGCCATGCTCGGCGTCGATGACCGGCAGCGGAATGCCCCAGGAGTCGACCCGCGAAGTGGTCAGGGTGACGCGGTTGTTCGGGTTCGGCAGCACCTCGCCGAACGGCCCGAGGGACATCACCCAGACGCGCTTCGGGCGGCCCGACTCGTCGAGTTCCCCGCCCGGCCGCCGCATGCGCCGCGCGCCGCCCTGCATGCCGAAGCCGCGCAGATAGTCCTTGTCCTCGGTGACGTTCGAATAGCGCGGAATGTAGATGCCTGTGGGCCGGTCGGCCTGGTAGGGCTGGTCGTCGAAGCCGGGATAGGTCCCGAACACCTGCTTGCAACTGACGTGGTCCATCAGGTTGCGGCCGACCTGGTCGCTGCCGTTGGCGAGGCCCCGGGGGAAGGCGTCGGACCGCGAGTTCAACAGCAGGGCCGCGGTGTTGATCGCCGAGGCGTTCAGGAACACCAGCCGCGCCTCGTAGGTCACGCCCTGCTTGGTCAGGCGGTTGATCGCCCGCACGCCGGTGGCGCGGTTGCGGACCGGATCGTAGGTCACGCTTTCGACGATGGTGTCGGTGAGCACCGTCAGGTTGCCGGTCGCCTGGGCCGCCGGCAGCGTCGCCGCGAGCGACGAGAAATAGGCGCCGAGCGGGCAGCCGTGATGACAGCGCACATAGCCTTCGCAGCGCTTGCGGCCCAGGTCCATCTGCGGCTTGGCGACCCGGCTCAGATTGGCGGTGCGGCCCATGATGAACCGGCGGGTGGGGAAGGCCGCTTCGATCCGCGCCTTGGCCTCTTCCTCGACGCAGTTGAACGGGAACGGCGGCAGGAAGTCGCCGTCGGGCAGTTGCGGAACCTCGTCGTAGCCGCCGCTCACCCCCGCGAAGGCCTCGACGTGGTCGTACCAGGGCTCCAGGTCCTCGTAGCGGATCGGCCAGTCGACCCCGTGCCCGTCCTTCAGGTTGGACTCGAAGTCGTCGGGCGCCCAGCGATAGGACTGGCGCGCCCAGGTGAGCGAGCGGCCGCCGAGGTGATAGCCGCGGATCCAGCGATAGGGCTTTCCGGGCACGGTTTCGTACGGATAGTCGTGGTCGCTGGCCCAGAACTTCTTGTTCGAATTGAACAGGGCGTAGCTGACGCCCTCGTAGTACGGGTAGTGCAATCGCCGCTCTTCCAACGGGACCTGATCATCCTGCGGCCGCAGGCGCCCGGCGGTCTCGTGGCTGTAGTCGGGGCCATGCTCGATATGCGGCCCACGCTCCAGCATCAGCACTTTCAGGCCGCGCTCGCACAGCTCCTTGGCGACCCAGCCGCCGCTGATGCCCGACCCCACTACGATCGCGTCGAACTGCATGGTCACCTTCACGCCTCGCCTTGGTGCGCATCGAACAGCGCAACGGCCTGTCTGAGCGCGGCGATCGGCTCGCCGCGCGGAATGAATTCGTGGCCGACCCACTGGTCGTAGCCAAGGTGGCGGAGCAGGCCGGCGATGGCGCGCCAGTTGATCTCCTGCCGGTCATCCAGGTCGCGCCGGCCAGGCGCGCCGGCCGTATGGACATGGCCGATGAGGTCGAAGTTCGCCTTGATGGTGCGGCTGAGGTCGCCCTCCATCAACTGCATATGGTAGCCGTCGTAGAGCAATTTCAGGGCCGGGGAGCCGACCCCGCGCACGACTTCGGCGCCGAAGGCCGTCCGGTCGCACTGCTGGCCGGGGTGATCGACCTTGCTGTTGAGCAGTTCCATGAGCAGCCGCACGCCGGCGGCGGCGGCGTGCGCGGCCAGCGGCCTCAAGCCCTCCACGCAGGCGGCGATGGCGCGCGCGTCGTCCCCGTCTCCGAAGCGGTCGCCGGCGAACACGATCACGGCCTGCGCGCCGCCCTGGGCGGCCTCGTCGATCCTGCGCCGCACCTCGCTCTGAAGCGCCGCATGGCGCGAGGGATCGTTGAACCCCTCCTGCAGCTTGTGGCCGGTCACCGTGACGATTTCGAGCCCGAGGTCGCGCGCGAGCGGCCAATGGGCGTGCGGCAGCATCTCGACACCCTGCACGCCGGCCGCCGCCGCCTGCTGCAGAAACGCGGCCGGCTCGACCTCCCGACCCGCCGTGAACGACCACCAGGCGAAGCTCTGCCGCATCACCAGGCGCCTCTTCCGAAGCGACCGGCGGCGTCCCCGCTCCTGGTCTTCATCTTGGCCATCGTTTCCGCCCTGCGGCTGTCGCTCCGGCGGTTCCCGGTCAGCCATCGCATCTTGGACGCCAGTGTCCATACAATCGATTACATTACAAGACCCGAGAGAACGCCGAGACCTTCCGACCAAGGGTCCGCCGTCGCCGGCAAGGATGATGAGCATTTGAAAGATTGGAGCGGGCGATGGGATTCGAACCCACGACATTCAGCTTGGGAAGCTATGGGGAAAGTCAGTAGCTCAAGGGCTTGGCTCCCAACTACGCCAAAATCCGCTCCAGTCGTTTCAATGGGTTAAGCGGATTTTCCCAACTGCGCTGAGCGCGAACGGCGTTCGCCGCCACGACGCACTTGACTTCAATGTTCTAAATTCGTTCACATTTGACGCATGAAGGTCGACAACGTCATTCGCCTCCCCCAGCGCCCGAAGCCCGCCCGCCTCGTCCCTATCGTCGGCTACGTCGGCGAAGGCGGCCGAGTCGTTTTCACCCAGCCCCGTCCGGCACGATGAAGGGCCGCAAGAGGGTCGCGCTCCTGCGCCGCGTCCGCATGATGGAGAAGGACGGCAGCGGGACATTACACTTTCAGATCATGGATGCTCGTCGTCCGGAGTTTTTGCCGCGCGAGGCTGTCCCCGACTTCGACGGCGAAGAGGCGTGGTTCATGCTTGAGCGCGTCCGCGGTCCCGTCTGGATGACCTGGAAAGTGTTGCGCCAGGTCGAGAGCTCCGACGCTGGTTGGTCAGAAGTGCTCTACGGGCCGCGCTGAAATGGGCCGCGCCGAAACCCTCGACAAATCCATGCGCTACCACGACCGGCTGCACGTCAGATGCCGCTGCGGCCACGAGGGATCGTTCAGCCAGGCCGAGGCCCTCACGGTTTTCGGCCCGGATGCCACGCCCTACGCCATAAGACGGCGGCTCCGGTGCAGCGCCTGCGCTGAGGTCGGGCATGTGGAGGTCTGGATATAGAAGGAAAGTCGCGATCCGCCATATCGGCGATCTTGGCTATCCATCGAAGCGCCCTGGGGCGCTTATCACCAAGCAAGGACCGCCCGCGAAGCCTAGGTGCAATGGCGCAAAAGTCAAGACTTCTCAACCGGTTATCGGTGCCGCGCTAACGGTCTGAAACTAGAGTCCTTTTCGGTTCACGTACACGCCAGCTTTACACGTCGGCGGGACGTGGAAAGAAATCCGCCGGTTTTTGACATGTCCCAAACGCAAAAAGGCCCGCCCCCGGTGAAGGGAGCGGGCCAAGTTGTAAGAAATGCTTACAGGTTGCGGTCGGCCGCTGGCCGCCGGGCCAGATCACTTCGCCAACGTCGGCAAAATGATCGGCGGGAGCTGCAACGGGCTCACGTATCCGGCGGAGGGCACTTGAAGGGTAACGGCGCACCGTTCGCCGCGGCCCAGCGGCAGATCCGCGCCACCGCGGCCCAGCCCCGCTCGCCCCAGGCCTCGACCGCCGCGTCGTACTCGGCCAGGGCGTTGTCGCTGGCCAGCGCCTCGAGCGCCAGGACCGGCTTGGCCTCAACCTTCAGGTCGGCACTCGGCGGGTAGGCGGTGAGCTGCGGTTCCCTGCTGGCGCAACTGCACGCAAGCGCGGCGCAGCCGGCCAGGGCCAGGCTTCTCATCAGGCGCGGACTGGATCGCACGGGACTGTTCCTCTTGGGCTGACATGATGCGGTGGGCGTCTTCGGCGCGCTCGCCGGCGGCGGCCGTATTGGCCTGGCCGACGCGCTTGACGGTCGAGACGCTGGCGGCGACGTCGCGGTCCTTCTGGGCCTGGACGCCGGAACAATGGCCCAGCAGGAAGACCGGCCCGGCGATGACCGCGGCGCCGACCAGTGCCGGCCACCAGGTCTGCGCGACGCTGCGCGCGGCCATCCATTGGATCATTTCCCGGTCCTCATGGTGTTGGAGAGGCGAACTGCGCGCTGGCCGACCTGCTTGGCCCAGAGGCTCTTGAGCATGCCGTCAGCGGCGGCGGCATACTCGCCGCGCTGGATCATCCCGAGCGTGTTCTTAAAGCCGAGCAGGCCCTTCGTTCCGCCGGCCACCCCGACGCCCAGATTGAAGGCCATGTTCTGCAGGACGCGACGCCGGGCGGGATCGAGGTTCGCGACCCATGGCAGGGCTGCGGCGAGCTGAGCGTTATGATCCCGGATGTCCCTGATCAACGCCGCTTCCGCCTGTTCCAGCGTCCACGTCAGGCCTGGACGGACATCTGGTCCGGTGTGGCCATATCCGATCGTCCAGGGTGGCCCCTTCGAGATCGGGTCTGGATAGGCGTCGAGGCGAAGGCCCTCGTCCCGCTTGAGGTCTGCGATAAGCTGCGGGTCGATGTCGAGGGTGAGGTCGACGCCCCTTAGCTCGGTGTCGATCCGAGCGATCAGGTTGTCGAGGTTGGCCCTGGCGGAGAGAGCATCCGCCTTGATGGCTGTGAGCGCCTCTCGGCTCATGCTGGGTCCTCCAGGCTGCGTTCAGGCGCCTGCGCTGGCTCGATCGTCGTCTCGGTGACCGTCCGCACCGCGAGCGGCGTCGCCTCGTCCTGGTCGATGCTGGCGACCAGCCCATCACGGCCGCCGCGTACATTGACCGACAGTCCAGTGATCGCAGTCAGCGCCACGAGGATCAGGAACGCCGCGCTGACCATCCCCCAGCCCAGCCATTGGAGTTGCTGGGCCTGGCGCTCGGGAGCCCAGGGGCCAAGCCAGATCACCAGGCCGAAGCCCACGAAAACCAGGGTCAAGGCCACGCCAGCGCCGATCTGCGCCCAGATTTTGATGGGCGCGGCGTCGATGAGGGCATGCCAGACGCGGGCGACCCGGCCCTCTGGTTGCTTGGCGGCATCGGTCATTTCTGCAACGTCTCCCGCCCCGCCCAGATCGCGGCGAACATGGCCAGGAACCACGGGGCGTTCTTGCCGAGCCAGGTCGTGAAGGCCGCGACGCCCTGGACGCGATCGCGCTGGCTCTCCAACAAGCTGATGCGGGCCTGGGCCGCCTTGAGTTCCCCCCTCAAGGCCTCGACGTCCTTGTGGACCTCTTGCGCCTCGAGCCGGATCAGCCGGTCGCGCATGTCCATCATCAACTCGGTCTGGCTGTCGAGGCGCTTGGTCTGGGCCGCGACCAACTCGCCGAGCTGGCGCATCGCCAGGACCTGCGCCTGCTGCCAGGCCTCCGACATGCCGGTCGGCATCATCACTTGGGGTTCCCCGCCCTCGGCCATCACACCCCCGACGAGTTGTGCGCCGCCAGCAACGCCGCGCCGCCATCGCTCACGGACGCAATGATCTCGTTCCCGACCGGCGGCTCCTTCAGGGCCTTGCTCTCCAGCAGGTACTGCTGGGCCTGGTTGCCGGTCATGGTCAGGTTCGTCACCCGCTCCATGCGGACCCACGACTTCTGATCTGGGAACCCCGCCACGACGTTGCCCTCGATGACCACGCCGTCGCCGCCCTCGATCATCAGCCCGTTGTAGAGGCCGCCCAGGATCAGGTTGCGGGCGATCGACACATCCCGATAGGGCAGCGTCTTCACCTGGTCCCGCAGGAAGACGCCCTGGACCGCCGCCCCTTCGCCCCTGACGATCACATTGTCGGCAATGATGATGCCTTGCGCCGAGGCCATGGTGTTCGTCGTCCAGAGCTGGACGGCGTCGGGATGGTCGCCCTGCGCCGGGAAGAAGTCCGAGAAGCGGTTTGCGGTGACGGCCAGGCCCGAGACGCCGCCGCCGCGCACCCCATCGGTCTGCAGGTGATGAAAACGGTTCCCGGCGACCAGGACGCCCGTGCAATCGAGGATCGACAGCCCGTGCTGCAGGCCATGAAAGACCGACCCGCTGACGGACACCTCAGCGCTCTCGCGCAGGGTCAGCCCGCCGACGCCGGAAAGCGGCGCGGCGTCGTCGGGGCCTTTCACGTCGATCTGCGAGAAGCGAACGCCCTTGGACCTCATGACGATGAACGGATTGGGCAGACCTCCAGCCGAAGCGGCGAAGGTCAAGCCAGTGAAGGCCAGGCCCTCGCTGTCGCGCACGTCGAGGCCGGTCAGGATCGCGCGCTCGCCCTCGATCCTGACCGGCCCGCTGAACCGCAGTCCCTTGATCAGCACCGCGGAGTAGGTCCCTGGCGCCAGCCGCAGCGCCTCTCCGCCCCGCGCCGCCTTCAGCGCGGCCAACAGCTCGGCGGCCGAGGCCGCATCGTAGCGCGGCTCAGGCGGCTCGAGCGGCGCCTGGCGATTGGCGAGGATGGCGGCGAGCGCACGCTCGGCGCTCGCATGATCGGGGAACCCGATCATCACCGAATTGCTGGACGGCTGGTCATCGAGAAGGGCGTAGCTGGCCATCGCCAGCGTGGATGTCAGGGCTTGGCTCATGCTCATGCCTCGGCTTGCAGGGATCGCTGAAGGGGGTGCGTCATGGGGCTTCGTAAGCGCCAACCGTGGCGCCTTCGGCCGGCCGGGGCGCGCCGGCGAAGTCATGCGACAGCACCGATCGATCGACCCGGCCGGCCACTGGAACGACGCCCGGCGTGAAGGAGTAGGTCCCGGGCGGCGCGCCGCCGGCCGTATAGGTCGGGCCGGCCGAGACTGTCGTGCCTTGGTAGTTCGTGAAGGCCGCAGCCGGCATCTGCGGGACGAGCTGGCTGGTCCCAATCGAGGTCCCGACGCCCGGATAGGCCTGCGCCTGTGTGCCTCCGACAGGATCGATCGAGGCGTACT
>NZ_JAYRST010000079.1:0-14568 GCF_041920015.1 Phenylobacterium sp.
ACCAAGTTCCGCGACGAGGAGATCGCCCACCGCGACCATGCGCTGGAGGAAGGCGCGCGCGAGGCTCCGGGCTATCCATTGCTCGCCGCGGTGATCCGCGCCGGTTGCCGCGCCGCCATCAAGATCAGCGAGAAGATATGACGCCGGACGAGATCACCGCCCTGCGCCGCGCCGCCGAGGCTCCCGTCAGCGCCGCCATGGCCGACGTGCCCGTCATCGCGGCCGATCTCTCCGCCGCCTTCGCCGCCGATCCGATCTTCAACTGGTTCCTGCGCGCCGATTCCCGGCACGAGGCCGCACGCCTCAAGCTCTTCCACCTGCTGACCGCCATGGGCCTGCTCGACGGGAAGATCTCGCGGCCGGCGACGGGCGGGGCCGCGGCCATCTGGCTGCCGTCCGAGAGCCTCGGCCCCACGCCCTTCCTGCAGCAACTGCGCGCCCTGCCCGCCCTGCTGTCGGCCACCGGCGTCTCGCGCCTGGGGCGCATGTCGGCCTTGCGGGCCATGATGGACGCCCACCAACCGAAGGCGCCGCACGCCTATCTCGGGTTCCTGGGCGACCGCCCGGACGCCCAGGGCCACGGGGTCGGCTCGCGCCTGCTGGCGGCGGGCCTGGCCGAGGTCGACGCCCAGGGCCTGCCGGCCTATCTGGAATCCTCGGCCGAGGCCAATGTGCCGCTCTATCGCCGCCACGGCTTCGAGGTGGTCGAGGTGCTGCGCGCCCGGCCCGACGCTCCGGCGATGTGGGCCATGTGGCGGCCGGCCCAGGCGACGGCGTGATCCTGCTCTATCTGCTGGCCGTCAATCTCGCCGCCTTCGCGGCCATGGGCCTGGACAAGTCCAGCGCCATCCGCGGCGTCGAGCGGATTCCCGAGCGCACCCTCCTGACCCTGGCCGCGGTCGGCGGATCCTTCGGCGCCGTCGCCGCCCAGCAGGTCTTCCGCCACAAGACGCGCAAGCAGCCCTTCGCGACCTGGCTGCTGGTCATCGTCGCCGTGCAGGCCGCGCTCGTCCTGATCCTGACCGCAAGCCGCGCCGCCGGCTGAGACCTAAGCCTCCAGCTCGATGTCCCAATAGAGGTAGTCCAGCCAGCTCCGGTGCAGGTGGTGCGGCGGGAACCTGCGTCCCCGCTCCTGCAACTCGTGGGCGGTCGGCCGGCGCGGCTTGTTGAACGGCTGCATGTGCGCTTCGTGCGGCGTGCGCCCGCCCTTCATCAGGTTGCAGCGGGCGCAGGCGGTGACGATGTTCTCCCAGGTCGTGCGCCCGCCGCGCGAGCGCGGCACGACGTGGTCGAACGTCAGGTCCTCGCCGGTCGTGCAGTACTGGCAGGTGAAGGAATCGCGCAGGAACAGGTTGAAGCGCGTGAAGGCCGGCGGCCGGTCCTGCGGCACGTAATGCTTGAGCGAAACCACGCTCGGCAGGCGCATCTTGAAGGATGGCGAATGGACTTCCTGGTCGTAGGTCGACACCACGTCGACGCGATCGAGGAACACCGCCTTGATCACCTCCTGCCACGGCCAGAGCGACAAGGGGTAATAGCTGAGCGGGCGGAAATCGGCGTTCAGCACCAGGCAGGGCCAGCCGGACGGCGGGTGGTTAAGCACCTGCATGGCCGCGCCTCCCGGGGGCCTTCGCGGCCCTTATGTCGTACGCGTAGAGACTGAAGACAGGCCCCCTTTCGCGATCCGAACGCGCGGCGACTCAAAGCCCCTTGGGGACGACTCCCGCAACGGGAGAATTATAGGCCCATTTCCACGACAGCTCCATGAAATGAAGCCGGGCGGCCCCGTCCGAAGCCAGTCGCGCCGGACGAGGCGCCTTGCGGCGGGCCATCAGGCGCCGACGACGGCGGTGGCGCCGGCCAGGCCCAGGCTGATGAAGATGAAGGCCACGGCGACGGTGGCGTCGAACAGGCGGCCAAGTTGGGTGAGAGCAGTCATGTGGTCATTCCTTCGTAAGTCTCCGGCGCGGCCCTCCGCCGCCCGGCGTCCATCTGGACGATGTTTAGATAGCAATCCATCTGAACGATGTACAGATTAATTTTACAATGTACGACATGCAAAAATGCATAGCCAAAAGCTCACCCCTCCATAGCCGTGCAAAGAAAAAGGGGCCGGAAAAATCCGGCCCCTGGAGGAACAGGCTCGAGAGACTGGGAGCGTCGGCTGCTACGCGCCGACGGCGACCGTGGCGGCGGCCAGGCTGAAGCTGAGAGCGATCAGCACCACCGGGGCCAGACGGTCGAAAAGCCGTTCGAAGTGGGTGAGACGGGCGAGAGACATGACACACACCTTTCAAGTTGGACCCTCGGGGGAGCGAGGGCGTTTTCTATTTGAACAATGCTAAGATAGCAGCCATCTGAACGCCGTCAAGATGATCTTTACGCCGTCCAGATTCAGATTTAGTGTGAGGGCCATGAAGGAAACTGCAGCCGCCGAAAATCGCCCCTACCACCATGGCGATCTGCGCCGCGCATTGATCGACGCGGCTCGTCGCCTGCTGGAGACCGAAGGCCCCACGGCCCTCTCGCTGCGCGCCGTGGCGCGCGAGGCCGGCGTCAGCCCGGCGGCGCCCTATCATCACTTCAAGGACAAGGGCGAACTGCTCGACGCCGTCGCCCACGAGGGCTGGGACCTGCTGAACGAGCAGATGACCCACGCCCGCGCCAGCCAGGATTCGATGCGCGGCAAGCTGACCTCGCTGGGCGTGGCCTATGTGCGCTTCGCTCGCGACAATCCGGCGCTCTACCGCGTCATGTACGATTGCTCGCGAGACAAGGACAGCCTGCCCGACCACGTCCACGCCGACAACGACAGCGCCTATTGCCAGGTGCGCGACACCTTGCTCGAGGCCGGCGCTGCGCCGATGGGCGAGCAGGAGCTGGAACTGGCCACCACCGCGGCCTGGTGCGCCGCCCACGGCCTGGCCGAGATGTTCTCCTTCAAGCAGTTCGACCACCTGAAAGACGCGCTCGGCGGCGACGAAGCCTTCCTGCGCGGCGTGTTCGAGCACATGGGCATTTTCGCGCGCACCGCACAGGACTAAAGCTCGTCGGGTGTTCGTCACCCGCTTCGCCCCGTCTCCGACCGGCTACCTGCACCGCGGCCACGCGTTCTCGGCCCTGACCGCGTTCGAGGCCGCGCGCGCCGCTGGCGGCCGCTTCCTCCTACGCATCGAGGACATCGACGCCACCCGCTGCCGGCCGCCCTACGAGGAGGCGATCTACGAAGACCTCGCCTGGCTGGGACTTGAATGGGAAACGCCGGTCCGCCGCCAGTCCGACCACCTCGACGACTATCAGGCCGCCCTCGCCGCCCTCACCGCCGACCACCTCACCTATCGCTGCTTCAAGACCCGCAAGGAACTGGCCCAGGCCGCCGCCAGCGCCCCGCACGGCGCGGCCGAGGTCCATCGCGGCGCGGCCCTGCCGGCGGCGGAAGAGGCCGCCCGCCTGGCGGCCGGCGATCCCTTCGCCTGGCGGCTGTCGCTGGACGCAGCCGAAACCGCCCTCGCCGGCCGGCCATTGAGCTTCTTCGAGGAAGGCGCCGGGCCCGGCGGCGAACGGGGGCATATCCTCGCCGATCCCGCCCTGTCCGGCGGCGACATCGTGCTGGCCCGCAAGGATGTCGGCGTCGCCTATCACCTCGCCGTGGTCGTCGACGACGCCCTGCAAGGGGTGACCCACGTCATCCGCGGCCAGGATCTCTTCGAGGCGACCCCCGTGCAGCGCCTGCTCCAGGCCCTGCTCGACCTGCCGACGCCGGCCTACCGTCACCACCGCCTGTTGACCGGCCCTGACGGCCGGCGTTTCGCCAAGCGCGACAGGGCTGAAACCCTGCGCGACCTGCGCGCCCGCGGCGTCTCGGCCGCCGAGCTGAAAGCGGAGCTGGGCTTTGAATAAGACCTCCCGCGATCCGGCCGGAACCCAGGCGCTGGCCGTGCTGGTGTTCGGCGCGGCGGTCATCGGCCTGGCCCCCATCCTGGTGCGGCTGGCCGACGCCGGCCCGGCCGCCATCGGCTTCTGGCGCGTCGGCTTCGCCTTGCCGTTGCTGGGGCTGCTGGCCCTGCGCGCCAGCGGCGGGGTCGGCGCGCCCAGCCGCTTCGCCCTGGCCGCGGGTCTGGCCTTCGCCTGCGACCTCGGCTTCTGGCACTACAGCATCCGCTTCACCTCGGTCGCCAACGCCACGGTGCTGACCAACCTGACCCCGGTGGTCGTCACCGCCGCGGCCTGGATCTTCCTGAAGCAGCGGCCCGCGCGATTGTTTGTCGCCGCCGTCGCCCTGGCCGTGGCCGGGGCCTGGATGATGGCCGCCGGACGCGGCGCCCATGCACCAGGCGCCGATCCGCCGCTCGGCGACGCCCTCGCCCTCACCACCGCCTTTTGGTACGCGCTCTATTTCCTGGCTATCAGCGCCGCACGCCGCAGCGCCGGCGCGGCCCAGGTGATGTTCTGGTCGAGCCTGGCCAGCGCCCCGGCCTTGCTGATCGCGGCCCTCGCCCTCGGCGAACCGATCTTCCCCGCCACGCCCGGCGGCTGGGCGGCGCTCGCCGGCCTCGGGCTCATGCACGTCGCCGGCCAGGGCTCCATCGCCTGGGCGCTGGGCCGCCTGCCGCCGGCCACCGCCTCGGTGGTGGTGCTCATCCAGCCGGTGGTCGCCGCGATCCTCGGCTGGCTGCTGTTCGCCGAAGCCCTCGGCCCGCTCCAGGCCCTCGGCGGCGCGCTCGCCCTCACCGGCGTCGTCCTGGCTCAGGCCGCGTCGCGCAAGCCCGCCTAGAGCAAAATCCGATCTGACTGGATCGGATTTTGCTCAAGACTCTTTGAATTTGGAGCATTTTCTACGCCGAACCGGTGTCCACTTCGGCGGAAAATGCTCTAGAGACCCATCTGAGTCAGCCACCACTGGTTCATCTGCCAGATCGACCGCTCCAGGGTCGAAAGCCGCCCCTGGCCCGTCATCGGGGCGTTCAGCCCGCGCCACACCAGGTCGTTGACCGCGATGTCCTCGGCATGGATCGCCGCCGTCGCCTGTTCGAGCGCGGCGATGATCTCGTCTGCGCCTTCCAGTTCCAGCAGGTAACGCGGCGCGCAGATGTGGATGTTCAGCGTGAAGCGGCCCGCCGTCTGCGGTAACATCTGGTACCAGGCCATGCCGTCGCCGTGCAGGGCGAACAGGAAATGCGGGAAGGCGACCGCCGCGAACAGGCTCTGCGCCTGCCAGTCCTCCAGCCCCTGCACCAGGCGTTCGCGCGAAGCGTCCGGCGCGGCGGCGGGCATGTGGAGGATCGACCAGGGACCATCGCTGTCGGGAACCACCGAATCCCGCGCGTGGAAAGCCGGTTCCAGGGTCTGCGCATGGGCGGCCAGGTGGTGGTAGGCCTCCATGAAGTTCTCGACCAGCACCTTCCAGTTCCAGCCGCTGTCGTAGGTCAGGGTGCGCACCACCGCCATCTCGCCCATACGGAAGGCCTGGAAATAGCGGCGCAGCGGCTCGACCTGCGGCGCAAACGGCGCGGCGTCCGGGTCCAGGTTGACCATCACGAAGCCTTCCCAGACCTCCGTCCTGATCTGTCCCAGCCGGCAGTCTTCCGGCGCGAAGCCTTCCACGCCGTCCATCAGCGGCGCGGCGATCAGCCGCCCTTCGGTGTCATAGCTCCAGGCGTGATAGGGGCAGGTGAACAGCTTGCGCCGACCCGCGCCCTCGGCCACCGGCGCGGCCCGGTGCCGGCAGACATTGGCCATCGCTCGAAATCGCCCATCCAGGCCGTGGACCAGCAGCACCGGCTGGCCCATGAAATCCGTGGCGATGTAGTCGCCGGGCTCCGGCGCCTGGTCCGTCCGCGCCAACGGCGCCCAGCTTCGCCGCAGGATGCGCTCGACCTCGAGGTCGTAGATATCGGGCCTCACATAGGCCGCCGGCGGCAGGGTCCAGGCTCGCTCCAGAGGCGCTCGCGCCCGCTCGATCTCCTCGGCGCCGACGCCGGGCAAGCTGCTCTCGTCCATTTTCCCCTCCCTGAAACCGCCGGTCTGCGCCAACGCTCCAGCTCGATAGAGCGTGGCCGAAAGCGGAGTCAATTATTTTGATCGATCGTTTTAAATTGGACGACAGGCGCTCGCCGCGCTAACCACGCCCGTCCCAAGTCGAGAACCATGAAGCCGCCCGCCCGATCACGCCGCCCCATCGGCCGCCCCCGCGGCGACGGGCGTCCGCACCTGACCCGCCACGAAGCGCTGCTCGCCGCCGCGCGGCTCATCAGCGCCGAGGGCTATACCGGCGCCAGCATCCGCATGATCGCCCAGGAGCTCGGCGTAGCCACCGCCTCGTTGTTCAACCTGTTTCCATCGAAGGACGCACTGTTGAACGAGCTGGTCGTCTACCTCGCCCAGCCCTCTCTCGACTTCTACCGCCGCCTTGGGGGCCTTTCGCTGGCCCCCGACGTCGCTCTCTACAAGAGCCTCTACGAGGAGGCCTTCGTGGTCGCCTCGGTCGATCCGGCGCTGCCGGCGATCTTCTACCTTCCGGAGCTGCGCAAGCCGCAGTTCGGCCCGGCCCAGCAAGCGCGCGCCGCCCTGGTCGGCCATTACCGCGCCCTGATAGGCGCCGGCTGCGCGGACGGCGCCTTCGTCTGCGACCTGCCGGACCTGGCGGCCGAACAGATGCTGCAACTGACCGAAACCAGCGTCCTGGCCGCCCTGCCCGAGTCGCCGGCCGACCGCGCCCACGCCAGCGCACGACTGGCCCTAAGGGGGCTTCTGGCCCGGCCCGAGCGGCTGGACGCCGTGGAGGCTCAGGCCCAACGGATCAAGCTGACGATCCTCTGACCGCTCAATGCGAGGCGTGATGCTCGGCGTTGCGCTTGCGGGTCGCCGCGGCCTTCTTCGCCGAGGCCGAGCGCGCGGCGGCCGATCGGCTGGCGGACGCCTCGCCGCCCGTCTTGCCGCCCTTGTGCGCGGCTGGATGGCCGGTGTGCTTGCCACGGCCAGAGCCGCCGGGCGCCTTGCCACCGCCGTCGTCCTTGTTGACGGTGGCCCAGGCCCGCCGCTCGGCCTCCTTCTCCGACACGCCCTTGGCCTCATAGCCTTCGGCGATGTGGTCGGCCTTGCGTTCCTGCTTGTCGGTATATTTGGACTTGTCGCCTCGGGGCATGATCGCTCTCCTCTGACACTGGAAAGCCAACCCGCGCAGGCGCCCCGAGTTCCTAGGGCCTAGCTCAGATCGTAGGCCCTCCGCGCAATGTCGATCCCCGCCAGCTTGGCGTGGAACGCGCTCCAGTCGTCGCGCTCGGCGATCGGCGCCCAGATCGCCTCGATCTCGTCGTAGAGCAGCTCCTGCGGCTCGGGCCCGGCGAAATAGGGATCGGCCAGCCGCTCGGGCCGCTCGGGCTCAAAACCGCTCAGCAACTCGCGGAACCCGGCGAACGTCTCGCCGGCATAGATGTCGCCGCGCGGCGAGCCCAGCGCCCGCGCCTCGTCCCCGCAGAACCAGTCGAAGAAGAACGGCTCCCAGCGCAGCCGGTCCCCGCCCTCGGCGATCGCCCGGAAGAGCGCATTGGCGAAGGCGACCTCCGCAGCCTCCTCGCCCCGCGCCAGCCCCAACCGGTTCAGCAGCGCCCCGGCCAGTTCGCGCCGATAGGCCGGACCAAAGCTGTTCAGCGCCTCGACCAGCGCATCCTCGCCTCCGACCTGCGCCAGGCAGCCGGCCAGTTGCTGCAGGTTCCAGAACACGCTCTGCGGCTGGCGGCCGAAGCTGTAGAGCCCGGCGCTGTCGAAATAGGCGGCCGTGAGGTTCGGATCGTTGTGCGGCAGGAAGCGATAGGGCCCGTAGTCGAAGCTCTCGCCGGTGATGTTCATGTTGTCGGTGTTCAGCACCCCATGCACGAACCCGGCCGTCATCCACCGCGCGGTCAGCCGCGCCGCCCGCGCCGCCACCGCCCCCAGCAACGCCGCCGGCCGGTCCTGCGCCCCCGCAAGCTCGGGATAGTAGTAGGCGATCACATGGTCGACCAGCCGCTCGAGCTGGTCCTTCCGCTGGAAGAAGGCCTGGCGCTGGAAGGTCCCGAAGCGGATATGGCTGTGCGACAGCCGCACCAGCACGCTGGACCGCGTCGGGCTGGGCTCGTCGCCGCGATAGAGCTGCTCGCCGGTCTCGATCAGCGAGAGGGCCCGCGAGGTGGGGACGCCCAACGCCTCCAGCATCGCCGCGGCCAGCACCTCGCGCACACCGCCTTTCAGGGTCAGCCGCCCGTCCGCCTGCCGCGACCACGGCGTCTGGCCCGAGCCCTTGGTCCCCAGTTCCAACAGCCGCCCGGCGCCGGCTTCGCGCATCTGGGCGAAGGTGAAGCCCCGGCCATCGCCCAGGTCGGGGTTGTAAACCTGGAACTGGTGACCGTGATAGCGCATGGCCAGCGGCTGGGGCAGGTTGCCCGGCAAGGGCTCGAACCGGCCGAAATGAGCGGTCCACTCCGCGTCGGTCAGCGTCTCCAGACCCACCGTCCGCGCCGCCCGGTCGTTGCGGAACCGCAGGAGCGCCATCGGAAAATCGGCCGCCTCCACGGGATCGAAGAACTCCGCGCCCAGTTCCTGGACATGCGGCTCGGGGCGGTAGTCGGGCGAGACGGGCATGCCTCTCAGATGCGCGATCAAATCGGCGCCAGCAACGTCCGATTGACGTATTTCGCACCTGCCGCCCATGCTAACCGGGGCCATGGCGCGCCGACTGACCCTGGATTTCCTCAAGACCGAAACCGCTTCCGGCGTCATCCTGACGACCGCGGCCCTGCTCGCCGTCGCCCTGGCGAACTCCCCCTGGGCCGACCACTACTTCGCCTTCATCAGGCACGAGATCACCATCCAGGTCGGGGCGTTCGCCGAGACCAAGCCGGTCTATCGGTGGATCAAGGAAGGCTTGATGACGATCTTCTTCTTCGTCGTCGGCCTGGAGATCAAATACGAGATCCTACGCGGAGAGCTCTCCAATCCCCGACGCCTGGCCCTGCCGGTGCTGGCCGCCCTGGGAGGCATGGCCGCGCCCGCCGGCGTCTACCTGCTGGTCAACGCCGGCGCCGGCGGCGCGCCTCAGGGCTGGCCGACCCCGACCGCCACCGATATCGCCTTCGCCCTCGCCGCCCTGGCGGTGGCAGGCCCGCGCCTGCCGCCCTCGCTGCGCATCTTCCTCCTGACGCTGGCCATCGCCGACGACCTGGGCGCCGTGGCCCTGATCGCCATCCTCTTCACCTCGGACGTCAACCTCTACGCCCTGGGCGGAGCGGGCGCCTGCATCGCGGTCATGGCCCTGATGTCCCGCTGGAAGAGCGCCCCCTATCTCTTCTATGCGGCCTTCTTCGTGCTCGCCTGGGCCTTCTGCCTGAAGAGCGGCGTCAACACTTCGCTCGCCGGGGTCGCCGCCGCCATGACCGTGCCGGTCGAACCGCGCAAGCCCGGCCACGAAGGGCCGCTCAAGCACTTCATGGAGAGCCTGCACCCCTATGTCGCCTATCTGATCCTGCCGCTGTTCGCCTTCGCCGCCGCCGGCTTCTCATTCGAGGGCCTGTCGCTGTCGACCCTGCTCTCGCCGGTCCCGCTCGGCGTGGCCCTCGGCCTCTTCCTAGGCAAGCAGATCGGCGTGTTCGGCTTCGCCGCGGCGGTGATCGGCCTGAAATTCGCCCGCCGTCCGACCGGCGCCAAGTGGCTGGAGCTCTACGGCGTCTCCCTGCTTTGCGGCGTCGGTTTCACCATGAGCCTCTTCATCGGCGGCCTGGCCTTCGACCCGCACGACGCCCTGGCCCAGACCGAGGTGCGAATGGGCGTCATCGCCGGCTCGATCCTTTCGGTGCTCGCCGGCATGGCCGTGCTGTCCTACGCCCAGCGCCAGCGCAACGAAGTGCAAGACTAGATCCCCGTCCCAGGCGTAGGCTGCCCGAAAATATCGGGAGGGACAGCACATGACTTCGGACGCCGTCGAAGGATTCACCCACGACCGCTTCGCCCCGGCGCGCGAAGCGTTCGCGGCCAATCTCGCCAGCGGGGCCGATGTCGGCGCCTCGTTCTGCGCCACGCTGGAAGGCGAGACCGTCGTCGATCTCTGGGGCGGCTGGGCCGACGAGGAGCGCACCCGCCCATGGGAGCGCGACACCATCGTCAACGTCTATTCCACCACCAAGACCATGACCGCCCTCACCGCCCTGCTGCTGGCCGACCGGGGCGAGCTCGACTTCGACGCCCCGGTCGCCCGCTACTGGCCGCAGTTCGCCGCCGCCGGAAAGCAGGACGTGAAGGTCAGCCACCTGATGAGCCACTCGGCCGGCCTCTCCGGCTGGAAGGAGCCGCTGGCCAAGGACGACCTCTACGACTGGGAGAAAGCCACTTCCCTGCTGGCGGCCCAGGCGCCCTATTGGGAGCCCGGGACAGCGCCCGGCTATCACGCCCTCACCCAGGGCTATCTGGTCGGCGAGGTGGTGCGCCGCATCACCGGAAAGTCGCTGGGCACGGTGTTCCGCGAAGAGATCGCCGAGCCGCTGGGCGCGGACTTCCACATCGGCCTGCCGGCTTCGGAGGACGGCCGCGTCGCCCACCTGATCCCGCCGCCGCCTGGAGCTTCCATCGCCGACCGCTCCGAGAGCGAGCTGCAGAAGAACATGTCGAGCAATCCGCCCATCGACGTGGCCGAGACCCGCACCCGCGCCTGGCGCGGCGCCGAGATTCCCGCCGCCGGCGGAACGGGCAACGCCCGGTCGGTCGCCCAGGTCCACGCCATCCTCGCCAATGGCGGCGTCGCCCAGGGCAAGCGCTTCATGTCCGAGGCCGGCTGCCGCAAGGCGCTGGAAGTCCAGGTCGAGGGCCAGGACCTGATCCTGGGCATGCCGGCCCGCTTCGGCATGGGCTTCGGCCTGGCCGGCGCCATGCCCCTGCCCAATCCCAACACCATCTTCTGGGGCGGCTATGGCGGCTCGCTGGTCATCATCGACATGGATGCGCGAACCACCTTCGCCTACGCCATGAACAAGATGGCCCCGACCACCACCGGCGACATGCGCGCCTTCGGCCTGGCCATGGCCATGTGGAGCGCGATGGGGACGATCTAGCGTCCCCCTCGATCAGCACCGGCTCTTCGACACGAAGACCACAAAGGACTCCAAGACCACGAAGTGGTCGTCCAGGCCTTGCCCTCCAACGGTGACGCACGTTCAGCGCCAACCCCTTGGTGGTCTTCGTGGTCTTGGCGGCCTTCGTGTCCTTCCTGGCCCGTCCACTTCAAGCCGGCTCCAGACACGACCGCGTTTCGCGCTGGGGTAATTCCTAGACCAACCCCGCCGCCCAGCCGCTCTCGTCCCGCGCCGCGGCGACCACCCGCACGTCGCCGGCGAACCGCGCCACGCTCTCGACGGTCTGAGCGAAGTCGGGCGCGCCCGGATCGGCGCTCTGGCTGACGATCACCGCCTCCACCGCCAGGCCGCGCCCGCGCAGCGTCTCGAGCGCCGTCAGGGTGTGGCTGATCGACCCGAGATAGGAGCCCCCGACCAGCACCGCGGGCACGGCGAGCGCCGCCATCAGGTCCAGGCAGGTTCCGTCCTCGGCCATGGGCGACATCACCCCGCCCGCCCCTTCGACCAGCATCAGGTCGGCGTGGCTTGCCGCCAGGCCCGCCCGGCAGAACTCGACCAACCGCGCGATCTTCAGGTCCACGCCCTCCAACCGCGCGGCCATCGGCGGCGACAGGGCCGCGGCGAACCTCAGCGGCGCGATCTCGTCCAGCGCCGCGTCCGTCAGCTCCCGCCCCATGGCCGCCAGCAGCCGGCCAGGATCGCTCTGGCTCCAGTCGGCCGGGTCGATGCCGCTCACCGCCGGCTTCAACGCCGCGACCGACAGCCCCTTGGCCCGCGCCGCCCGCAGCAGGGCGCAGGCCGCCCAGGTCTTGCCGATGTCGGTGTGGGCGCCGGCGACGAACAGGGCGCGCATCAGGCCGCCATCAGCGGACGCACCGCCGCCGCCAGCCGGTCGATCTCATCGTCGGGATGCCCCGCCGTGAACGCCACCCTGAGCCGCGCCGTGCCGGCCGGCACGGTGGGCGGCCGGATCGCCACCACCAGGAACCCCTGCGCTTCCAGCGCCTGCGCCGCGGCCAAGGTCCGCTCCGCCTCGCCCAGCACGATCGGCACGACCGCGCTCGCCGCCTCGGGCAAGCCCAGCGCCGACGTGAACCGCCGCGCCTTGGCCAGCACCGCGCCCACCCGCTCGGGCTCGGCGGCGATCACGTCCAGGGCCGCCGCCGCGGCCGCGGCGCTCGCGGGCGGCAGGCCGGTCGTATAGACCACCGTGCGCGTGCGGGTCTTGATGAAGTCGACCACCGGCCGGCTGGCGCAGACATAGGCGCCATAGCCGCCCAGCGCCTTGGAAAAGGTGCCCATGGCCAGGTCCACCCTGGCCTGCGGGAACATCGCCGCCGTCCCCTGGCCGCCGCCGACCACGCCCAGGCCGTGCGCGTCGTCCACCAGCAGCCAGGCGTCATGCGCCTGCGCCAGGGCGCTGATCTCGTCCAGCGGCGCCACGTCGCCGTCCATCGAGAACACTCCGTCGGTGGCGAT
This sequence comes from Phenylobacterium sp., assembly GCF_041920015.1. Lineage (GTDB taxonomy): Bacteria > Pseudomonadota > Alphaproteobacteria > Caulobacterales > Caulobacteraceae > Phenylobacterium. The sequence continues at coordinate 12,579 of NZ_JAYRST010000079.1, forward strand.
CAGCGCCCGCTCGGCCTCGCCGCGATACAGGGCGAGCTTCTGCGCCAGATCGGCCATGTCGTTGTGGCGGAAGGGCACGATCCTCGCCTGCGAAAGCTGCGCTCCCGACCAGATGCAGGCATGGGCCAGTTCATCGACCAGGATCAGGTCGCGCGCGCCGACGAAGGTCGGGATGATCCCGCTGTTCGCCAGGTACCCCGAGCCGAACACGCAGGCGGCCTCGGTTCCTTTCAGCGCCGCCAGCTTGGCTTCCAGCAGGCCGAAGATCGGGTTGTCGCCGGTCACCAGCCGCGAGGCGCCCGAGCCGGCCCCATGCGCCTCCACCGCGGCCACGGCCGCGGCCTTCACCGCCGGATGATGCGACAGGTTCAGATAGTCGTTGCACGAGAACGACAGCAACCGCCGGCCGCCTCGCTCCACCCACAGCCCGTCCAGGCGCCGGGTGGGAACCAGGGTGCGCCGCAGGCTCTGGGCCTCCAGCGCGGCAAGCTTGCCTTGGGCGAACGCGGTGAGACTGTCTGACACGGCGGGCGGTATGCACGAGAGCGCCGTTCCGTTAAAGCCGCCGGTCATGACAATCGCGACACCGGACTGGATGACCCGCGGCGCGCCACACGTCTGGCGCCCCTACTGCCAGATGAAGACCGCCCCGGCCCCGCTCGCCGTGGCCCGGACCGAGGGCTCCAGCCTCGTCCTGGAGGACGGTCGCGCGCTGGTCGACGGCATCGCCTCGTGGTGGACCGCCTGCCACGGCTACAATCACCCGCATATCCGCGCGGCCGTCCAGCGCCAGCTCGACCTCATGCCCCATGTGATGTTCGGCGGGCTGGCGCACGAGCCGGCCTATCGCCTGGCCCAGCGCCTGGCCGCCCTGCTGCCCGGCGACCTCGACCACGTCTTCTTCGCCGAAAGCGGCTCGGTCTCGGTCGAGATCGCCATGAAGATGGCGCTGCAATACTGGATCAACCGCGGCGTGACGGGCCGCACCCGCTTCCTCAGCTTCAAGGGCGGCTATCACGGCGACACCCTGGCCACCATGACCATCTGCGACCCGGAAGAGGGCATGCACAGCCTGTTCGCCGGGGTCATGCCCGCCCAGATCGTCACCGACCTGCCGCTCGACCCGGCGTCGGAAGCCGCCCTCGACGCCCTGCTGGCGCAGAAGGCCGGCGAGATCGCCGCGGTGATCGTCGAGCCGCGCGTCCAGGGCGCCGGCGGCATGCTCTTCCACTCCGACGCGGTGCTGCGCACCCTGCGCCGGCTCTGCGACAAGCACGACCTGCTGCTGGTCTTCGACGAGATCTTCGTCGGCTTCGGCCGCACCGGCGACCTGTTCGCCTGCGAGGGCTCGGGCGTGACGCCCGACATCGTCACCCTCTCCAAGGCCCTGACCGGCGGAACCCTGCCGCTCTCGGCCGCCATCGCCCGCACGCCGGTCTTCGAGGCCTTCTGGTCGGACGACGCCGGCGCGGCCCTGATGCACGGCCCGACCTACATGGCCAATCCCCTGGCCTGCGCGGCGGCGAACGCCAGCCTCGACCTCTTCGAGACCGGCGCCTGGAAGGCCGACGTCGCCCGCATCCACGCCGCCCTCGCCGAGGGCCTGGAGCCCTGCCGCGCCGCTCCCGGCGTCGTGGACGTCCGCACCCTGGGCGCCATCGGCGTGGTCGAGTTCGACCACCCGGTCGAGACCGGCCCGCTCTGCATGGCCTTCGCCGAGCAAGGCTGCTGGATCCGCCCGATGGGCAAGGTCGTCTACCTGACCCCGCCCTACGTCGTCACCGACGCCGAACTCGCCCGCCTGACCGGCGCGATCTCGACGGTGTTGCTGGGCTAAGGGCCTATAATTGCTCCCCCTCTGGGGGAGCTGTCCGCGAAGCGGACTGAGGGGGACTTCCGACTCGGCAAGGGGGGGGGGGGGGGGGGGGGGGGGGGGGGGGCGCCCCGCCCCCCCCCCCCCGCGGGGGGGGGGGGCGCCGGCGCGCCCCCC
>NZ_JAYRST010000080.1:0-14332 GCF_041920015.1 Phenylobacterium sp.
CTGGTCGTGCTGAAGATCGACGTCGGAAACGAGCGCCTGCCGACCCTGGCCATCGACGATTCGGGCGAGGTCCAGGTCGGCGACCTGGTGCTGGCCATCGGCGACCCGTTCGGCGTTGGTCAGACGGTGACCAACGGCATCGTCTCGGCCCTCAACCGCACGGCCGATCCGAACGGGGACGCGGCCAACGCCTATATCCAGACCGACGCGGCCATTAATCCCGGCAATTCCGGCGGGGCCCTGGTCGACATGGACGGCGACCTGATCGGCGTGAACAGCTTCATCCTCTCGCGCTCGGGCACCTCCTCCGGGGTCGGCTTCGCCGTGCCGGCGGCCATCGTGCGGCGGGTGGTCGAGACCGCGGCCGGCGGCGGCCAGGCGGTCGTGCGCCCCTGGCTGGGCGCGCGCACCCAGACGGTCACGGCCGAGATCGCCCGCTCGATGGGCATGACCACGCCGCAGGGCGCGCTGGTCGCCGACATCTGGCCCGGCGGGCCGGCGGCGCGCGCGGGCTTGCGCCAAGGGGACGTCATCGTCTCGGTCGACGGCCGTCCGGCGGTGGACGCCGCGGCGGTGTCCTACGCCATCTCGTCGCGCCGCCCGGGGGAGACCTTGAGGCTCGGCGTGCGACGCGGCGGCGGAGAGCAGAGCCTGACCTTGCGGGCCGAAGCCCCGCCGGCGACCCCGGCGCGCGACCAACAGGTCATCAGCGGCCGCAACCCGTTCGACGGGGCGACCGTGGTCAACCTGTCGCCGGCGGTGGCCGATGAACTCGGCCTCGACCCCTTCCTGGGCAAGGGGGTCCTGGTGACCAATATCAGCCGCGGCTTTGCGATGAACGCCGGCCTGCGGCCCGGAGACCTGATCCGGCGGGTGAACGGCCGCGAGATCAACACGGTGCGTGACCTGACCGCCCAGCTCACTCAGAGCGGCGGCCAGTGGCAGGTGACCATCGAGCGCAACGGCCAGGAGGTCACGGCCAACTTCCGCACCTGACGGACGGGCAGGGCAGCGCCCATGCGCGTCGCTCTCGCGCCGGGGCGCGGGGAAGGTTAGAACGCGCCATGGCCGATCTGTTCGAAGCCGCAGGACTTACGCCCCACGCGCCGTCGCCGCTGGCCGACCGGCTGCGTCCGCAGAGCCTCTCCGAAGTGGTGGGCCAGGATCACCTGCTCGGGCCCGACGGCCCGATCGGCCGCATGGCGCAGGCGCGGCGGCTGTCCTCGATGATCCTCTGGGGACCGCCCGGCACCGGCAAGACCACCATCGCCCGGCTGCTGGCCAAGGAGGCGGGCTACGAGTTCCAGCAGATCTCGGCGGTGTTCTCCGGCGTCGCCGACCTGAAGAAGGCCTTCGAGCAGGCGCGCATGCGCCGGGCGGCGGGCCAGTCGACCCTGTTGTTCGTCGACGAGATCCACCGCTTCAACCGCGCCCAGCAGGACGGCTTCCTGCCCTTCGTCGAGGAGGGGATCGTCACCCTGGTCGGCGCAACCACCGAAAACCCGTCATTCGAGTTGAACGGGGCGCTGCTGTCGCGCTCGCAGGTCTATGTCCTGAAACGCCTGGACGATGAAGCGCTGGAGACCCTGCTCGCCAAGGCCGAGGCCCACGAGGCCCGCAAGCTGCCGCTGGAGCCGCAAGCCCGCGCGGCCCTGATCGCCATGGCCGACGGCGACGGCCGCTACCTGCTGACCCTGGCCGAGACCCTGTTCAACATCGGAACCGCCAAGCCGCTTTCGGTCCAGGAACTGGGCCAGGTGCTCCAGAAGCGCAGCCCGGCCTACGACAAGGATCGCGAGGAGCACTACAATCTCATCTCGGCCCTGCATAAGTCGGTGCGCGGCTCCGACCCTGATGCGGCGCTCTACTGGCTGGCGCGGATGCTGGGCGGGGGGGAAGACCCGCTGTTCATCGCGCGGCGCCTGATCCGCATGGCTGTCGAGGACATCGGCGAGGCCGATCCCATGGCGCTGGTCCTGGCCAACGCCGCCAAGGACACCTACGACTTCCTGGGCAGCCCGGAGGGAGAACTGGCCTTGGCCCAGGTGGTCGTGCATCTGGCCGCCGCCCCTAAATCCAACGCTGTCTACACCGCTTTCAAGGCCGCCCAGCGCGCGGCCAAGGAGACCGGTTCGCTGACGCCGCCGGCCCATATCCGCAATGCGCCGACGCGGTTGATGAAGGACCTCGGCTACGGCAAGGGCTATGCCTACGACCACGACGTCGAGGGCGGGTTTTCCGGCCAGAACTACTTTCCCGAGGGCATGGAGCGGCAGGTCTTCTACCGGCCCAAGGGCGAGGGCGTGGAGGCCCGGATCAAGGAGCGCCTGGAGCGCTGGGCGGAGATGCGGAAGTCTCGTTCGTGAAACCGCGCACGCCGCCGAAGGCCAAGGCCGAGCCGAAACCGGTCGTCCTGACGCCGGAGGAGGTCGCCTTCGTCCGCAGCCTGGTGATCTATGAGGACGCCGAGGTCATGGCCCTCAACAAGCCCTCGGGCCTGTCGAGCCAAGGCGGCCGCGGCCAGGTCAACACCCTGGACGAACTGCTCTGGGCCTTCGCCAAGCCGGGCAAGGCGCGGCCGCGCCTGATCCATCGGCTGGACCGCGACACCTCCGGCGTGATCCTCACCGCCAAGACCAAGCCCGCGGCCAGCTTCCTGGGCAAGCACATGATGGGACGGCGGCTGACCAAGACCTATCGGGCGATCGTCACGCCCGGCGCGCCGCAGCCGGCGTCCGGCGTCGTCGAGACGCCGTTGCGCCGCGAGGAGATCGGCCGCGAAGCCTATATGCGGACCTGCGCTCCCGACCACCCCGACGCCGAGGCGGCCCTTACGCGCTATCGCACGCTTGCGGCCAACGATCAGGCCGCGTTGCTGGAGCTCAATCCGCAGACCGGGCGGATGCATCAGATCCGCGTGCACCTGGCCTCTATCGGCCGCCCCATCGCCGGCGACGTGCGTTATGGCGGGGCGCTGATGGTCGGCGGCGCGCCGGCGCCGCGCCTGATGCTGCACGCCGCGGCCCTGGCCTTTCCGCATCCCGGCGGCGGCATGAAGCGCATCGAAGCGGCGGTTCCAGAAGACATGCAGGCGCTGATCGAAACTATTGGCCTGGCCAAGAGGAACAGTGGGGCAGGCTTGGCCGTTAGCGGGTCATGAAACGCCCGCTCGCCGCCTCCCTGTTCGCCCTTGCGCTCGCCGCCTGCGCGACGGCGCCCACCATCTATGGCCCCGCGACCGGCCCCAGCAGCGTCGGGTTCTCCGAACAGAGGATTGAGACCGGCCGCTATCGCGTGACCTTCCGCGGTGGTCCGGGCGCGCCGGCGGCCCAGGTCGCGGACTATGCGCTGCTGCGGGCGGCCGACCTGGCGATCGCCGACGGCTACGACTGGTTCCGGGTGGTCGACCGCTATACGGCCCAGAGCGGCGAAGGCGGCGGTCCGCGGGTTTCGATCGGCGCGGGCGGCGGCAGCGGCGGCTATCGCAGCGGGGTCGGCGTCGGGCTGGGAACCAGCTTCAACCTCGGCGGCGGACCCGCGATCGTGCAGAGCATCGAGGTCCTGATGGGCAAGGGACGGCCGGCGCCCGCCGGACCGGAAGTCTATGACGCCCGCGAGGTTCGCCGCACGGTCGGGACCCGAATCTAGAGCCTGATCCAGCGTTTGCGTGCAAGGCGCAGCGCAGCGCATAAGGGCCGCATGGAGAAGTTCATACTCGTGGCCGTCGGCGGGGCGGCCGGCGCCATGGCGCGCTACGCCCTGGGCGTCCAGGCCTTGCGGCTGTGGGGCCCTGCTTGGCCATTCGGCACTTTTATCGCCAATCTTTCCGGCGGGCTGCTGATGGGCGTGCTGGCCGGATACCTGGCTCACCGGGGCGGGGCCGACCAGGAGCGGTTGCGCGTACTGCTGGGCGTCGGCGTGCTGGGTGGTTTCACGACCTTTTCGGCCTTTTCGCTTGAGACGGCGCTGATGATCGAGCGCCGGACCTACGGCCAGGCCTTTACCTATGCGGTCGCGTCGGTGCTGCTGTCGGTCTCGGCGCTGTTCGTCGGCCTGATGCTGGCCCGCAAGGTCTTCGCATGAGGGAAGTTCGCAACATCGCCGTCGATCCGGGCGAGGACGGCGTGCGGCTGGACCGTTGGTTCCGTCGCCGCTGGCCGCACGTCTCGCAGATCCAGGTGCAGAAGCTCGCCCGGTCCGGTCAGATCCGCGTGGACGGCGCCCGCGCCAAGGCCGACCAGCGGCTGGCCGCCGGGGCCATGATCCGCGTGCCGCCTCTGCCCGCTGCGCCCAAGCCGGGCGAGAAGCCGGGGCTGGATCCGCGCGACATCGCCTACGCCAAGTCGCTGGTGATCTACGAGGACGAGGAAGTCCTGGTGCTCAACAAGCCGTCGGGCCTGGCGGTGCAGGGCGGCACCAAGACGGTCAAGCATATCGACCGCCTGCTGAGCGCCTGGGGCGAGGGGCTGGAGCGGCCCCGCCTGGTCCACCGCCTGGACCGCGACACCTCCGGGGTGCTGGTGCTGGGCAAGACGCCTGGCGCGGCCGCCAAGCTGTCAGGCGCCTTCGCCCGCCGCCGGGCCGAGAAGACCTATTGGGCGCTGGTCCTGGGCACGCCCAAGCCGGCCGAGGGCGTGATGGAGCTGCATCTGGCCAAGAAGGGCGTCGGCGATCGCGAAATGGTCGTGCCCGCCGATCCCAAGGACCCGCACGCCGACCCGGCCGAGACCGAGTTCGTCACCGTCAGCCGCGCGGCCCATCGCGTCGCCTGGATGGCCCTGCGTCCGCATACCGGCCGGACCCATCAGTTGCGCGCGCACATGCTGGCCATGGGCCATCCGATCCTGGGCGACCCGAAATACCGGACCGAGGCTTCGGCCGAGCTGTCGGGGAACCTGAAGTTGCAGCTCCACGCCCGCCGCCTGACCATTCCGCATCCCTCGCGCGGGACGCTGATCCTGGAGGCGCCGATCAGCAAGGAGTTGAAGGAGGGCTTCGCGCGCTTCGGCTTCGATGAGCACGAGGCCGACCCCGAGCCGTTCAAGCCGCGTCGGCGGCGCTAGGGGCGCAAGGCCCGGCTTGCGCAATGCGCCGCTGGCGGCCATGTGCACGGCCAGCAAGGAGATGCGCGTGCAAAAGGGCTTCATCGAGCCGGGCGAAAAGCCCAAGCGATTCTACAAGGACGTGACGGTGACGGCCGAGAATGGCGGCTTCACCGTGAAGCTGGACGGCCGCAACGTCCGCTCGCCCAAGGGCGGCCAGCTCCGGGTTCCGACGAAGGCCCTGGCCGAGATGGTCGCCGCCGAATGGGACGCCCAGCAGCCCTATATCGAGATCGCCGCCATGCACGTCACGCGCCTGGCCTTCACGGCCATCGAGGCCGTGCCCCAGGCCCGCGAGGCGACCGCCGCCCAGGTGGCGCAGTACGCGGCGACGGACCTGCTCTGTTATTTCTCGGAGGGGGGCGACAGCCTCTATGAGCGCCAGGTCGCCGGCTGGGAGCCGGTGCTGCGGCGGGCCGAGCACGAGCTGGCGTTGGTCTTCCAGCGCGCCACCGGCATCATCCACGCCCAGCAACCGCAGGAGACGCTCGATGCGGTGCAGGCGCTGGCCCTGGATCTGGACGACTTCGCCCTGACGGGCGTCGCCTTCGGCACCCCGCTGTTCGGCTCGGCGGTCCTGGCCTTCGCCCTGCAACGCGGCTGGCTGACCGGCGAGGAAGCCTGGACCCTGTCGCGCATCGACGAGGCCTATCAGGAAGAGAAGTGGGGGATCGACGAGGAGGCAGCCGAGCGGACCGCGCGCCTGCTGGAAGAAGCCGGGATGCTGGAGCGCTGGTTCAAGGCGCTGGCCTGACGCGGCGGGACTGTTGCAAGGCCCGGATCGTCCGACTACGCCTTTGGCGTCACCTTGGAGGCCCGCCGTGAAGCATATCCTGGAAGAGCTCGAAAAGCGCCGCGACGAAGCCCGGCTGGGCGGCGGCGAGCGGCGCATCCAGAACCAGCACGGCAAGGGCAAGCTGACCGCGCGCGAGCGCCTGGACCTGTTGCTCGACGAGGGCTCGTTCGAGGAGTTCGACATGTTCGTCGAGCATCGCGCGACCGACTTCGGCATGGCCGACCAGAAGGTGCCGGGCGATGGCGTGGTCACGGGCTGGGGGCGGATCAACGGTCGCCTGGTCTTCGTGTTCTCCAAGGATTTCACGGTCTTCGGCGGATCTCTTTCCAACGCCCACGCCCAGAAGATCGTCAAGGTGCAGGAGCAGGCGTTGAAGGTCGGCGCGCCGATCATCGGCCTGTTCGACGCGGGCGGCGCGCGCATCCAGGAAGGCGTCGACGGCCTGGCCGGCTATGCCGACATCTTCCTCCAGAACACCCTGGCCAGCGGGGTGATCCCGCAGATCAGCGTCATCATGGGGCCTTGCGCCGGGGGCGACGTCTATTCGCCCGCCATCACCGACTTCATCTTCATGGTGAAGGACACCTCCTACATGTACGTGACCGGTCCGGACGTGGTGAAGACCGTCACCCACGAGGAAGTGACCCACGAGGAACTGGGCGGCTATCGCGTCCACGCCATCAAGTCGGGGGTGGCCGACGGCGCCTTCGAGAACGACCTGGAGGCCCTGACCCAGGTCCGGCGGCTGGTCGATTTCCTGCCGCTCTCGAACCGAGAGAAGCCGCCTCAGCGCGAGAGCTACGACTCGCCCGACCGGGTCGAAGCCTCGCTCGACACCCTGGTCCCGGCCAACCCGAACAAGCCCTACGACATGAAGGAGTTGATCCTGAAGGTGGTGGACGAGGCCGACTTCTTCGAGATCAGCCCCGACTTCGCCAAGAACATCATCTGCGGCTTCGGGCGCATGGAAGGCGCGACGGTCGGGGTGGTCGCCAACCAGCCCCAGGTGCTGGCCGGGGTGCTGGACATCGATTCCAGCCGCAAGGCCGCGCGTTTCGTGCGCTTCTGCGACGCCTTCGACATTCCGATCGTCACCTTCGTCGACGTACCGGGCTTCATGCCGGGCACCAAGCAGGAGCAGGGCGGCCTGATCCGCCACGGCGCCAAACTGCTGTTCGCCTATGCCGAGGCGACCGTGCCGAAGGTGACGCTGATCACCCGCAAGGCTTATGGCGGCGCCTATGACGTGATGAGCTCCAAGCATATCCGCGGCGACCTCAACTACGCCTGGCCGACGGCGGAGATCGCGGTCATGGGCTCAAAGGGCGCGGTCGAGATCATCTTCCGCTCGGAGATCGGCGACACCGAGGCGATCGCCGCGCGCGAGGCCGAGTACAAGGAACGCTTCGCCAATCCGTTCGTCGCCGCCAGCCGCGGCTATATCGACGACGTCATCATGCCCCATTCCACACGCCGCCGGATCGCCAGGGCGCTGAAGAACCTGAAGGGCAAGCAGCTCAGCAATCCCTGGAAAAAGCACGACAATATCCCGCTGTAGCTCGCGAAAACGTCACGGAACCGGCCTCGCGCTTCCTCCGTTCTTGGCGCCAAGACGCAAAGGAGGAACAGATGGCCGGCAGATGGATGGATCAGCGCGACGAGCGCGAGCGAATGGACCCCGAGCGGCGCTCTCGACGCTATGGCCGCGGCGAGTACGGCGCCGACGACTACGAACGCGACGGCTATGACGGCGTTCGGCGGCAGGAACGAAGCTTCGACCCCTACGAGGTCCGCGACCAGCGGGTGTTCGGCGAGCGCGAGCGGGGCGTGGACTACACCAGCGCGCGTTATGGCGCTGGCGGCTATTACGGCTACGGCGGAGCTTCGGAGGGCGGCCGCCACTATGGCGACGCTGGACGCCGCATCTATCGCGACGAATACCGGCCCCATTCGATCACGGAGGGCGGCGCTCTGTGGTCCGGCCGGGGCGGTTATGGCGCTTCCCGCTACGACGGGGATCGCGGGCGGCGTGAGCACGCCTATCGCATCGCCTATGGCGACCATCACCCCGAGCACAAGGGCCGCTACGAGGAGGACGATCGCCGCAGCTTCTGGGAGCGGGCCGGCGATCGCATGGCCGCCTGGTTCGGCGAAGGCGACCCCAAGCACCGCGGACGCGGGCCGGCCAGCTACAAGCGGACCGACGAGCGGATCAGCGAAGAGGCCAACGAGTTGTTGACCGAGGACCCCTGGCTCGACGCCAGCGGGATCGAAATCGCCGTTTCGGGCGGTGAGGTCACTCTGAACGGTACGGTGAGCGAGCGCGAGGCCAAGCACCGGGCCGAGCGGCTGATCGAGGACATGTCGGGCGTAACCCATGTGCAGAACAATCTGCGCGTCCGCCGCGGCGACCCGATCACCGGATCGGGCTTGGGATTCGGCGACAGCGCCAACGAAGCGCAGATGCAGGCCGCCGCCCGCCCGACCCGCAACTGAGTTCGCTCTTGGTCCGGGCGCGCCGAGGACTTAGATCGGCGGCGTGTCCGGACCGTCCTTCCAGCCGTGGCTCGATCAGTGGGACTTAATTCCCGACGGCGAGCCTTTCGTCACCGACCATACGGGGAGCTTGCTGCTGCCCGTACGTCACGGCGGTGCGCCGGCTATCCTGAAGATGGCTTCAGCGCCCGAGGAGATCGCGGGCGGCGCGCTGATGGAGTGGTGGAGCGGGGAGGGCGCGGCCCGCGTACTGGCCCGGCAAGGCGAAGCGCTGCTGCTCGAGCGCGCCACGGGAACAGCCTCGCTGGCCGACATGGCCGGAAGCGGCCGGGATGACGAGGCTACGGCGATCATTTGCGCGGCCGTGGAGAGGCTGCATAGCTCCCGAGGGAAGCCCGCACCGACCAGCCTCGCGCCCCTCGACGTTTGGTTTCGGCAACTCGCGCCGACGGCCGCCGCACACGGCGGGATTCTCGCCAAGGCCGCTGCGGTTGCGAAGACGCTGTTGGCAGCGCCGCGCGACGTCGTCCCCCTGCATGGCGACATCCACCACGGCAACATTCTCGACTTCGGCCCGCGCGGCTGGCTGGCCATCGATCCCAAGGGGCTGCTGGGCGAGCGAGGCTACGACTACGCCAACACCTTCTGCAACCCCGACGCCGTCGTGGCCCTGCAGCCTGGCCGCCTGCAACGGCGTCTCGGCATGGTCGCCCAGCGCAGCGGCCAGGACCCCCGACGCGTGCTGCAATGGATCCTGGCCTATAGCGCTCTGTCGGCTGCGTGGATCATCGAAGAGCCGCTGAATGGCGAAACGCTGGACGCAAGGCTCGCCATCGTCGAACTGGCCGCCGCGGAGCTGGGCCTTTAGCCGCCGAGCCGCCAGCCGACTTCGCGGGCGAAATCGGCGAAGAATTCCGGCTCGTAGGCGCGCTCGGGATCGCGCCGCACCCACTGGTCGATCTGCTGGGCGTCGTCGCCCACCAGGATGCGCCAGCGCTCGGCCTTCACCCCGTCGAGGATGACCTTGGCCGCCGCGGCGGCGGTCATGGGCGCATCCTCCAGGAAGCGGCGGGCCGCGTCGGCGCTGAGGGCGGCCACGGCCGCGTCGGTGAGCTGGCTGGTGTCGACGCCGGCCGCCGAGATCCGGGCGCGGGCCTGGGCGATCTCGTCGGCGCTCAATTCGTCGGAATCCGTACCGGCCTGGACCTTGCGTGAATTGGCGACGATCGAGGTGCCGATGTGGCCCGGCATCACCACCGAGCACTTCACGTGCGGCGCGTTGAGCCGCAGGTCGGTGACCAGGGCCTCAGTGAAGCCCTTCACCGCGAACTTGGCGGCCGCATAGGCGGTGTGGGGCGTGTTCGGCCCGATGGTGGCCCAGAAGCCGTTGACGCTGGAGGTGTTGACGATGTGCGCCTCGTCGGCGGCCATCAGCATGGGCAGGAAGGTTCGCACCCCCAGATAGACCCCGCCCCAGCAGACGTTGAAGGTCTTTTCCCAGGCCGCGCGGCTGTCGGCCACCATGCTGCCGCCGCCGCCGATTCCGGCGTTGTTGGCCAACAGGTGGATGCGGTCGGTCTGATGCTCGGCGGCCAGTTCGTCGCGGAAGGCGATCAGGGCTGCTTCCAGCGAGACGTCCGCAACGTGGGTGGAGACCTTGGTGCCTTGGGGCGCGCCATCGGCCTCGATCAGCCTGACGGTCTCGGCCATGGCCCTGGCCGAGACGTCGCACATGGCCACGCTGCAGCCTTCGGCGACCAATTGCCGGGCCAGTTCGCGGCCCATGCCCGTCCCGCCGCCGGTGACGACGGCGATCTTTCCCGCGAAGTCCTTCATGGCCTGCGCCTCCCTATGTTTTCAGGGAGGTTGCCTGCTTTACGTGCGGTCCGCCAAGCCCTCAGCCGGCGTGGACGTTCAAGGCCGCCTGATCGCCGCGGCCGAGTGGATCGCGCAGGGGCTCGTTATTCGAGATGAACTCCAGCGACACCGAATTGATGCAGTAGCGCAGCCGTGTCGGCGGCGGGCCGTCGGGGAAGACGTGGCCCTGGTGGCTGTCGCAGCGCGCACAGCGGGTTTCGATGCGGATCATGCCGTGGCTGACGTCACGCACCCCGACCACATGCGCCTCGTCGAACGGGGCGTAGAAGCTGGGCCAGCCGGTGCCGCTCTCGAATTTCGTGCCGGCGCGGAACAGCGGCAGGCCGCAGAGGCGGCAGCAGTAGACGCCGTCCTCCTTGTTATCGAGCAGGCCGCCGCAGAACGGCGCCTCGGTGCCGTGGTGCAGCAGGACGTCGGCTTCCTCGCGGGAAAGTCCTGCTTCAAGGGCCTTGCGTTCCGCCGCGTCCGGCGGTGTGAGGTCAAATCCGGAAGGGGAGGCGGCTGGCGTGCTCATGGGCTCCAATTTAAGGTCCCCGAAGCCATCGCGAAAGTGCGCCGGAGGGATAAGGCCATGATCACCAGCACCACGCCCCATGTCGCCGAACGGGATATCGCCCGCACGCTGGGCGTCGTCAGCGGCGAAGCGATCATCGGCGCGCACATCTTCCGCGACCTGTTCGCCGGCATCACCAACATCATCGGGGGCCGCGCCGGCGGCTATGAAAAGGCCTTGAGGGAGGCCCGCGACATCGCCATCCGCGAGATGTGCGAGGAAGCGGCCAAGCTGGGCGCCGACGCCGTGGTCGGCGTCGATCTCGACTATGAAGCCATGGGCGCCGACAACGGCATGCTCATGGTCACCGCCGCCGGAACGGCCGTCAAGCTGCGCTAAAGGTTCAATGTTTTCGAAAATCCTGATCGCCAATCGCGGCGAGATCGCCGTCCGCATCATCAAGACCTGCCGCCGGCTCGGCATCGCCACGGTGGTCGTCTATTCGGAGGCGGACGCGGACTCCATGGCCGTGGAAATGGCCGATGAGAGCGTCTTCATCGGCGGCGCGCCGGCGGCCGAGAGCTATCTCGTCGCCGACAAGATCGTCGCGGCCTGCAGGGAGACCGGCGCGGAGGCGGTGCACCCCGGCTTCGGGTTCCTGTCGGAGAATGCCGGTTTCGCCAAGCGGCTGGCGGCCGAGGGCATCGTCTTCATCGGGCCGAACCCCGGCGCCATCGAGGCGATGGGCGACAAGATCGAGAGCAAGAAGTTCGCCGCGAGAGCCGGCGTCTCGACCGTGCCCGGCCATGTGGGCGAGATCGACGACACCGCCCACGCCCTGAAGATCGCCGGCGAAATCGGCTATCCGGTGATGATCAAGGCCTCGGCTGGCGGCGGCGGCAAGGGCATCCGCGTCGCCTGGAAGCCGCAGGACGTGGAGGAGGGCTTTCCCGCGGTCCGCGCTGAGGCCAAGGCCAGCTTCGGCGACGACCGCATCTTCATCGAGAAGTTCATCGAAAGCCCGCGCCATATCGAAATCCAGGTGCTGGGCGACAAGCACGGCGCCGTCGTCCATCTGTTCGAGCGCGAATGCTCGATCCAGCGCCGCAACCAGAAGGTCATCGAGGAAGCGCCGTCGCCGCTGCTGGACGAGGCCACCCGCGCGGCCATGGGCGCCCAGGCCGTCGCCCTCGCCAAGGCGGTGAACTACGACAGCGCCGGCACGGTCGAGTTTGTCGCCGGCCAGGACAAGAGCTTCTTCTTCCTGGAGATGAACACCCGCCTGCAGGTCGAGCATCCGGTCACGGAACTGATCACCGGCGTCGACCTGGTCGAGCAGATGATCCGCTCGGCGGCGGGCGAGCCGCTAGCCTTCGGCCAACAGGACCTGGCCATCAATGGTTGGGCGATCGAGAGCCGCATCTACGCCGAAGACCCCTATCGCGGCTTCCTGCCCTCGATTGGCCGCCTGGTGCGCTACCTGCCGCCGGAGGAGGGGAATTCGGGAGCGGCCAAGGTCCGCAACGACGCCGGCGTGCGCGAAGGCGACGAGATCTCGATGTTCTACGATCCGATGATCTCCAAGCTCTCGACCTGGGGCCCGGACCGCCTCTTGGCCATCGACGCCATGGGCCGCGCGCTGGAGGATTTTCATATCGAAGGGCCGGGCCACAACATCCCGTTCCTGGCCGCGGTCATGGATCAGGAGCGCTTCCGCTCCGGCGCGCTCTCGACCAACTACATCAAGGAAGAATTCCCCGACGGCTTCGCCGGAACAGAGCCGACCGCCTTCCAGGCCGACCTGCTGGCGGCGACCGCCTGCGCCATGCACCGGCGGCTGACGGCCCGCAGCGCGCCGCAACTGGTCCGTGACGAATGGGTGGTCATCGCCGGCCACGACCGGTGCAAGGTCCGCCTCTCGAACGGCGGCGATGCGTTCCACGTGGCCTTCGAGGACGGCCGCACCCTTTCCCTGACGGAGATCGACTGGCGACCGGGCCAGCCGCTGTTCCGCGCCGTGCTGGACGCTCAGCCGTTCACCGCCCTGGTCAAGCCGGCGGCCGAGGGCTTCATCGTCCGCCACCGCGCCTGCACGCGCCATGTCCTGGTGCTGACGCCGCGCTCGGCCGAGCTGCACGGCAAGCTGCCGCCGAAGAAGGCGGCCGACACCTCCAAGATGATCCTCTCGCCCATGCCGGGCCTGGTGGTCAGTATGGACGTGACGCCTGGCCAGTCGGTCCAGGCCGGTCAGGCCGTGGCGGTGGTCGAGGCGATGAAGATGCAGAACATCATCCGCGCTGAGCGCGAGGGCGTGGTGAAGACGGTCGGCCCCAAGGCCGGCGACAGCGTCGCCGCCGACGAGGTGCTGGTCGAGTTCGCCTAAGGTCTGACCTGGGTTCAAATCGGCGGCGGGGCCTCCTCGACCTCGCCGAACACCCGCCGGAAGCTCGCCTTCAGCGCCTCGTCGGCCTCGTCCATGGTGACGGGCAGGCCGAGGTCCACCAGGCTGGTCACCCCATGCTCGGTCTGGCCGCAGGGCACGATCCCCGAGAAGTGGGCCAGGTCCGGCTCCACATTGAGCGAAACGCCGTGGAACGACACCCAGCGGCGCAGCTTCACGCCAATGGCGGCGATCTTGTCTTCCCGTGGCGTAACGCCGGGCGCCTTGCGCTCGACCCAGACGCCGACGCGGCCCTCGCGTATCTCGCCCTCGACGTTGAAATGGGCCAGGGCGCCGATCACCCAGGCCTCCAGGCTGGCGACGAAGGCGCGCACGTCGCGCCGCCGCCGGGTGAGGTCCAGCATCACATAGGCCACCCGCTGTCCTGGGCCGTGATAGGTGAACTGCCCGCCGCGTCCGCTGGCGAACACCGGGAATCGGTCCGGGTCGAGCAGGTCCGTTTCCCTGGCCGAAACTCCGGCCGTGTAGAGCGGGGGATGCTCCAGCAGCCAGACCAGCTCGCCGGCCGTTCCGTCGGCTATGGCGGCGGCGCGCGCCTCCATGGCGGCGACCGCGTCGGGGTAGGGGACCTGGCCGCAGCTCACCGCCCAACCGGCCGGGCGTGCGTCATCGCGCCCGAAGATCGGGGCGTCCGCGGCGATGTTTAACGAGCGGTCAAGCATGTCGGACCCAATGTGGCGTGCGGGCGGCTTTGCGCAAAGCCTCGCCGGCCGCGTGTCTTAGAGTTTCAAGGGCTCTGCGTCTTGGGTCAGATCAACGAAGTCAATGTCGAGATATCGGTGCTTCTCGGCCGTTCGACCCTTCCCATGCAACAGCTCCTGCGCATGGGACGCGGCGCGGTGATCCCGCTGGACGCGGGCGTGAACGAGGAAGTCTGGATCCTGGCGAACAACCATCCGGTCGCCCGCGGCGAGATTCAGATCAACGAGGACCGCATCTCCATCGCCGTCACCCGCGCCGCAGATGTGTATGACTTCATGGCAGGCGGTCAGTAGGGCTTCACAAAGCCGCGGGGGTTTGCTACCTGCCGCGCCTCACCACGAGCGGTCGTGGCGGAATTGGTAGACGCGCAGCGTTGAGGTCGCTGTGGGGCAACCCGTGGAAGT
>NZ_JAYRST010000081.1:0-13805 GCF_041920015.1 Phenylobacterium sp.
CAGCGGCCTGGCGATCTCGGCGGCCTGGTTGAACCGCCGCCCCAGCAGGCGCGAGCGGTGCAGCGGCACCGGCGCGATCGCGTCCGCCTCCTCCAGCAGTTCGCGCGCCGCGCGGCTGATCCAGCGGGCCATCAGCGGCGCCAGGTCCGTGCGGTCGGCATGCTTCAGTTGCAGGATCGGCCCGCGCGAAGCCTCATCGTAAAGGCAAGCCGCCCGCGCCCGCGAAAACGCCCGGGGCCTGGCCATGCAATCGGCGCACCGCACGCCGGCGCCGAGGTCGTATTCGAAGGGGACGCCGCAACCGTCACAGAGCGGCCCGTCAATGAAATGGATACGGCCCCAGGCCGCTGGGTCCAGCCCGACCGACAGGGTCGCGGCGCCGCCGTCGAGCGATTGGGGTGGGAAAAGCAGGTCCAGCGCGCTACGAACCGCCGCCTTCGTGCGGGCGCCGGGTTTCCACCAGGCGCCGGCACCGCCATCTGGATAGTTCAATGTCCGCCCCGCCCCGCCTCTTCGACCGCGACCTGCTGCGCGCCCGCCTGGACCGCGCCGCGCCCGGCTACGCCGCCGCCGACTTCCTCAAGCGCCGCGCCGCCGAGGACGCCGTCGTTCGCCTCGAAGCGATCATGCGCGACTTCCCGCGCGCCGTCGATCTCGGCGCGCGCAACGGCGCCTTCGCCCGGGCCCTCGCCGCAAGCGACGCGGCCGGGCGGGTCGGCTTCCTGGTCGAGGCCGATCTGTCGCCGCGCATGCTGGGGGGCCGGCCCGGCGCACGCCTGGTCGCCGACGAGGAGCGCCTGCCCTTCGCCCCCGCCAGCCTGGACCTGGTGGTCTCGACCCTTTCGCTGCACTGGGCCAACGACGTGGTCGGCGCCCTGATCCAGATTCGCCTGGCGCTGAAGCCCGACGGCCTCTTCATCGGGTCCTTCCTCGGCGGGGCGACCCTGACCGAGCTTCGCCAGTCGCTGCTGGCCGCCGAGGCCGAGCTGACCGGCGGCGCAGGCCCGCGCGTCTCGCCCTTCGCCGACGCCTATGACGCGGCGGGCCTGCTCCAGCGCTCGGGCTTCGCCCTGCCGGTGGCCGACGTCGACCGCGTCACCGTCCGCTATGCGCATCCGCTGAAGCTGCTGGCCGACCTGCGGGCCATGGGCGAGACCAGCGTCCTGGCCGAGCGCCACCCCAAGCCCCTCACCCGCCAAGTGCTGGCCCGCGCCTTCCAGATCTACGCCGAGCGCTTCGCCGAGCCCGACGGGCGCCTGCCCGCCACCTTCGAGATTCTCACCCTCACCGGCTGGTCGCCCGACCCCAGCCAGCAGAAGCCGCTGAAGCCCGGCTCGGCCAAGATGCGCCTGGCCGACGCCCTGGGCGTGGTCGAAAATCCCCTGCCGCGCGACGAGGATTAGCCCAGCCGCGCCGAGGCTATGATCGCCTCCACCTCGGCCAACGAAGCGTCAAAGTAGTGCTCGGCCGGAGCCAGATAGAGCAGCACATAGGTCTTGCCGCCGCGCTCGGCGATCACGCCGGCCCCCTTGATGTCGAGGCCCTCCTGCGTCCGGGCCGTCAGGTCGAAGCGCACGCCGCTCGCCTCGCCGATCCGCCCGGGCCGTGGCTTCGCCAGCTCCACCCGCTGATACTCCAGCGCCGCCACGCTGTCGGTGATGAACTCCAGCCGCTCGCTGGCGCTCATCTCCTTGCGGATCACCGGCGTCGGCCGCTCCTTGATCTCCGGCTTGATGAGGAAATCGCCCGGCGCCAGCCCGTCGGTCAGATAGAGCCGGTTCAACAGCGGCCCGTCGATCGACAGCAGCCGCACCTTCTTGGTCTTGCCCGCCATCACCGCGCTGATGTCCGACCAGTCGCGGCCGAGCGACACCTCATAGCCGCCCCCGACCCTGAACGCGCCCGCGGGCGCTGCGACGACGCTGGCGCAGGCCGCCAGCGACAGGGCCGCGGCGGCGATCCCCAGCAGGCGGATCGTGGTGCGTAGGGTCATGAACTGCGCTCCAGGCTCGAAAGGCTGTCCTGCACCATCCAGGCGTCCTCGGCCTGGGGCGCCTTGGCCAGATAGGTTTCATAGGCGGCCCTCGCCGCCACGCGGTCGCCGTCGCGGCGATGGATGTCGCCCAGCTCGCGCCAGGTCGCCGCCGGGGCGTCCGCCTGGCCGCTGGCGACCAGATAGGCCTCGCGCGCCTTGGCGAGGTCCCCCTCGCCGCGCCGCAGCCGATAGGCCTCTCCGCGATAATAGTTCAGCACCCCCAGGTCCTCGCCGCCGGCCGCCAGCCGGTCGATGACCACCAGCGTCTGGCCGAAGTCGCGCCGGCGCAGGTCGTCGCGCAGCCAGGCGGGCAGGAACGGGCGGATCGCCGCGCGGTGCCGCGCGCGCCCGCGCTCCCCGCCCGCCCGCAGCGTCTTGGCCTGGACCTCCAGAGCGGCGATCCGGTCGGCGCTCAAGGGATGGCTGTCGAAGATGCTGCTTCTCGACTCCGACCTGCGCACCCGCTTGAAGTCCGAGCCCTGGGTCTCGGCGATCAGCCCGCGCCAGCTCTCCATGGCCGCGGCGACGTCGTACCCGGCCTGCCCGGCCCGCCGCTGCCCCAGCAGGTCCGCCTCGCTCTCCTGCTCGCGCGTGAAGCGGAACAGGGCGGCCATCTGCGCATAGTAGATCAGGTCGATCGTGCCGCGTGTCGCATCGATGATCGACTGGGCTTCGCCGCTGGTGGCTGCGCCGGCCGCCGAACTCGCCCCGGCCACGGCCACCACCACGCTGGCGGCCAGGGCCACGTTCGCCCGCGTCTTCTGGGCGCCGTAGCGCTCCAGGCTGTGGGTCTCGACAAAATGGCCGAACTCGTGCCCCAGCACATAGGCCACCTCCGCCTCATCCGAAGCGCGCAGCAGCAGGCCCGACCAGATTTCCGTATAGCCGTTGGGCGCCATGGAGGCGTTGAAATAGGGCCGGTCCATCACATAGACGCGCAGGTCCGCACAGTGGGGACCTGCGACCTTGCACATGATCTCGTGCACATAGGCGTTGAGGGCCGGGTCGCGGTTCAGGTCGCCGCGGGTCCTGGCCTCGGCCTCGACCTTGTCCATCTCGCCCCACAGCCCGCCCTCGATCGAGGAGATGTCGGGGCGCGCGCCGGCCAGGCGCTCGGCCGCCTGGGCCAGGCCGCCCAGGACGAGCGCCGCCGCCAGCGCCGCCAGGGAAACCGGGATCGCGCGCATGGCTAGAGCGGAGCGTCCTTCAGCACCGCCTCGACCAGCCGCGCTGCGCCCTCGGGCTTGCGCATGTCGTCGTTCGGCCCGGTGATCGCGACATTGGCCCAGACCACCCGCCCGGTCTTCAGGTCGACCAGCGAGGCCATGCACTGCTGCCCGCCGATCGGCACGCCCACGCCCAGCACCGCCAGGCCGACCGCCGTGGCCACCCGCGCGCCGCTGGCGTAGTTCCCGCGCCCGATCAGGAACAGCGCATAGTCCGCCTGATAGGTCTCGCCCAGCACCTGCGCGCCTTCGCCCAGGGTCCAGTCGAACGCGCCCTTCTTGGTCGGCAGGCTGACATAGCCGTAGTTGAACATCTGGATCGAGCGGACGACCGCCTCGTTGAGCCGCAGGAGCTGGCCGGCGCGGCCGTCCATGGCGCTCGTCGGGTCCAGCATCTGGTAGCTGTGGGCGCGGGCCTTCATCTGGCGTTCGATCTCGCCGGTCATCAGCGCCTTGCCCTGCTCGCTCCAGTCGGCGCGCGCCTCCTGCAGCCCCGCGGCGGTCAGCACCGCAAGCTGCACGTCCGGCTCGACCAGCAGGATGCGCGCGCCGGGCGCCGGCTTGACCGGATTGGCCATGATCTTGGTGTTCGTGGTCGTGCACGCGGCCGTCAGCAGGCACGCGGCGACGATCGCCAGCAGCTTCTTCATGTCTCGCCCCACCCTGCCGGACGCGCAGCGCCCAGGTTTCGCAATCTATACGCGTGGCGAGAGCCTTGTCGATGCAGGCCGCGCCGCAGATCGCGCGCGAAATGTGATGGTTTTCGGGGCGCCTGCGTCGAACTTGCGCGTTAGACGGCCAAGCCGGGTCGCATTTTGGCCCCGCCTGGGCTTTAAAAGCCGACCTTGGCTCGACAACTACCATAGGAACCCCACTTGATGCGTATTGCTATCCTGGCCGCCGGCCTCCTTGGCGCCTGCGCCGCGTCCGCCCAAGCCCAGACCGCTCCGGCGACCACCGATGCGGCTCCTGCTCCGGCGCCCGCCGCGGCGGGCCCGGCCCAAGGCGGCTTCACCGACGAGGATCTGAAGGCCTTCGGGTCGGCCATGGCCGAAATCCAGAAGATCAACGCCGAGTACGGCCCCAAGCTCGCGTCCGCCGACGCCGCCGCCAAAGCCGACGTCCAGAAGGAAATGATCGGCAAGATGGGCGCGGCCGTCCAGGCCAGCGGCCTCTCGCCCGACAAGTACAACGCCATGTCCGCCGCCGTGCAGAAGGACGCCGCCCTTCGCCAGCGCCTGACCGACGTCCTCAACGCCCCGCCGGCCGCCTAAGCCGCCGCCGCGCAAGGAAATCGGCCGCCCAGCTCCGCCTGGGCGGCCTTTTTCATGGGCGCAAGGTCGCTCTCCGCCCCGCGTCCAGCGTCACCACCACGTCCGCCCGCGCGGGCATCTCGGCCAGGATCCAGCGGGTCAGGCGCTCGTAATGGGCGATGAAGGCGGCGACCTCTTCGTCGCTCATCGCCCGCTTGCCGCCCGCGCCCTCGCGCGCCAGGCGCTCGCGCAGCTTGCGCTCCTGCTCCTGGCGCCAGGCCAGCACCACCTCGAAACCCGGCGCCTGCAACAGGATCAGCAGGTCGAGGCCAGCGAACAGCTCGCGGTAAGGACCTTCTAGTTGCGCGTTGACGAACCGCCGCCAGGTCCCGTCCTCGTCGCGCACGCGCTCCAGTTCGTTCACCGGCTGCGCCAGGGCCGCGGCCGGCTGCGGGGCGGCGCCGACGCACCAGCCTTCGAAGATCACCACGTCGGCCGGCCCCTCGAAGGCCTCGCCCGGCCCGCGGTCGTCGGCGGCCTTGTCGAAGCGCGGCAGGAGCGTCCGCCCCGGCCGGCGTAGCTGCACCAGCAGGTTTCGGCCCAAGGCGACGTCATGCGTGCCGGGCGCGCCGCGCGTGGCCAGCAGCGGATGCGCCCGCCCGGCCAGTTCCGCCCGCTCGGCCCGCGTCAGATAGAGATCGTCCAGCGACAGCGCCGCCACCCGCAGCCCCCGCGCCTCCAGCAGCCGCCCCAGCACCGCCGTCAGGGTCGACTTGCCGCTGGCCTGCGGCCCGCACAGCCCGACCACGATCCCGCCCGGCCGCGCCGCCGCGGCGATGCGCTCGGCCAGGGGCACAGCCACCGACTGGACCGTCTGGGCATAGGCCGCCGGAAGACGCTCACGCGCCAGGAATTCGTCGAGCCAGGGATCAGGCGATCTCATGTGATCGGAGGTTATCAGCCCCTGCGCCGGCCCGCTGCGACATTTCGCCCTAAGTAGAGGGACCACATCGGACTGGCGTTGCGCCCTGACTCGGGCTCTAGGTTCCAGTGTCGAGCGTGCAGCCGCGCGAGAGACAGTTGAAGCAAGACTTCGACCCCAGATGAGGCCCGTGGTGATCCGAGCTCGCCACGGGCCTTTTTCGTGGCCGCGTGAACCCTAAGCCAGGGCGATGACGCCGCGATGACGGCTCACACCAAATCGCGCAGCCAGGCGATGAGCGGCGCATCGGCCGGCGGCATCGGATAGTCGGTCAGCTTGGCCGGCTTCACCCAGGCCAGGCCCGAATGCTCCTTGGCCGTCACCATCCCCTCCCATCGCCGCAGCAGATAGAGCGGCATCAGCAGGTGGAAGTCCTCATAGGTGTGGCTGGCGAAGACGAAAGGCGCCAGGCAGGCCTGCGCCACCTTGATCCCCAGTTCCTCGTCCAGTTCGCGGATCAGACACTGCTCCGGCGTCTCGCCCGGCTCGACCTTGCCGCCCGGAAACTCCCACAGCCCAGCGAGCTGCTTGCCCGGCGGCCGCTGGCAGATCAGCACCCGCCCGTCGGAATCGATCAGGGCCGCGGCGGCGACGAGGACCATGCGCTTGGTGTCGGACATAGGGCTTCCTTGCGGGATATGGCGGCGATTGCAAGCCCGCCGCTTGGCCGCCGCCCCTTGGCGAACTTGACTTTCCGCGCCCCGGCGCGCATATCTGCGCTGCGCTGCAGCAATCGCGGCGATATCGGCGCTCCAGCCGCGTGAGGGTTCCGCACCGCCGGAACTCGCTGTCGAGCGCCCGAAACGATCGCATAGATCGCCCCGCCACGCGGGGGCTTTCCACACATGACCCGCGTCCCGCGCCCTCGCATCGTTCGAGCCGGCGCGCTCGGCGCATCCGTGAAAGATACATACGTTTTGACCAAGTTCACCGACCTCGGCCTCGACAAGACGCTGCTCAAGGCCCTCTCTGACGAGGGCTATGAAACGCCGACCCCGATCCAGGCCCAGGCCATTCCCGGCGTCATGGCCGGCAAGGACCTGCTCGGCATCGCCCAGACCGGCACCGGCAAGACCGCCGCCTTCGCCCTGCCCATCCTCCACCGCCTGGCCGCCGACCGCAAACCCGCCCCGCGCCGCGGCTGCCGCGTGCTGGTGCTCTCGCCGACCCGCGAGCTCGCCACCCAGATCGCCGAGAGCTTCAAGGCCTACGGCAAGCACATGGGCGTCTCGGTCGCCGTCATCTTCGGCGGCGTGAAGTATGGCGGCCAGATGCGCGCCATGGCGCCGGGCGTCGACGTGCTGGTCGCCACCCCCGGCCGCCTGATCGACCATCTGCAGGAAAAGACCATCACCCTCCAGGGCGTGGAGATCTTCGTCCTCGACGAGGCCGACCAGATGCTCGACATGGGCTTCATCGTCCCGATCCGCCAGGTGGTGAAGCACCTGCCGCGCCTGCGCCAGAACCTGTTCTTCTCGGCCACCATGCCCGGCGAGATCGAGAAGCTGGCCGGCGAGCTGCTGCGTCCCAACCCGACCAAGGTCTCCGTCACGCCGCAGGCGACCACGGTCGAACGCATCAAGCAGGAGGTCATCTTCATCGAGGCGACCCGCAAGCGCGCCCTGCTCTGCGAGCTGTTCGCCGAAAAGGACTTCAAGCGCGTGATCGTCTTCACCCGCACCAAGCGCGGCGCCGACCGGGTGGCCAAGTCGCTGGAATCCGCCGGCGTCAACGCCGCGGCCATCCATGGCGACAAGAGCCAGGGCCAGCGCGAGCGCGCCCTGGCGGCCTTCAAGGCCGGCGACGTCCGCGCCCTGGTGGCCACCGACATCGCCGCCCGCGGCATCGACATCGACGCGGTCAGCCATGTCGTCCAGTACGAGCTGCCGAACGTGCCCGAAGCCTACGTCCACCGCATCGGCCGCACGGCCCGCGCCGGCGCCGACGGTTCGGCCGTGGCCTTCTGCGCCGACGACGAGCGCGGCCTCCTGAAGGACATCCAGAAGATCACCCGCCAGACCATCCCCAGCTTCGACCGCCGCAACGACCGCGGCCTGTCGGTGATGACCAAGGCCATGCCCGAACTCGCCGCCGAAAAGACCGAGCGCGCGCCGGCTGGCGGCGAGCGCAACCGCCGCCCCGAAGGCCGCAGCGACCTTCCCCCCGGCCTGCGCAAGCAACGCCGCCGCAAGCCGAAGGCCCAGGCCGGCGCCGAACAGCGCCAGGGCCAGCTCAAGCGCCATACCGACCATCGCGGCGGCGGCCAGCGCGCCCACGGCGAGCGGGCTTCCACCACGCCCATCGACCAGTCCCAGTTCAAAGGCCCCAAGCGCGGCGCCGCCAAGCCCGCCGAAAAGCGCTGGTCCCCGCTGGACTGAGCGTTTCGGGGCAAGTTCTTCCCTTCGGGGGAAGGGCTTGCCCCCCTGCGCCTATGTCGGCGGATTATACCTTTCGACAAAAGCGACGATGGCGGCCAGTAACGCCTTGTTCCGGTCTTCGTCGCTCCGTCCCTGCTCGTCGCGGGACTTGGGGTCCGGATTGACGAAGACCTCGACGGACCTGCCCGCGTTCCGCAGGCCGCGCTCCATCCTGCGGCTCTGGCCGGATATCTCTTCCTCCACGACCTCGGTCAAAACGAGCAGGACCGGCGCATCGGCCTGACCAGCGTGAAACATCGGGGAAATCGCCTTCAGATCCTGACCAGCCGTCGGCCCCAGGCGCGCCAGCCGGCTGGTCATGGCTCGCAGATCGGCTCCAACGAGCCTGCGAACGGATGCGTCGAAGTTCGGCAGGTCGTAGACGCCGTCCCCGCCAGCCGCGCAGCGATAGATTCCGTTCTGCAGGGTGACTCCCGCCAGGGCCGCATAGGCGCCATAGCCGGAGCCGACGATGCAGACGCGCTTGGGATCGATCACACCGGTTCGTGCCAAGGCGGCCACGCCATCGGAGATATCGGTCTGGAGCTTACGGCCAACCTCGCCCTCGGCTGCCTTTCGGAACGCCTCGCCATAGCCGAGCATGCCCCGATAGTTCGGCTGGAGGACCGCATAGCCACGCGACGCGAAGGCCTGCGCCGTCATGCTCAAATTGGGACTGTTGCGTAGGCGGGAAGGCCCGCCTTCGAGCAGAACGACCAGCGCCAACCCCTTCCCGGCGGACTTCGGCGGCAAGGTCAGCACTCCGTCGAGCGCCAGCCCGTCGCTGGCCTGATAGTCGACGGTCCTCACCTCCCCGAGGTCTTCAGCCTTGATCGTGGGCCGGGCGCTGCCGATGGGACGTGCGGACGTCTTGTCGATATCGACCAGCCAATAGGTCCCGCTATCGGTCGCGCCTTCCGTATAAGCGACCATCCGGGCCAAGCCCGCCGAATAGCTGGCGAGATAGGTCTGGGCGTCGGGAAAAGCCTTGGCGGTGGCGACGACGCGCTTTTGAAGTTCCGGGTCGATCATGCGCACGCCGCCAGGCGCCTCACGATCGGTCATACCGATCAGCAGGCCGGTCAGCCGATCGCGCAACGCCTGTTTCGCCTCGACGCCGACATCAAGCGTCTCGCTGTCGGGCTGGCCCTCTAGCTTCAGTTCCTTCGCAACCTCCTCGCCCGAGGTGCGATCTGCGAGCAGAAGCGTCCCCGGCGTGCGCCCCAACCCGTCTAGATAGAGCTTGCCTTCCGTGATGTGACGCGACTCCAGCAGCCGGCCGTCGCCCGCATGGATCGTTTGGACCTGTCCCTTGGGGTCGTATTCGGAATAGCCGGCGATAGAGCCCTCCGGCGACATGACCCAGGAGGTCCCCCGTCCGCCAACCTGCGCGATGCGCTCATATTCCAGCGTCTCCAGATCGACCCGATAGAGATCGGCATAGATAGGGGCGGCGCGGGTGCGCGGCTGAATTTTCTCGAAAGGAACTCCACCGACGAACGCGACCCAGCTTCCGTCGATCTTGGCGACGCCGAACAGGCCGACCATTGCATTGAAAACCGATTTCGACCCTTTGAAGACGCCTTTCATCGACTTGGACGGAATGTCGATGACGACGCCGGAAAGGAAAGTTTGACGGGAGAGCATGGAGAGGCCGCCGCCCGCTACGGATCGGGTCGCAAGAATGAGCTTGTCGTCCCCGGCCCAGATCAGGTGCGTTACATCGATATCGCCGAGGTCGGCGGCGAACTCCGCGCTGCCGTCCGCACGGCGAACCGTCAGCAACCGAGTCTGGTTCTCCAGGCCAACCAAGGCGAAACGATCGCCCGATGGCGACAGAGCGACTCTCTCAATCCTGGGCGTGGCGGCGAAGTCTTCCAGGCTGGGCTTGGCCCACGCTCCCGTCGCCGCAAAGAGCGCCGCCAGAACCAGCAAAAGCCTCATTGGAGTCCCCCCGCACATCAAGCACGCCCCAGGCGACTATTTCCCATGTCGAGACTCCCCTCAACCGAAAGTCGCAGGCCGCAGATCAGGTCGCCTGATGTCCGATAATTCTCCCTGTGGGATGAGGAAAAGCGAGGTCGCCTCAGGGCGGCGCCACCTCACGGCGCCGGCGTCGGGGCCAGCTTGCGCTTGAAGAAGTCCAGCGTCGTGAGCGCCCGGTGCAGGCGATGAGCCTGCGTCCAGCCGGCGCGGTGGCGCAGGCCCGGATAGGTCATCATCTCGAACGGCGTGGCGTTTGCCTGCAACGCCGCCATGGCCTTGGTCGCATTATCGAAGGTCACGTTGTCGTCGGCCATGCCGTGGATGATCATCAGCGTGTCCGGCTTCAGCCGCCCCAGCCGTGCGGTGACCTCGGCGTTCGCATAGCCCTCGGCGTTGTCGGCCAGCGTCCCCATGAACCGCTCGGTGTAGTGGGTGTCGTAGAGCGACCAGTCGACCACCGGCGCGCCGGCCATCCCCGCCGCATAGGGCGACTCCGGCGCGGTCAGGGTCATCAGCGTCATGTAGCCGCCGTTCGACCAGCCCACGATCCCGATCCGGGCCGCGTCCACATAGGGCAGCGATTTCAGATATTGGGCGCCGGCGAGCTGGTCCTCGACCTCCACCACCCCCATGCGCCGGTCGATGGCGGTCTTGAAGGCCACCGAACGGTTGGGCGTGCCGCGGTTGTCGATCGAGAACAGGATGAAACCGGCCTCGAGATAGAGCTGGTCCTCCGGCTTCATCCACGCCTTGTCGACCAGGGCGCCGGCCGGGCCGCCATAGACCTGCACGATCACCGGATAGGTCTTCTTCGGGTCAAAACCCGGCGGCGTCACCAGCGTCCACCACAGGTCCTGGCCGTCCGCGGCCTTGAGGGTCCCGAACTGTGGTTCACGCAGGCGCGAGACATAGGGCCAATAGGGATGGCCTTCCGCCAGCCGGTTCTCCTCGATCCAGCGCACGCGCGATCCGTCGGCCTTGTAGAAGCCGGTCTGCGGCGGGGTCTTCGGGTCCTGATAGGTGGCGGCGAAGGCCTTGCCGGACCGCGCCACCGAGGCCGTCCACCAGCCGCCGCCAGGGGTCAGGGCCTTGGGCTCGCCCGGCGTCCTGTACGAAACCTCGTAGAGCCGCCGCTCGATCGGCGCGTCCTTGCTGGCGCCGAAGATCGCCACCCCGCGCGCCTCGTCCACGCCTTCCAGCGCGTCCACCGGCCAGTCGCCGGACGTCACCTGGGCGATCAGCCGGCCATCGGCGGCGTAGTGATAGAGATGCCGGTTCCCCGACCGCTCGGACGACCATAGGAAGGTCCCGTCCTTCAGCGGCCTGAAGTCGTCGGTCAGCTCGATCCAGTGCGGCGACTCCTCGGTCAGGATCACCTTGGCCGCGCCGCTCGCCGGATCGACGGCCAGCAGGTCGAGCCGCCGCTGATCGCGTCGCTCGCGCTGCACATAGAGCGTCTTGCCGTCCCTCGCCCAGTCGACGCGGGCGAGGTAGATGTCGGTCTCCGGCCCCAGGTCGACCTTGGTCCGCGCCCCGGTGGCGACGTCGGCCACATGGAGCTCCACCACAGCGTTCGGGCGGCCGACCCGCGGATAGCGCTGGCGCACGATGGCCGCGCCGCTCGCATTGACATCCAGCCGCTCGACCACGTCGACGCCGCTCTGGTCGACATGGGTCAGCGCGATCCTGGTCTCGTCCGGGCTCCACCAGTAACCGGTGGAACGGCCCATCTCCTCCTGGGCGATGAACTCGGCGCTCGCCCAGCTCTTCAGCTCCTCGCCCCCGGTGGTCAGGGCCCGCTCTGGGCCGACGCCCGCGGGCGTCACATAGAGATTGTCGTCGCGCACGAACGAGACGAACCGGCCCTTCGGCGAGACCTTGGCGTCGATCTCGTCGGCGTCGGTGGCGGTGAGCTGCGTCACCTGCCCGCCGGCCATCCGATAGAGGAAGAGGTCGCCCTCGACCGGGACCAGGATGAAGCGGCCCTGCTCGTCCCAGGCGTAGTCGACCACGCCGCGCGTCTGCACGCCCTGGCGCTCGCGGCGGCTCTTCTCGGCCTCGGAGAGTTCCTTCTCCTGCGGCGCCAGGCTGCGCGCGTCGATCAGCAGCCGCGGCGCGCCGCCAGTGACGTCGGCGATCCACAGGTCGGTCATCCGCTGGTCGTCGGCCCTGGCCCGCAGATAGGTCACCGCCGACCCGTCGGGCGAAACCTTCACCCCCCGCGCCAGCGGTCCCGACAGGTCGGGATCGGCGAACACCCGCTCTGGGGTCAGCTTTTCCGCATGCGCCGCGCCGAAGGTCATCAAGGCCGCCATCGCTCCTGCCGCCGCCCACTTCATCGAACGCCCCCGCACAGCGCCGGTCAGGACCGGTAGTCCCCGTTGATCGCCACGTACTGCTTGGTCAGGTCGCAGGTCCACATGGTCGCCGAGGCGCGGCCAACGCCGACGTCCACCGACACCTCCAGCTCCTGGTTCTTCATGTAGGCGCTCATCTTGTCCTCGTCGTAGGTCGGCGAGATCAGCCCGTCCTGGGCCGCGACCAGCGGTCCGAACATCACCTTGATCCGGTCGCGGTCGATCGGTTCGTCCGCCCGGCCCACGGCCATGACGATACGGCCCCAGTTGGCGTCTTCGCCGGCGAAGGCGGTCTTGACCAGCGGGCTCTCGCAGATCGTCCGGGCGATCTTGCGGGCGCTGGCCGAGCTGGCCGCTCCGGTGACGGAGACCTTCACGAACTTGCTGGCCCCCTCGCCGTCGCGCACCAGTTGCAGCGCCAGGTCCAGCAGCACGCTCTCCAGCTTCACGCGGAAGTCGGCCAGCCGCCGGTCGCCCGCGCGGGTGATGTTCGGCGCGCCCGACTGGCCGGTGGCGAACAGCATCAGGGTGTCGTTGGTCGAGCGGTCGCCGTCCACCGTCACCGCATTGAAGGTGTTGCGGGTGTAGAGGTTGACCAGGGTCTGCAGCGCCGTCGAGGAGATCGAGGCGTCGGTGACCACGAAGGCCAGCATGGTCGCCATGTCCGGCGCGATCATGCCCGATCCCTTGCAGATGCCGGCGATGCGCACCTTCTCCCCGTCGATGGTCGCCTCGGCGTAGGCGCCCTTGGGGAAGGTGTCGGTGGTCATGATCGCCTGCGCCGCCCCGGCCCAGCCGTCGTCGGTCAGCCGCGCCTCGACGTCCGGCAGCCGCTGGACGATCTTGGCGTCGTCCAACAGCACCCCGATCACCCCGGTCGAGGCGACCATCACGTCGCGCTGGCGGCAGTCGAAGCGCTTGGCCGTGGCCGAGGCCACCCGCCGCACCGCATCGGCCCCCGGCTTGCCGGTGAAGGAATTGGCGCAGCCGGCGTTGACCACCAGGGCCCGCACGTCCGCCCCCTTGGTCATCTCCAGGTGCTTGCGGCACCAGTCGACCGGCGCCGAACCGACCCCGTGGCGGGTGAAGACGCCCGCGCCCGACGTCCCCTTCACGAAACGCATGACCATCAGGTCCTCGCGCTCGTGCTTGTAGAAGCCGGCGCGGCCGGTCGCGAGTTGCACGCCGGCGATCGGCGGGATCTTCGGGAACGGGACGGCCAGGGGCGAGACGGGCAGCGCGCCCTTGGCCGGCTTGGGCGCCTCGGCCTTGGGGGCGGCTTCCGGCTTCTGCTTGGTGGTGGCGCGCTTGATCGCCCGCTCCAGCGCCTCGACGGGCTTGGCGGCGGCTTCCAGCGCCTTGCCGGCGGTGGACTTCTTCTCGGCGGGCGCCGGCTTGGGCGCGGGGGTCTTGGTCATGGCTTGGCGGCCTTGGCTGGGGCGGTCGCGGAGGGAGCTTGCGGTTGGGTCCTGGGGGCGTCGGCCGGTTCCTGCGGCTGCCCGGGAACGTCCTGGGGCTGGCCGATCAAGGTCTGGACCTTCGCCTTGCT
>NZ_JAYRST010000082.1:0-13710 GCF_041920015.1 Phenylobacterium sp.
CTTGAGCAAAATCCGATCTGACTGGAGCGGATTTTGCTCGAGACTCTTTGAATTTAGAGCATTTTCTACGCCGAACCGGTATCCACTTCGGCGGAAAATGCTCTGGGCCGCGGCGCTCTCGCTGACCGCCGGCCTGTCGATGGCTGGCGCGGCGTCCGCCGCTCCGTGCCGCGATGCGAGCGGTCATTTTGCGAAGTGTCCTGCGGCCGCGGCGGCCAAGCCGGCGAAGTGCCGTGACGCCAAGGGCCACTTCACCAAATGCGAAGCTGCGGCCAGACCGGCCGCGATCAAGAAGTAGCCGCGAGGCGGAAGAAGGAGGGCGGAGCGCTCCGGGGCGACCCGGAGCGCTCGCCTATTTGACGAAGACGCCCAGCAGGGCCGGCCGCAGGTATTCCTCGATCACGCCTTCGGTGGAGGGCGGCGACCTGTGCGGCTCCAGCGGCAGGCAGGCGTTGAAGATCACCATCGAGGCGTAGGCCGCCAGCATGGGGTCGACGGGGCGGATGGAGCCGTCCGCGATACCGTCGGCGATGACCCCGCCGAACGAATTGGCGATCTGCTGGAAGCGCAGCAGCATCCGCCGCCGCATGGCTATGGGCACGGCCGCCAGGGCGTGGTTGCGAAGGATGCGCCCGCCGCCGCCCTCGGCCTGGTGCATGCCCAGGGAGACGACCGCGAGCCAGAGCTGTTCCCAGCCCGAGCCGGCGCTGGCCGCCTCGCGCCGGGCGCGGTCGATGAGGCCGAAGGTGCGCTCGAAACAGGCGACGGCCAGTTCGTCCTTATCGCTGTTGTGATGATAGAACGAACCCTTGGTGACGTTGAGCTCGGCCGAGATCTTGTCGACCGAGGCGCCGCGATAGCCCTCGCGGTTGATCAGCCGGGTGGCGGCCACCAGGAAGCGGTCGCGGGTGATCTCGTCGTTCTCGGCGACCGGCTCGGCGAGGTCGAGCAGGGGCATTCGCGGCCAGGCGCGGCCGGGGGCGGCCAGGCCGCCCACCAGCACGTCGGCCAGGCGGGCGGCGACGCGGGCGTAGTCGGCGGGCGCATAGCCGATCAGCCAGCTATCGGACCAGGTGAGCAGGTTGACGATCAGGCGGGCGACGCCCTGGCGGCGCGGCGCCCCGACCCAGGGCATGTCCTCCGACTTCAGCAGCCGGCCGATGCGGACATAGAGCGTTTCGAAGGCGTCGATGACCGGCTGCTTCTGGTCGCCTTCGATCAGATAGACCTCGCTGAACGGCGCCAGCGGGCCTTCCTCGCCGACCGCGATGCGGCGGCGGGTCTCGAAATAGGCGGCGATGAAGGTGGTCAGCCGGTCGCCCGGCGCGCTGCGCGCCTCGGCCTGGTCGAGCATGGCGGCGAAGCGGTCGATGGTGTCGCGCAGCACCGCCGCGGCCAGGTCTTCCTTGCGCTTGAAATAGTAGGTGAGGCTGACCGGGTGCAGGTCCATCCGCTTGGCGACTGCGGCCAGGGTGAATCCGCTCATGCCCTGCTCGACGAACACCTTGGTGGCGGCGGTCATGATGGCGTCGCGCTTGGCGGCGTATCGGGCGCGAGGCTTGGGTTCGGGGGCTGCGGTCAAGGAAGGTTCTCCGCTCGAACGTCGTTCGTCGCCGGACATTAAAGCGCACGGCCCAGGGTTGGAAGCGGGCGCTCGTGGCCGTGTCAGCGGCGCAGGGCCGGCGAGGCCTCGTCCTGGGCGAGGGCCAGGCGGGCGGCCGGCGCCTCGCCCTGGTCCTCGATCATGGCGTCGATTCGGGCCTTTTGGGCGCGGAAGGCGGCCAGTTCGCCGCCGGCCAGCACCGTCCCCTGCGGCGCCTTGGCGCCGACCGGGTTCATCCGCTTGCCGTTCTGCCAGATCTCGTAATGCAGGTGGGGCCCCGTCGAGGCGCCGGTCGAGCCGACATAGGCCACGACCTGCCCCTGGGCGACCCGCTGGCCGGGCCGCAGGCCTTTTGCAAACCGCGACAGGTGAGCGTAGCCGGTCTCGAATCCGCCCGTGTGACGGATGCGCACCCAGTTGCCATAGCCGCCCCAACGGCGGGCCTCGACCACCACGCCGTCGCCGGCGGCGAAGACCGGGGTGCCGGCGCCGGCCCCGAAGTCGATCCCCTGGTGCATGCGGTTGTAGCCGAGGATCGGATGGCGGCGCATGCCGAAGCGGCTGGTCATGCGGGCGTTGTCGACCGGAGTGCGCAGCAGGAAGCCTTTGATGTTCTTGCCGGTTTCGTCGAAGTACTGGACCTCGCCGCCAGACCGTTCGAAGCGGTAGAACTTCACCCCCTTGATGGCGGCGTATTCCAGGGCGCCGGTCTCGATGGTGCGGCCGCTTTCGGTGATCTTGCGGTCGAAGACCATGGTGAAGGCGTCGCCCGGCTTCAGGTCGCGGTCGAAGTCGATCTTGTGCGAAAACAGCTTCACCATTTCGCCGACGATGCGCGGATTGGCGCCCAGGCGCGAGGCGCTCTCGTAGAGCGAGCCTTCGATCTCGCCGCTGGCGACCGTCCGCTCGTCGCGAATCTTCTCTTCCATCTCGCGCAGGCGCAGGGCGCCGTCGAAAGTGCGCGACAGGGTGATGGACTGGGCCGGCCCCGTGCGCAGCGACAGGCCGATCAGCCGGGCCGGGCCGCGCTCGCCGCGGGGGCGGGCGACGGCGGCGTCGAAGGCCATGCCGGCTTTGATGTGGACGGTGTCCATCGCCTCGCCCAGCATCTCGACCGCCCGGCGGGCTTCCTCGCGCGGAACGCCGGCGCGCTCGACGGCGGATTCCAGGGTCTCGCCGGGCATGACCTTGACCGGCACGCTCTGCGGGCGGGCGAAGCCCGGCTGGGCCTCGGACTGGGTGAAGGCCGCGTGCTGCAGGGCGGTGATGGCCGCGGGGTCCAGCGGCGCCTTGGCCTGGGCCGGCGGATTGTCGGCGGCCAGCTTCCAGCCGACCGCCAGGGCGGCGAGCCCGGCCAGGCCGATGGCCAAGCGCGGAGTCACGCGGAAGGTCGGGCGTCTCGGATCGAACTCTTGCATCGTGCCCCCGTACTGGCGATGCCCACGGGCGTCCGGCCGCCCCGTGGTCTGGCGCAAACTAGCTGGCGAACGGCTTTTGCCTTGTCCACCGATCATGGTTAACCGCCGGTAAGCATTTCCAGCGTCCGGCCGCCTTTAGAGCAGACCCAGCACCAGTTCGGCAGGACGGCACAGCGCCGCACCCTTAGAGGTCACGACGATAGGCCGATTCACCAGGATGGGATCGAGGATCATGGCGGCGATGATCGCCTCGCCCGAGGCGGCGGGGTCGGTGAGCCCGAGTTCGTCGGCCCGAGTGCCGCGTTCACGGAGAATTTCGCGGGGCGAAACGCCCATCCTGGCGACCAGGTCCTCGAGCTGCTCGCGGGTCCAGCCGGCCTTCAGGTACTCGACGATCTGGGGTTCGATCCCCTTCTCGCGCAACAGGGCGAGGGTGTTGCGAGACGTTCCACAGGAAGGGTTGTGATAGATGACGACCCCGTCTTGAGCGCTCATGCGGCGTCCTTTCGGTAAGCTTGACCACGACCGCGAGGGGATGGCGCGCCCACGACGGTCGACCGGCAATACCGCGTTCCACCAGGCGGGCGCCACCCTTGAAGCTGCAAGCGAGTTTCAGGCCGCTCCTTGACGTTCGCCTGGCTCGGCTTGATCTAGAACAACTGGGCCCGTGAAAAATTTGGAGAACCTCAAGATGAAGAAGCTCTTGGCCGCCGCCGGCGTCGCCGCCGTGATGATCGCCACCCCTGTCCTGGCCCAGACGCCGGGAGCCCCGGACGTCTCGCGCGTCGCGGCGGCCACCTACAAGGTCGATGCGAACCACACCCAAGCCGTCTGGTCGGTCGACCACATGGGCTTTTCGATCCTCTATGGCATGTTCGGCTCGATGAGCGGCACGCTGACCCTCGATCCGGCCAAGCCGGAGGCGGCGAAGGTCTCCATCGAGATCCCGATGTCGGGCCTGACCACCACTTCGGCCGGCTTCACAAAGCACCTGTCGGGCGCCGACTTCTTCGATGTCGAGAAATTCCCGACCGCGAAGTTCGAGTCGACCTCGGTGGTGGTGAGCGGTCAGACCGCCAAGATCACCGGCGACCTGACCCTGCATGGCGTGACCAAGCCGGTGGTGCTGGACGCCAAGTTCACCGGCGCCGGGGCCAACCCGATGAGCAAGGCGCCGACCGTCGGCTTCTCGGCCACCGCCAAGCTGAACCGCAGTGATTTCGGCCTGGGCCGCGTGGTCCCGGTCGTCGGCGACGAGGTCTCCCTGAAGATCACCGCCGCCTTCGAAAACAAGTAAGTCACCAGACGAACTTGCGGGCGCCGCCGATCAGGGCGGCGCCCGACTCGCCGAAGCCCGCGAGCTCGGGCGGCGGTTGCGGCAGGGGTCTCGCGCCCGCCGGCGGTTGCGGCAGGACTGCGGCGTAGTCGGCCTGCAGCGCTCCGGGTCCCGCGGCGCGGAAGCGCACGACGAGGCCGGTCGAGCCGTCCCCGAACCCTTCCCAGGATATCCGCGCCGAGGCGCCGGGACCGCCCAGCATGGCGGCCGGCTTGCCGTTGACCGTGACGTCGGTCAGGGCGGCGTCCGATTTGAGGTGCAGCATCAGGGCGCGCGTTCCCGGCGGCGGCGTCAGGACGAGCTGGCGCGCGCCCTCGGCGGTCTGGCCGAAGCTCGCCTCGACGGGCGGGGCGGCGACGCCGCTTGCGGGCGCGGCCCACACCTCGCCCCGGCGCAGGGCCGGCAGCTTGATCTTCTCCACCGTTCCGCCATCGACGCTCAGCGCCTGGCGCGTCCAGGCCGGCAGGGCGGGGGCGTCGCTGATGCGCAAGGTGCGGCCCGCCTGCGGGTCCAGATAGTAGGCGATGTGGGTCGGCTGGGGATGGCGCGCGGTCCAGGGCGGGTCGAACCGCACGATTGCGACCGTGACGGCGCCCAGGACCATGATGGCCAGGGCGGCGGTCCGCGCGCCCGTCTCGTCCTCGCCGGCATGGGCCAGGGGCCAGATCAGCAGGGCGGCGATCCAGGCGATGGCGGCGAGCAGTTCGGGCAGGTCGAGGCCGAGATAGACGCCGTGGCCGAAGGCCAGGACCCAGCCGAGGCCAGCGCCGCCAGCTGCGGTCAGCAGCACGAGTACGGGCAGGCTGCGGCGGCTGGCGAAAGCGGTGAGGGCTGCGGCCAGGGCCGCCAGGGCCAGCGGCCAGGCGACCAGCATGGCGGTGGTCGGCGCGGCCGCCTGCAGGCCGCTGGCGGCGAGGAAGCCGACGGCCAGCACGCCGGCCCAGGCGCCGGCCGCGCCGGCCGGGCGGCCGAAGCCGACCAGGGCGAGGGCCGCGCCGACGCCGCCGACCGCCAGCGCGATGGTGTCGAGATGTCCGAAAGCCGAGCAGGCCGCGCCAAGCGCCAGGACCAGCACGGCGGCGGCCAGCCGCGTGCGACCCCGTCCGGAGGCCGCCGCGGCGAAGGCCAGGGCGCCGACCGAGAGCAGGGCGAGCGCGATCTCCCAGCGCCCGGCCTGGGCCAGCAGGTAGTGCTGTTCGAGGAAGCCGAAGCCGGCGCCGGTCGCACGGCGCGCCAGCCGCAGGGCGACGACCGCCAGGGTCACGAGATAGAGCGCTGCGCCCGCGCCCTTGGCGACGTCGACCAGGGCCAGGACGCCGGTGCGACGCGCCCGCCAGGCGCCGACGGCGATCAGCACGGCGATGGCGGCCAGCAGCAGCCAGCCGGCGGCCGGGGCATAGGCGATGATCTTCCCGCCATAGACATTGGCGTAGACGAGGTTGGGCCCATTGGCGGGCAGGGTGGGGGCGAAGGCGGCCTGGCGCGTCGCGGCCAGCACCTCCTGGCCGATGTGCTGCAGCGAGCCCTTGTCCAGGTTCGCCGGGGTCGAGGTCGGGGCGTGGTAGTCGTACTGGGCGCCGATGAAGGCGTAGTTGAGCCCCGGAACGCCGGCGGCCTTGGACACCGAGAAGTCGGTGTCGTTGGGCATCTGCTCATAGAGGAAGACGGTGAGCGAGGTGGCGGCGGGGCTGACCGAGCCGCGTTGCAGCAGGCCGATC
Source organism: Phenylobacterium sp. (assembly GCF_041920015.1). Classification (GTDB taxonomy): domain Bacteria; phylum Pseudomonadota; class Alphaproteobacteria; order Caulobacterales; family Caulobacteraceae; genus Phenylobacterium. Next base: position 6,076 of record NZ_JAYRST010000082.1, read on the forward strand.
GCGCCGGCGTTGTCGCCGCCTGTCTGGAACATCTGGGCGCGGCCGGCGCCGCCGCGCGATTCCATGTTGATGAGGAAGCCGATGCGCCGGGCCAGCGGATGCTGGTCGAAGAAGGCCTGGGCGCCGAGCAGGCCGCTCTCCTCGCCGTCCGTCAGCAGGACGATCACGTCGCGGGCCGGGGTTCCCTGGGCCTTGAGGGCGCGGACGATCTCGAGGGCCGCGGCGGTCCCGGCCGCGTCGTCCGCTGCGCCAGGCGAGCCCGGCACGCTGTCGTAGTGGGCCATCAAGGCCAGCGCCGGGGCCGCGCGGTCGCGTCCGGGCAGGACGCCGACGATGTTCTCGACCCGCCCGCCGGCGGCCCAGGTCCGCTTGCCGTCGGTCTGGTGGCGCAGCACCTCGGCCTGCTGGAGCCTCGGCGCCAGGCCGAGGGCGGTCATGCGGGCGAGGAGATGGTCGCGGGCCGCGGCGTTGGCCTGCCCACCCATCGGATGGGGCTTGCTGGCGATGGCCTCGACATCGGCCATGGCGCGCATGGCCGAGAAGTCCGCGGCGGGCGCGTTCGCCGGCGCCGGCGGGGGCGTGCGCTCACCGATCCAGGCCAGGAAGAAGCCAATCGCCAGGCACAGGGCCAGAGCAATCGAACGTCCCATGTCGCCGCCTCCCCGCGAACGATTTGCCGTGAAACTAGCCTGGATCGCGTGCAAAAAGAAAACGCCCGCCGGAAGGAGCGGCGGGCGTTCTCGAAACCTCGTCGATTTCGCGGGCCGTCAGGCCGCGGCGACCGCCTCGTGCGGGTCGCGCAGCACATAGCCGCGGCCCCAGACGGTTTCGATATGGTGCTTGCCGTCGGCGGCGGCCGCCAGCTTCTTGCGCAGCTTGCAGATGAAGACGTCGATGATCTTCAGCTCGGGCTCGTCCATGCCGCCGTAGAGGTGGTTCAGGAACATTTCCTTGGTGAGGGTGGTGCCCTTGCGGAGCGAGAGCAGCTCCAGCATCTGGTATTCCTTGCCGGTCAGGTGCACCCGCACGCCGTTCACTTCGACGGTCTTGGCGTCGAGGTTGACGGTGATGTCGCCGGTCTTGATCACCGATTGGGCGTGACCCTTGGAACGGCGGACCACCGCATGGATGCGGGCGACCAGTTCGTCCTTGTGGAAGGGCTTGGTCATGTAGTCGTCGCCGCCGGCGCCGAACGTCTTGACCTTGGTGTCGATCTCGGCCGTGCCGGACAGGATCATGATCGGGGTGTTGATCTTGGCGACCCGCAGCGTGCGCAGCACGTCCATGCCGCTCATGTCGGGCAGGTTCAGGTCGAGCAGGATCAGGTCGTAATCGTAGATCTTGCCGAGGTCGACGCCCTCTTCGCCCAGGTCCGTCGTGTAGACGTTGAAGCCTTCCGACTTGAGCATCAGCTCGATGCTCTGCGCCGTGGCGCTGTCATCCTCGATCAATAGTACGCGCATCGGTTCCTCCTCGAACGGCAGCGCTCAAGCCCAACTTCTTCAGGCAGTCGCCTCGATCCTCGCGGTTAACTTGCCAGCGAGTTAATTTATGACCGGTTAATGGTGAAACGCCTTCGAGCGAATCGTTAATCCGGTTCGGGAATCGCCGACAAGCTTTGGGCCTGCGCCGGGAGTCGCACTCCGGTTGAATCTTTTGTGATTGGACTTGCGGTGCGAACGGCGGCTGCGGGCGCGGCGTCATCTTAACGTCGTTCCGACAAGGGAACGCGCCGCCGGGGCGTCCGTTCATTGGGGACTTTTCCCAATCCGAAGGATGCGTCATGGCCGTGAAACTGAAGCCGCTCGAAGGTCAGGTCATCGTCATCACCGGGGCCTCGTCGGGCATCGGCCTGGCGACGGCCCGAAAGGCGGCCAAGGCCGGAGCGGCCGTGGTGCTGGCCGCGCGCAACGCCGAAGCTTTGCGGGCGGTCTGCGAGGATATCGAGGCCGACGGCGGGCGGGCCTACGCCGTACCGACCGACGTAGGCGATCCGGCCGAGGTCGAGAAGCTGGCGCGCGCGGCGATCGCCCGGTTCGAGCGGATCGACACCTGGGTGAACGACGCCGGGGTCGGCCTGTTCGGCGAGTTGCAGGACACCACGGCGCAGGATCACGAACAGCTCTTCCGCACCAACTATTTCGGCGTGGTCAACGGCTCGCTGGAAGCAGTCAAGCACTTCCGCCAGCGTGGCGGAAGCGGGGCGCTGATCAACCTGGGATCGCTGCTGTCGGACGCCGCCGTGCCGCTGCAAGGCGCCTATACGGCGTCGAAACATGCGGTGAAGGGCTTTACCGACGCCCTGCGGATGGAACTGGTGCGCGAACGGCTGCCGGTCAGCGTCACCCTCGTCAAGCCGGCCAGCATAGCCACCCCGTTCGCGGACCACGCCCGAAACCTTACCGACAAGGCCGCCCGCCTGCCGCCGCCCCGCTATGCGCCGGAGGTGGTGGCCGATGCGATCCTGCACGCCGCGAGCCATCCGGTGCGCGAGCTCGTGGTCGGCGGGGCCGGGCGGCCGATGGTGGCCGGCTCGGCTGCGGCGCCTGGAATCATGGCCCGCATCATGCCGCCGCTGATGCGCGGCCGCGGCGCCCCGCCCGCGCGCGACAGCCTCTACGCCGCCGGACTGGACGGAACGACCGAGAGCGAGCAGATGCGCGGCCGCAGTTTCAGCCTCTATGCCGAGGCGCAGAAGCGTCCCGGCCTGGCCATCGGCCTCGGCGCCCTGGCGGTGCTGGGCGCTGCGGCCTTCGTCAATCGCGGCAGGCTGGGGCGGACCGCCCGGCCGCTGTTGACGGGCGCGGCCCGGCAGGTCGTGGCCAGGGCTGCGGCGCGCCGGCCGTTGGCGGCGGCGAAACTGGCGCTGAAGCATCCGCGCCAGGCCGCGCGGCTGGCCTCGGCCCTGCGCTGACCGGCGCGGGCGGAATCTTCACCAGGGGTTAACGGCGCAGGGCGGACTCTGCGGGCGGTCGAATCTGACCTTCGGGATTTCTCGCCTTTGCGCAGCCTCGTCGCCGCCGTCGAACGGATCGATCCGTTGACCGTCTCCGGACGCGTCGCCGCCGTGAACGGCCTCCTGATCGAGGCGCGCGGCGGGCTGACGCGGCTGGCGGTCGGCGCGCGCGCGGAGATCGAGCGCCGGGCGGACAAGCCGCTGGCCGCCGAGGTCGTGGGCTTTCGCGAGACCCGCGCGCTGCTGATGCCGTTCGGCCCGGTCGAGGGCGTGGCGCCGGGCGCGGAGATCCGCATCGAACCGCAGGGCTCGGCCGTGCGGCCGACCACGGCCTGGCTGGGGCGCATCGTCGATGCTTTCGGCGAACCGATTGACGGGAAGGGCCCGCTGCCCCAGGGCACGGCCGCCTATTCGCTGCGGGCGGCTCCGCCGGCGGCGCACGCGCGCGGCCGGGTGGGCGAGCGCCTGGACCTGGGCGTGCGTTCGATGAACGTCTTCACCACCTGCTGCCGCGGCCAGCGTCTGGGCGTGTTCGCCGGATCGGGCGTGGGCAAGTCGGTCCTGCTGTCGATGCTGGCCAAGCAGTCAGACTGCGACGCCGTCGTCGTCGGCCTGATCGGCGAGCGGGGCCGCGAGGTCCGCGAGTTCATCGAGGAGACCCTGGGCGAGGAGGGGCTGAAGCGCGCCGTCGTGGTGGTCGCCACCTCCGACGAGCCGGCGCTGAAGCGGCGGCAGGCGGCCTATATGACCCTGGCCATCGCCGAGTTCCTGCGCGACCAGGACCTGGAGGTCCTGTGCATGATGGACAGCGTCACCCGCTTCGCCATGGCCCAGCGCGAGATCGGGCTGGCCGCCGGCGAGCCGCCGACCACCAAGGGCTACACGCCGACCGTCTTTACCGAACTGCCCAAGCTGCTGGAGCGGGCGGGGCCAGGCCCGATCCGGCCGGACGGGACGACGGCTGGGCCGATCACCGGCATCTTCACCGTGCTGGTCGACGGGGACGATCACAACGAGCCGATCGCCGATGCGGTGCGCGGGATTCTGGACGGTCATATCGTGATGGAGCGCGGCATCGCCGAACGCGGCCGCTTCCCGGCGATCAATGTGCTGAAATCCATCAGCCGGACCATGCCGAGCTGTCACCTGCCGCACGAGCGCGAGATCGTGAAGGCCGCGCGTCAGTCGCTGGCCGCCTACGCCAATATGGAAGAGCTGATCCGCATCGGCGCCTATCGCGCCGGGGCCGATCCGCAGGTCGACCGCGCCATCGCGCTCAATCCGTCGCTGGAGGGGTTCCTCGCCCAGGACAAGGACGAGGCGACCAGTCTGGAGGACAGTTTCGACATGCTCGCCAACATCCTGGGCGGTGAGGCGCCATGAGCTGGGCCCAGTCGCTGATCAAGCTGTCGACCTATGAGGTCGAGGTCCTGCAAAAGCGCATGGCGGAGATCACCGAGCGTAGAATGGCCGCGGAGATGAAGCTGGCCATGCTGGAGGCCGAAGGCGAGGCCGAGGCCATGCGCGCGCGCCAGGACGCCGAGGCCGGCTGGTATCAGATCGGGTTCTGGGACGGCCTGCGGGCTCGCAAGGCCATGGCCCAGGAGGAGATCGACCGCATCGCCGTGGAGGAGCAGGGCGCGCGCGACGCCCTGACGCTCGCCTTCGAAGAACAGAAGAAATACGAGCAGGTGGCCGAGAACATCCGGCTGGCGCAGCGCAAGGAGGCGGCCCGCCGCGAGACCGCCGCGCTGGACGAACTGGGCCTGCGCCGCGCCGCGGGCGGATTTCGCTGATCGGGTCTTCTCCGAAAGAGGGCGGGGTTTCTCGCCGCGTGGTGCTGGCCTCGGCCCTGGCCCTGGGCGCGTGCGATCGCAAGAGCGCCGCGCAGGCCGCCGCGGTCGACCTGCCACCGCTGAAGTCTCTGGCGGGCTTCCCGGTCGGAACCTGCGTGCAGGCGGCCCAGCTTGACGACGCCGCCTTCGCCGCCCTGGTCGCGGCCCAGGTCTCCCAACTCACGGCCGAGTGGGAGATGAAGATGGAGTACATCGTCCAGGACGACGGCTCGCTCCGCTTCGACGCGCCCGACAGGATCGCCGCCTTCGCCCGCACGCACGGCCTGCGGTTCTTCGGCCACACCCTGGTCTGGTACGCCCAGAGCCCGGCGGCCTTTGCGCGGCTGGGGTCGGGGCCTGGCTTCGCGGCGGCGTATCGCGACTACATCCATGCGGTCGTCGGGCGCTATCGTGGCCAGGCCGCCGGATGGGACGTGGTCAACGAGGCGGTGGCCGAGGACGGCGAGGGCTGGCGCGAGTGCCTGTGGTCGCAGCGGCTGGGCAGGCTGGAGCACATGACGCTGGCCTTCCAGCATGCTCGCGAGGCCGATCCCGACGCGGTGCTGTTCCTCAACGACTACAACCTCGAGAACCTGCCGAAGAAGCGCGCGACCTTCCTGAAGCTGGCCGAGGCCTTGCTGAAGGCCGGCGCGCCGCTCGGCGGGCTCGGAACCCAGACTCACGTCGCCGCCGACCTGAAGGCGGGCGAACTGACCGCCGCGCTGAAGGACCTGGCGAGCCTGGGCCTGCCGATCCACCTGTCGGAGATGGACGTCTCGCTGAGCCGGGCCAAGGGATTGCTGCGCGACCGGCGGGAGCTGGAGGCGGGGCAGGCGCGAGTCTATGCGGAAGCCGCCGAAGCGTTCTCCAGCCTGCCGGCCCGGCAGCGCTTCGCCTTCACCTTCTGGGGATTGCGGGACGGGGAGTCGTGGCTGAAGCGCGAGGATGCGCGCGATACGCCGCTGCCGTTCGACGACGCCGGACAGGCGAAAGCCGCCGCCGGCGCCTGGGCCGCGGCGCTGCGCTAGGTTCCGGGCGCGCGCTCGGCGTCCGCGGCCTGGCGCAGGGCGTGCAGGTCGTCGCTGAGCCGGAAGAGCGCCACATAGAGTTCGCAGAACGAACGCCACAGCAGGATGAGGCCGGCGACCACCAGCAGGCCGGCGACCAGCACCGGGATGGCCAGGATCACGCCGATCCAGCTCTGCTCGCGCAGGGCCACGCCGACCGCGGCGCCGACCGTGCCGAACGCCATCAGAGCGATGACCCCGAGGCCCGCCCAATAGATCAGGTGGATGACCTGGTTGGTCATCAGCCGCTCGAAGGTCAGCAGATCCCAGAAGATCGCGCTGCCCGGGCCGCGCCGGGTCGGGGAAGCAGGTCGCCGCATTCGATATCCAACGCTTCGCGGCCGATGCCGCGTCAGGGGCAAATCGCTATCAGCCGAGGCGCGCGCCTGCAACGCTCCATGCGGCGGTCCATCGTCGCGCACCTGCGGGGGCGCTGCGCATTCGCGCCGAAAAGCCGCCGCAGTTCAAGCGCTTGAAATGAAATCGGGCGATCGACGGCCCGGCTCGGATGACAAAGGTCGCCGAATGCGTGTTAGCCTTCGAACATGGAAACGATGGAAGACGCCGGCTGGAGACTCGAACCGATTTCAGGCGCCGATCGCGACATGGTCGAGGTGATCGGTCTGCCGCCGCATCAGGAGGCGTTCGCCGGCAGTCTGGACGAGGTGTTCCGGCGTCTGAACGAGCCGGGGGCCGTCGGCTCCGAACAGGGCTTCGCGGTGGTCGAGCCCGATGGCGAGGTGGTCGGTTTCTTCGTCCTGCGCGAGGGATTGCGCCGGCCGCCCTGGGCGCCGCCGGGCACGGTGACCTTGCACAATTTCCGTGTCCGCCCCGGGTTCCAGGGGCGCGGCGTCGGCCGCCGCTGCATCAAACTTCTGGAGACCTGGTTCGCGCGGGAACGGCCGGTCCAGCCGCAACTGATGCTGGCGGTGAATTCGTTGAACGAACCGGCCATCGCCGCCTATCGCAAGATCGGCTTCGTCGACACCGGCCGCCGGTTCGAGGAAGAGCCGGCGCCCAAGCTGATCTTCGCCAAGCCGCTGGTTTGACCGACGCTAGATCTGCCCCACCGTCTTCAGGCGGGCCTTGGGGTGGATTTCGTTCTGGCTGAGCACTGGGGTCTGGCCGCGGAAGCGTTCGATGATCGAGCGGACATAGGGGCGGATCTGCGGGCTGGTCAGCAGGACGGCGCTGTCGCCGGCCAGGGCCGCGCGCTCGAAGCTCTCGCGCACGGCGCGGATGAAGTCCTGCAGGCGGGACGGCGCCAGGGCCAGTTGCTTGTCTTCGCCCGGACCGATGAGCGCGTCGGCGAAGGCGTTCTCCCATTCGCCCGACATGGTGATGATCGGCAGGGCGCCGTCCTCGCCGCGATAGGCGAAGGAGAGCTGGCGGGCCAGGCGTCCGCGCACGTGTTCGACCAGCATGGTGATCGAGGAGGTGTGGGGCGCGGCCTCGCCGATGCCTTCGAGGATCGCCGGCAGGTCGCGGATCGAGACGCGCTCGCGCAGCAGGGCCTGGAGCACGCGCTGGACGGTGGTGGCCGAGACGACGGCGGGGATCAGGTCGTCGACCAGCTTCTTCTGCTCGCCCGGCAGTTCCTTCAGCAGCTTCTGGACCTCGGCGTAGGAGAGCAGGTCGGGCATGTTCTCTTTGAGGATTTCGGTCAGGTGCGTGGTCAGCACCGTGGCCGGATCGACGATGGTGTAGCCGCGGAAGGTGGCTTCCTCGCGCAGGGACTCGTCGATCCATGTGGCCGGCAGGCCGAAGGCCGGCTCGC
>NZ_JAYRST010000083.1:0-9869 GCF_041920015.1 Phenylobacterium sp.
CCAACACCACCAACCTGGCCGTCGTCGCCCCCGGTATCGCCGAAGCGCTGCTGGCCACCGGTATCGGTCTCTTCGCCGCTATCCCGTCCGTTATCTTCTACAACTACTTCCAGACCCGCATCTCCGCTTACGGCGCGCGCACGGAAGGCTTCGTTGCTGAACTGATGAACGCGATCTCCCGGCAGCTCGACAAAGGGGCGTAACCCACATGGGAGCCAAACTCTCAGGTTCTGGGGGTGGCAAGTACGCGGTCGACGCCAACAGCGAAATCAACGTTACGCCCTTCGTGGACGTTATGTTGGTGCTCCTGATTATCTTCATGGTCGCGGCGCCCATGGCCGCCGTGACCGTGCAAGTTAATCTTCCGCCCGCGGTCGCCAAACCCTCAACGAACCCACCGAAACCGGTCTACATTTCGATCCAAGCTGGCGGCTCCATCTATATTGGTGACTCCCGCGTGGAACTGGCCGACATCGGGGACAATCTGCGCAGCACGATCGGGCAACGTAATCCGGAGAAGGAACGCATCTTCATCCGCGCCGACAAGGACGTCCTCTACGGGGACTTCATGGGCGTGATGAACATGCTTCAGGACAACGGTTTCTACAGCGTGGCCCTTATCGGCGAAGACAAGAACTAGGAGGGGGTGACGAATGGCTGAAACCACCGACACTACCCACCACGAGCAGCGCAGTGTCTTCGACGCGCCGAAGAAGAAGCGGAACAATGGCGTCACTGCCGCCATTGTCGGCTCCCTCATCGTGCACGCCGGCCTCGGGTACTATCTGTACAAGTCGAAGTTCGAGCCGAAGTATCGGGAGTATTCGGACGACGTGACGGACGTGGCGATTATCAAGCCCGCTCCGCCGCCGCCCCCGCCGCCCCCGCCGCCTCCGCCGAATACGCCGCCGCCTCCGCCGCCGAAGCTGCAACCGCGGCCTCCGGTGAACGTGCCGGCCGACATTCCGCAGATTCCGCCTCTGCCGGTTCCGCCGGTCGAGAAGCGGATCGAGACGCCGGAACCGCCGAAGGCCGCCCCGCCGGCCCCGCCGCGTCCGTCGGTGATTACGAACCCGGACTGGGCTCGTCGTCCCTCGGGCGATGACATCGCGCGGTACTATCCGGATCGTGCGATGCGGATGAACATCGAGGGCCGGGCGACGCTCAGCTGCTCGGTGACGGCCAAGGGCAGCCTCGAAAACTGCGAGGTCGTGTCCGAGGAGCCGTCGGATCAGGACTTCGGGTCCGCGGCGATGCGCTTGAGCAAACTGTTCAAGATGCGGCCGAAGACCCAGGACGGCGCCCCGGTCGAGGGCGGCACGGTTCGGATCCCGATCCGCTTCGTGCTTCCGAAGGGCTGATCCCCGTCGGAACGTTCAAAGGATCAGGCCCCGGAGGTTCGCCTCCGGGGCCTTTTCTTTCGCCTCCACAAAAACTTGCGCCATAGGGCCTCGCCGGGCGGCCTGGGCCTTGATCCCGCGGCGCCGTGCGACTAGAAGAGCCGCCTCGCAATGCGCCGCCTTAGCTCAGTTGGTTAGAGCGCTAGATTGTGGCTCTAGAGGTCCCCCGTTCGAACCGGGGAGGCGGTACCATTGCAGCACAGAAAAGCCCGGAGCTTTGGCTCCGGGCTTTTTCGTTTCGCAGGCCCGGTCAGAGGCTGAGGTTCAACAAGGCCGGATCGCCGCCCTGGGCTGCGATGTTGATGCTCACCGCGCGCTCGAGCGCGTAGCGCGACAGGGCGTTGGGGCCGCCGGCCTTGGGCCCGGTGCCCGACAGGCCCTCGCCGCCGAACGGCTGGACGCCCACTACCGCGCCGATGATCGAGCGGTTCACGTAGACGTTGCCGGCTGGGACCAACTCGCGCACCTGGCGGGCGAAGGCGTCGATGCGCGAGTGGACGCCCAGGGTCAGGCCATAGCCCTGGCCTGCCAGTTCGCCGGCGACCTTGTCGAGCTCGGCCGGGTCGTAGCGGACCACGTGCAGAATCGGCCCGAACACCTCGCGCTCGAGGAACCTGGCGGTCGGAATCTCGGCGAGGACCGGGCCGAAGAAGGTCCCGCCTGCGGGCGCCTCGAGGCGGTGCAGGACCTTGGCTTCCCGCTGCAGGCGCTCCAGATGGGCCTGGAGGGCGTTGCGCGCCTCCGCGTCGATCACCGGGCCGACATCGGTGGTCGGATCGGCCGGATCGCCGATCACCATGGCGTCCATGGCGCCCTTGATGGTTTCGATGACCAGGTCGGCGGTGTCCTCGGGCAGGAAGAGGATGCGTAGCGCTGAGCAGCGCTGGCCGGCTGACCCGAAGGCCGACAGCACCACGTCGTCGACCACCTGTTCCCTCAGCGCCGTGGTGTCGACGAACATGCCGTTGAGGCCGCCCGTCTCGGCGATGAACGGCACGATGGGGCCTTCACGTCCGGCCAGGGTCTGGTTGATCCGTCGCGCGGTTTCGGTCCCGCCGGTGAAGGCGACGCCGTCGCATTCCGGGTGGGCGGTCAGGGCAGAGCCCACCGTCTCACCGCGGCCGGGGACGAGGGCGAGGAGGCCGGCAGGCAGTCCGGCTTCGTGGAACAGGGCTACGGCTTCCGCGGCGATCAGCGGCGTTTGCTCGGCTGGCTTGGCGACCACGGCGTTGCCGGCGGCCAGGGCCGCGGCGACCTGGCCGGTGAAGATGGCCAGTGGGAAGTTCCAGGGGCTGATGCAGACGAAGACGCCGCGTCCGTGCAGTTCCAGCGTGTTGGTCTCGCCGACCGGGCCCTTGAGGATTTCGGCACCGGCGAACCTGGTCTGGGCCAGGTGCGCGTAGTAGCGGCAGAAATCGACGGCTTCACGTACCTCGGCGATCGCATCGGCCAGGGTCTTGCCGGCCTCGCGCACGCAGATGGCGATCAGGCGCTCGCTGTCGGCCTCCAGGGCCGCGCCCATGGCGCGCAGCACCTCGGCGCGGCGAAAGCCGCCCATGGCGTCCCAGGCGGGTTGGGCCGCTCGGGCGGCGGCGAAGGCCGCGTCGATGTCGGCGGCCGAGGCCTCGGCCGTGCGGCCCACGAGGCTTCCGTCCGATGGGCTCTTCACGTCCTGCGGCTGGGTCCCCTCGCGCGCGCGGCTGGCGATGCGCGGGCCGCTGGTCAGCGGCTGCAAAGCCCGAGCGGCATGGTGCAGGCGGGCGGCTTCCTCGGGGATCGAGAGGTCGACGCCGGCCGAGTTCCGGCGCTCGGCGCCGTAGATGTCGGCCGGGCGAGGGATCTTCGGGTGGGGACCTGGGCCGGCGCGCTCGATGGCGGTGATCGGGTCGACCACCACGTCCTGCGCGGGCACGCGCTCGTCCAGCAGGGCGTGGACGAAGGAGGTGTTGGCGCCGTTCTCCAGCAGGCGGCGGACGAGATAGGGCAGCAGGTCCTCATGCCCGCCGACGGGAGCGTAGGTGCGCACGATGGCGCCGGCGCGCAGGGCCTCGGCGGCGCCATAGAGGGCCTCGCCCATGCCGTGCAGGCGCTGGAACTCGATCTTGACGCCGGCCTCGGCGGCCATGGCGTGGACCGCGGCCAGGGTGTGGGCGTTGTGGGTGGCGAACTGAGCGTAGACGTGGGGGCTGGCGGCGATCAGGGCGCGGGCGCAGACGAGGTAGGAGAGGTCGGTGGCGGCCTTGGTGGTGAACACCGGATAGTCGGGGCGGCCGTTTACCTGGGCGCGCTTGATCTCGCTGTCCCAATAGGCGCCCTTGACCAGGCGGACCATCAGGCGGCGGCCGCTGCCCTCGGCGATCTCGGCGACGCGGGCGACGGTCAGGGGCGCGCGCTTCTGGTAGGCCTGGACGGCGAGGCCGAGGCCGCGCCAGTCGCCCAGCTCGCTTTCGCGGGCCAGGCGGTCCAGCAGTTTCAAGGAGATGAGTAGGCGGTCGGCCTCCTCGGCGTCGATGGTCAGGTTGATGTCGTGGGCGGCGGCGATCAGGGCGAGTCTTTTTATCCGGGGATAAAGTTCGCGCCAGACACGGCCTTCCTGGGTCGCCTCGTAGCGGGGGGAGAGGGCCGAGAGCTTGACCGAGACGCCGTGGCCGGCCTCGGGCCCGGCGTCCCTGGCGTGCTTGCCAACGGTCTCCAGGGCCTGGGCGTAGGCCTCCTCGTAGCGGGCGGCGTCGGCGGCGGTGCGGGCGCCTTCGCCCAGCATGTCGAACGAGCAGACCTGGCCCTCCTTGGCCGCGCGCTTCAGGGCCGCTTCGATAGTGCGGCCGAGCACGAACTGTTCGCCCATGATTCCAATGGCTTGGACGACGGCCTGGCGGACCACGGGTTCGCCGATCCGCTCGACCAGGCGGCGCAGGAAGCCCGGCGGGTCGCGTCGCGCATCCTCGTCGACCTCGACGATCTTACCGGTCAGCATCAGGCCCCAGGTCGAGGCGTTGACGAACAGGCTGTCGGAGCGGCCGAGGTGGCTGGCCCAGTCGGCGCCGCCGATCTTCTCGGCGATCAGCCGGTCGCGGGTCTCGGCGTCGGGGGTGCGCAGCAGAGCCTCGGCCAGGCACATCAGGGCCAAGCCCTCGCGCGTGCCGAGGCTGAACTCCTGAAGGAAGCCTTCGACCACGCCCTGGCGGCGGGCCGAGCCGCGGGCGGCGCGGACCAGGTCCTCGGCCTGGCGCTTGACCGCGCCGCGCTGGGGCTCAGTCAGCGGCCGGGCGGCGAGCAGGGCGGTCACCGCCTCGGTCTCGTCGCGATACTTGGCGTTCGGATCGTCCAGAGCGGTCCAGGAGGTCATGGGCAAGCCTCGATGAGGATGATTTCAGGCATCCGGCGTATCTGCTATCGAGCCGAATGTCCGGCGGACGTTTGAGGCGTTTGCCGAATTAAAAATCACGGAAGGCGCGCTATGACGGATACTGTGGGGTTGGACGAGACCGACCGCCGCCTGCTGCGTGTGCTGCAGCGCGATGGGCGGATCAGCAATCTGGACCTGGCCCAAGCGTGCCATCTGTCGCCATCGGCCTGTTCGGATCGGGTGCGGCGCTTGCGCGAACGCGGGATCATAACCGGATTTGCCGCCTTGCTCGATCCTGCGGCGATCGGTCGGGCGCTGCTGATCTTCGTCGAGGTGCAGCTCGACCGGACGACCGGCGACACCTTCAGCGACTTCGCCAAGGCGGCGCGGCGGACGCCGGAAATCCTCGAATGCCATATGGTGGCGGGCGGTTTCGACTACCTCATCAAGGCGCGGGTGTCGGACATGGAGGCTTACCGGCGCTTCCTCGGCGAGGTGCTGGTCGCCATGCCCGGCGTGCGCGAGACGCGGACCTATGCGGTGCTGGAGGAGGTGAAATCGGTCACCGAGCTGCCGGTATAGGGGCGGGTCTTTCCCTTTTGGCGTAGGCGTCTTGGGTGCGCTCCGTCAAGCTCCCCCGAAGGGGGACTATCGCCTACTAGGTGTCCTCCCGGTTTGCGAAGCAAGACCGGGATCCATGAACACATGCGGTTCAGGATCCGTGTTGGCGGCGCCAGAGCCTGAAAGCTCAGGCGTTCATGGATCCCGGACAAGCGCTGCGCGCTTTCCGGGACGACATGCGAAGTGGGCCGTCGCTGCTTATCCGCGCCATATGCGATCGCCCTGCCCCCGGAGGGGAGCAATTTGAGGCGGGTCAGTAGCCCGCCTGGCGGTTCACCAGGCCCTGCAAGGGCTGGCCGTTGCGGAAGCGCGCTATGTTGGCGGCGATGAAGGCGCTGGCGGAGACGGGGTCGGTGATCGCCGCGACGTGGGGCAGGACGGTGATCTGCGGGTGACGCCAGAAGGGATGGACGGGCGGCAGGGGCTCGGTCTCGAAGACGTCGAGGATGGCGTGGGAGAGGGTTCCGTCGGCCAGGGCGGCCAGCAGGTCGGCTTCGACCAGGTGGGCGCCGCGGGCGAGATTGACGATGGCCGCGCCGCGCTTCATCCGCGCGAAGGTCGCCGCGCCCAGCACGCCGCGGGTCTGGGCCGTCAGGGGCAGGAGGTTCACGACGATGTCGCTCTGGGCCAGCAGGGCGGGAAGGTCGCCGTGGCTGCGGCTCCAGGCGTCGACCTGAAAGCCTATGTTCTGCAACAGGTTGGCGCTGGCTCTCGCCAGTTCGCCATAGCCGAGGAAGCCGATGCGGCGGGCGCTGGCCGGCGGCTGGTCGAGCTGGCGCCACAGCCCCTGGACCGCCTGGGCGGCGTAGGCGGGGGCCTGGCGGTGCAGGGCCAGGACGTGGGCGGCGGCGGCCTCGGCCATCTGGGCGGCGAGGCTGGGATCGACCAGACGGGCCAAAGGAACGGGCGGCAAGGCCGGATCGGCCAGCAGGCCGTCGACCCCGGCCCAGGCCGACTGCACGAAGGCCAGGTTTGGTAAGGCCGCGAGCGCGCCTGGCGGGGGATTGGCGACGATGGCGATGTCGGCGTCGCGATCGGCGCCGAGGCTGATCTTCTCGTTCGGCAGGCTATCGGCAAGGGCCGCCAACCAGCGCGATTCCGCCCCCTTAGAGAGCCGCGATAGAAAGGTTAAGGCCATAGGATTCCACTTACCTGCCCGATAGGGCCTTGCGCGAGCCCGGTTTTGAGAGCCAGGCTCGGGTCATGCAACTGACCACGCAAGATTTATCCATTCTGGAGCGTCTTTCGGGGGAAAAAGACGAGATTCTGGGCCGCGCCGTGGAATGGTGCGCTCTATCGTCAGGCAGCCGAAATCTGCCGGGACTCGAGGCGCAGCGCGCGGCGCTGGAGCCGGTGCTGGCCGAGCTGCCCGGCGAGGTCGAGAACGTGGCCCTGGCCGACAGCCACGAGGTCGCCGCCGACGGGAGCCTGAAGGCCCAGGCCCATCCGCCCGCCCTGATGGCCACCGTACGGCCGGAGGCGCCGGTGCAGGTGGTGCTGACCGGGCACTACGACACGGTCTATCCGGCAGGAACGGGCTTCACCGAAGTCCGGCCGCGGGCGGATGGGGCGCTGAACGGGCCGGGCCTGGCCGACATGAAGGGCGGGATCAGCGTCATGCTGGCCGCCTTGCGGGCGTTCGAGGGACATCCCGACCACGCCCGGCTCGGCTATCGCGTGCTGCTGTCGCCGGACGAGGAGATCGGCTCGCTGGCCTCCGGGCCGGTGCTGGCGCGGCTGGCGCGCGGCGGACAGGTGGGCCTGACCTACGAACCGGCCATGGCCGGCGGGGCGCTGGCCGCCCGGCGCAAGGGCTCGGGCAATTTCCATGTGGTGGTGCGCGGGCGCGCGGCCCACGCCGGTCGCGACTTCGACAAGGGCCGCAACGCCATCGCCGCGGCGGCGGACCTGGCCGTAAGGCTGGCCGGCGCCAACGGCCAGCGCGAGGGCGTGACCTTGAACGTGGCGCGGATCGACGGCGGCGGGCCGCTGAACATGGTTCCAGACGTTGCGGTGGTGCGCTTCAACATTCGTCTGCCCGACGCGCAGGCCGGCGAGTGGGCTCTGGCCCATGTGAAGGCGCAGGTCGAAGCGACGGCCGCGGACGGGATCGCCGCGGAGCTGCACGGCGGCTTCACCCGTCCGGCCAAGCCGTTCAACGCCGCCCAGCAGCAACTGTTCGGCGCGGTGAAGACGGCCGGCGCCCTGATCGGCCAGGAGATCGCCTGGGCGCCGTCGGGCGGGGTGTGCGAGGGCAACAACCTGTTCGCCGCGGGCCTGCCCAATGTCGACACCCTGGGGGTGCGGGGCGGGGACATCCATTCGCAGGACGAATACGCCTGGCCCGACAGCTTCGTCGAACGCGCCCAGCTTTCGGCCCTGATCCTCGCCAAGCTGGCCAGCGGCGAGATCCCGGCCGCGAAGATCAAGGCGGCGATGGGATAGGGCGGCTCTCGGTCGCGGGCGGCGGGGCGGCGATGCGTCCTTCGGCCAGCAGCCATTCGGCGAAGCGCTCGGCGCCCGGATGACGGGCGATGGCCGGGCGCAGCAGCGCAAAACGCCGCGTCAGGGGAACGAAGCCGAACGGCGCGAGGAGCCGGCCCTGGGCGATCTCGGCCTCGACATAGGCCCAGGCGGTGACGGCGGCGCCCAGGCCGGCGGCGGCGGCCTCCAGCATGTAGGAATTGTGGTCGAAGGCCCGCTCGGCGCCGACGGGCGGCAGGTCGAGGCCGGCCGCCTGCGCCCACAGCGCCCAGCCGTCCGGGAAGGTGGCGCTGTGCAGACGCGGCGCACGCAGCAGGGCCTGCAGGTCGCCGCCGGCGCGGTCGAGCAGGGCGGGCGCGACCACGACGCCGAACGCCTGGGGCAGGAAGGCGGTGACGGCGAGGCCGGCGGGGGCTGGGCCCCGGTGCAGGGCGATGGCGGCGTGAACCCCGCCGCCGCCGAAGTCCGGCTGGCTGGGGCTGTCCTCGACGATGCGGACCGGAACGTCGGGGTGGGCCTCGATGAAGCGGGGCAGGCGGGGGATCAGCCACTTCATCGCGAAGGTCGAGGGGGCGGAGACGACGAACGCCTCGGCCGACTGCGCGCCGGGCAGGCCGGCGACGATCTGGTCGAAGGCGCCGGCCAGGCTGGCGGCCAGGCGCGCGCCCGCCGGGGTGAGGGCGAGCCGGTGGCGCGGGCCGGTGACCAGGGCCGCGCCCACCTGCTGTTCCAAGGCCCGGATCTGGCGGCTGACCGCGCCGTG
This sequence comes from Phenylobacterium sp., assembly GCF_041920015.1. Taxonomy (GTDB): domain Bacteria; phylum Pseudomonadota; class Alphaproteobacteria; order Caulobacterales; family Caulobacteraceae; genus Phenylobacterium. The sequence continues at coordinate 8,615 of NZ_JAYRST010000083.1, forward strand.
GGTGACGCACAGTTCGTCGGCGGCCCGGACCATGGAGCCGAGGCGGGCGAAGGCTTCGAAGGCCTGGAGACCCCTCAAGGACGGAAGGCGGCGATGCATATGTGAGCCTGGTTCACAGCCCGTGCAGAGTAGTCGATTGCCGCCGGCGCGCCAGCGGCCGATGCGGGAGGGGTATCCAAGGAGACGCCCATGACCGGTTTCGCCCATCGTTTCGCCGTGATTTCCAAGGCCCGTTCGCCCCTATGCCTGGGGCTCGACCCCTCGGCCGACCTGCTGGCAGCCTGGGGGCTGGCGCAGGACGCCGCGGGCCTGCGCGTGTTCTGCGAGCGGGTGCTGGAGGCGGCGGGCGACCTGGTCGGGGTGGTCAAGCCGCAGGCTGGGTTCTTCGAGCGGTTCGGCGCGGCGGGCATGGCCGAACTGGCGTGGGCCATCGGCCAGGCCCAGGCCCAGGGGGCGCTCTGCCTGCTGGACGCCAAGCGGGGCGATGTGCCGGGCACGATGGAGGGCTATGCGCAGGCGCTGATCGGGCCGGGCGGGTTCGCCGCCGACGCGGCGACGCTGAACCCCTATCTGGGCTTCGAGAGCTTGGCGCCGGCCTTCGAGCGGGCGCGGGACTGCGATGCGGCGATGTTCGTGGTGGCGCGCTCGTCCAATCCCGGCGGGCGTGACTTGCAGGGCGCGCGGCATGCGGACGGGCGGCGCGTGGCCGAGCGGCTGGCCGACCAGATCGCCGCCCACAACGCCGTGGCCGGGCCGGTGTTGGGCGCGGTGATCGGCGCGACCCTCGAGGCGGAGGAGGCCCCGCTGCTGGAGCGTCTGGGCCAGGCCTTGGTGTTGGCGCCGGGCGTGGGGGCGCAGGGGGCGACCATGGCGCAGGTGGGCGAGCGGTTCGCCGCCGCGCGCGGGCGGGTGCTGCCCTCGGTGTCGCGGAGCATCCTGTGGGCGGGGCCGGGCGTGGCGGGCCTGCGCGAGGCGATCCTGCGCTATCGCGACGAAGCGTGGGGGGCTTGTGGCGGGTGAGGGCGGGGCGTCTTGCCTGGCAAACCGGGGGAGGCCAGCAGGCCGTGGCCTTGCTCCCCGCGGGAAGTGAATGGCGCATCGGGCGCTGGCGTGAATTTCCTCCCCCATTTTATGGGGGAGGGGGACCGCCCGCAGGGTGGTGGAGGGGGCAAGTTCAGGCTCAGAGCAAGCCGCGGGGCCCCCCCCCCCAGCTGGGACAGGGTCCCCCCCCCCCCCCAAGCACAGGGGGGGAAAG
>NZ_JAYRST010000083.1:9879-13618 GCF_041920015.1 Phenylobacterium sp.
TGCTTCGCATGGTCCCCCTCCCCCGCTAAAGCAGGGGAGGAAAAAGGAGACCTGATCGCCATAGGCTATACTCTTCGCTGGAAGGGAAATCCCCCATCGACTTGGGCGAGCCCGGATTCTAGAGCCAGGGTAGCGGAGGAAATCGGGAGGATGGCCATGCAGGTGCGCGCGCTGGAGTGGGGCGTGAAGCAGAGCTTTCGCAACTATGTCGCCATGAGCGGGGGGACGACCGCGGTCGGCGAGGGGGCCGAGCAGGCCGCGGACGGCGCGTTCGTGTTTCCGGCCGCGGCGGGCGATGGGCTGGCGCTGGACGCCGGCGGGGCGCCGAGCGGGCGCGGCGCCTTCGAGGGCGAGGTGCGTTTCGAGGCGCATGGCGGGATGCTGTCGGTGCGGTTGACCGGGCTGGAGGCCGAGATCGGGCCGCAGGGCGGGACCTTGAGCGTGGACGACCATGGGCGGCGGACGGTGGTGGCCAAGCTCGACCTCGCCGCCGCGCAGAAGGACGAGGACGGGGGGCTGACCATCCCGGCGGCGCTGGCCATGGACGGCATCCAGTGGCTGGGCGACCACTATCAGATGCTCACGCCGCTGGACCCGGTGCGGCTGCGGGTCGGCTGACCCCGCGGTACGGCTTCCCGCGATGGCGGGCGAGGTGTTAGCGTTCGCCTTCGGCCGGATCGTCGGCCGCAAGGACAAGAGGAACGCCAGATGTTTTCACATGTGATGATCGGGACCAACGACCTGCCGCGGGCCAAGGCGTTCTACGACCAGCTGCTGGGCACGCTGGGGGTCGGGCCGGGCTTCGTCGACGGTCATCGCGTGTTCTATATGAGCCCGACCGGGGTGTTCGCCGTGTCGCTGCCGATCGACGGCGAGCCGGCCACCTGCGCCAATGGCGGCACCATCGGCTTCGCCTGCGACTCGACGGACAAGGCCGACGCCTGGCACGCGGCCGGCGTGGCGGCCGGCGGGGTCAGCATCGAGGACCCGCCGGGCGTGCGCGAGGGCGGGGTCGGCAAGCTCTATCTGGCCTATCTGCGCGACCCGGACGGCAACAAGCTGTGCGCCATGCACCGCATGGGGTGAGGCGGGAAATGCAGATGTGGCTTGAATAATTCCTAGATTTTACAAGATTTTACATTTGCAAAATTCCTGCAGTTCAGGAAATTGAAGCATTGATTTCCTGATTTTTATTTGCGCAATACTTAGGCGGGCGGACGCAAGCCCCCAGCTCTCGGCGGCTCCCAACAGCCGCCGGTGGCCCGCTCCAGGCGCCGCACCCCCGCGGGTGCGGCGCCTGTCCTGCGTTTGGAGGTGTGCTCGGGATGACGTCGAGCAGCGCTGGGGGCTTAAGCGGTGGGGCTGAAGTCCCATAGGCCCGGAACCGGGCCGTGGCGATTGGGGCCCGGGACGCCGTCACGCGAGAGCATGGCCAGCAGGGCGCCGAGGGTGGCCAGGTAGAGGATGTTGTTGGCGAACAGCCCGGCGAACAGCCAGGGATCGGCGATCTGTTGTGCGAAATAGCTGAGGGCGCGCGGAAAGCCGACGATGTCGATGGCCAGGAACGGCAGGGGCATCAGGCCCCAGAGGCCGGTCTCGTCCAGGTCGTGCAGGCGGCGGGTGACCGCGGCCGCCAGCAGGGCGACCACCAGGACGGCGGCGATCCCCAGCCACAGGGAGAGGCCCGCGAAGTCCGGACCCGATTCGAGGCGGGCGAGCAGGGCCAGGCACGCGCCGATGGCCAGGAGGGCCAGGATCAGCACCACGAAGGCGTAGGGCCAGAAGGCGGCCGGCGCCTCGCGGCCGGAAAAGCGCGTTGTGCGGGCCAGGCCGCGCTGGAACTCTGCAATCATCTCGCCCTCGGGCGGCGGAGATTGCGGCGATCGCGGGCGGAAGGCAACGGCATGGTCAAGGTCGCGCCGCCTCAGCGTCGGGGTGGGGCGCTCAGAATGCGCTGACGGGCGCGCTGACCGGCGCGCCGCGGAAGGGCTTGGCGTCCTTCATCAGGATGTGCGAGGCGATCTTGTCGACGCCCAGGTCTTCCCGCAACAGGCGGTCGGCCAGTTCGCCCCAGGCGCGCACGTCGGGGCAGACGGCCTTGATGAGATAGTCGAAGGGGCCGGAGACCTGGGCGGCCTCGACCACCTCGGGAATGGCGGCGAGCGCGGCCTCGAAGGCCAGCAGTTCGGCGGGGCGATGGCTCTTGAGCGTGACCTCGCCATAGACGGTGAGCGTCGGGCGGATGCGCTCGATGTCCAGGCGGGCATGGTAGCCCTGGATGAAGCCGTCGCGCTCCAGGCGGCGCATGCGGGCCAGGCACGCGCTGGGCGAGAGCGCGACCCGATCGGCCAGGGCCTGGTTGGTGATGCGCCCGTCGGCCTGGAGCGCGGCCAGGATCTTCAGGTCGATCCGATCGAGAGCAGGATATCCGTCCATGCCGCAACCTCGCCGCAGGTTCTGCGGGCGGCGGCTGGGTCTTCCGCCGCCCATTCGGAGAAATCCCTAGCACAATAAAGGCTCCAGACTTCGATCATTTCTGCGGAGGGTGACATGATAAACGCCGGCGTCGTCATCCGTCCGGCCGCCGGGAGCGACCTGGAGGCGCTGCACGCCCTGGCCGCCGGCGCGGGGCTGGGCATGACCAACCTGCCGCCTTGCCGCGAACGGCTGGGCGCGCTGCTGGCGGGCAGCGCCGCGGCCCTGAACGGCGCGCGCAAGGCCGGCGCCCAGATCCTGCTGGTCATGGAGGCGGCCGGCGAGGTGGTCGGCACGGCCTGCATCTTCCCGAGCGTGGGCGGCGACTGGCCATTCTATTCCTATCGGATCGGGCGGTTGCGCCAGACCTCGCAGGCGCTGGGCAAGGTGGTGGAGAACACCATCCTGACCCCGGTGAACGACTATGACGGCTCGGCCGAGGTCGGCGGGCTGTTCGTGCGGCCGGGTCTGCGCGGGCTGGCGGCCGGACGGCTGATGGCGCGCTCGCGCTATCTGTTCATGGCCGAGCACCGCGACTGGTTCGCAGAGCGGGTGGTTTCGGAGCTGCGCGGCTATCAGGACGCGGACGGGCGCTGCCCGTTCTGGGAGGCGGTGGGCCGCAAGTTCTACGGCCTGGAGTTCAAGGAGGCCGACCGGATCAGCGTCGGCCCCGGCAAGCAGGTGATCGCCGACCTGGGGCCGAAATATCCGATCTATCTCAACCTGTTGCCGCCGGATGCGGTGGAGGCGGTGGGACGGTTCCACCCGGACGGGGCGCGGGCGCACGCCCTGCTGGTCGAGGAAGGCTTCAGGTTCGACGGCTGCATCGACATCTTCGACGCCGGCCCGACCATGACGGCGGAAATCGACGGGCTGAAGGCGGTGCGCGACAGCCGCGTCTCAGAGGTCGAGGTCGGCCCCTGCGAGGCGGGGATCGAGGTGCTGGCCTGCCACGGCGCGGGGGAGGGCTTCCGCGCCTCGCGCGGGCGGGCCGAGTTGCGCGGCGAGATGCTGCGGATCGGCCCGGAACTGGCCCAGGCGCTGCAGGTTGAGACGGGAGATCGGGTTCGCCATGTCGAGTTCTGAGATCGTCTCTACCGACCCCTGCACCGGCGAAGTCGTCTGGCGCGGGCCCGCCAGCGCGCCGGGCGAACTGGACGACGCTCTGGCGCGGGCGCGCCAGGGTTTCGCCGCCTGGGCGGCGCTGCCGCTGGCCGAGCGGCATGCGGCGGCGCGGCGCTTCGCCGACCTCGCCAAGGCGCGG
>NZ_JAYRST010000084.1:0-13308 GCF_041920015.1 Phenylobacterium sp.
ACGGCGAGCGTCCCGGAAAAGCAGACCAGATAGATCAGGGCGGCGAAGGCCAGGCCCAGGGCCGAATGCCCGGCGAGAACGGATCGCACGAAGCCGGCCGGAATCCTGGGCCAGATCGGCTTGCCGGCGCGTTTGGACGGTAGGGGCGAGGTCATGTCAGGCCCTTGAGCGCCGCAGCGGTGAACGTGACGATCGACACCCCGACCAGGACCGCGGCGGCCCGGAGAATCTTGTCGTCGGCCAGGGTCCAGGCCATGGCGCCGCCCCACAACAGCGGAACCATCAGCCCGCCGAAGATCAGCCGGGTCTGGGTGTCGCCGGGCGTCAAGGTCACGAAGGCGATGGCCGCCCCCATGGAAGCCACCATGCCGATCGGCCCGGCGAGGGCCGCGCGCAGCCAGCCGCGCCAGGCCTTGGACGGCCGATCGGACGGTTCAGGCGCCAGGCTCCTTTCCGCCCGCGCCCTGGCGGCGCGAAGCTGGACGTTGCAGGCGACCGTTCCAAGGGCGGCGACCGAGATCATAGTCATGGCGATGAACGGGCCCTGGGCGCCGCCCAGGACAAGGCTGGGCGCCGTCAGGATGACGGCGATCAACAGCCAGCCGGCCGCGATCAGCCAGGGGCGCCGGCTGGTGCGCTCGCTCCAGGCGCGTTTCAGCACGCCCGAGGCCACGGCCGCAGCGGCCAGGGCGGCCGCCGCGACGAGGATATGGCGAAGGTCGGGGCTCACCAGTTGGCCTGGAGAATGAGGCCGACGACGCGTGGGCGGCCTAGAACCGCCTGTTGCAGCGTCGGACTGACGTAGCTGGCGTAGTCCGCGTCGAACAGGTTCTCGCCGTAGAGATAGGCGCCCCAACGGCCGGTTTCATAGCCGAACTTGGCATTGACCACGGTGCGGGACGACACGCGGCTGGCGGCCTGGGAGGCACCAGCCTCCGTATAGACGGCGGAGCGATAGTTGGCGTTGAGGTTGGCGACGAAGCCACTCGTCCAGCGATAGTTGGCGCCGGCCGACAGCGTCCAGGCCGGCGCATAGATGAACTCGGTCCCCGACAGGTCGCTGACATTGCCGAGGCTGACTTCGAAGTCTTCGAACTCGGTCTTCGAATGGCCGACCGCGCCATAGACGTCGAGCGCCGGGCTCATGCGCCAACTGCCTTCGATCTCGAAACCGTAGAGGCTCGACTTCCCGGCGTTGACCGTATGGTAGTCGTAGAGGTTGGAGCCGAAGTTCACCGACACCTGCTGGTCCGTCCAATCGACGTAGTAGGCGTTGGCGTTCAGGGTCAGGGCGCCGTCGAGCCAGGCCGAGCGCAGGGACGCCTCGTAGTTCCAGGTGTATTCCGGATCGTAGGCGTAGTTCTGGGCGCGAGCGAGATTGGTGCTGGAGCCGCCGGAGCGATAGCCGCGCTGAACCACGAAGCCGAGCGCCAGATCGTCGGTGAATTCGTAGCGGACGCCGAGCTTGGGCAGGAAGGCGTCGAACTCGCGCGCCGACTCCGGCGAAGTCCCGGCGGCCTGGGCCACCAGGTCGGCGACGCCCAGATTGATCGCCGAGACCGCAAACCACATGGGGCTGAGCGGCGCTCCGTAGTTGGCCGGATCGGGATAGGCGCCGACGAAAGCCGCAGTCTGGACGCTCGATATGGCGTTCTCTTCGTGATCCCAGCGGAATCCGCCGAGCAAGGTCAGCCGGTCGGTCAAGCGCCAGCGCGCGTCGCCGAACAGCGCGTAGCTCTTCACCTTGGACGGATAGTCGCCGGTGTAGTCGACCGGGATGACGGGGAGGGCCGCGGCGTAGAGGTTGGCCACGTAGCCCGCCGTGGCCGCATCCAGTCCGTTGGACTGAAGCAGGTACGAGATCGTGCTGACCGGGGTCTCCACATTGACGCGGCTGAAATTGGAGAAGTGCTGGTCGCGGTTGTAGTAGAAGGCGCCGAGCAGGCCGCTCAACCGCTCGCCGTCATAGTTGAGGCGGAACTCCTGGGTCAGGGTCTCGTAGGTGCGGTCCGCATAGCCGTAGCCCTCGCTGGCCGGCGACAGGTCGCTGTCGTATTCGGTGAATTCGGAGACCTTGCTCCAGGACGTGGCGCTGGTCAGGGACAATCTGTCCGTCAGGGGATAGGACGCCTCGAGGGTGAGGATGTCCGTTTCGATGTCGCTGCCGTTGCGCGCGTCGCTGGTGTTGACCCGGTTGTCCCAATAGTCGGGCAGATTGGTGCGCGTGTAGACGAACCGGTAGCCGCCGCTGCTTTCGAACCGGGTGTAACCGAGGCGCGCCTCCAGTCCGGGCAGCGCCGACGGCGTCCACAGCAGCTTGGCGCGCACCGTCAGGCGGTCGACCGGGTCTTCGGGCGTATCGCGCGTGGAATTGTAGGTGAAGCCGTCGCCATCCCGGCGCTCCACCGCCAGGCGCAGACCCAGTTCGTCGGCGATCAGCGGCCCCCCGACGGCGGCGGCCACGCCGACCTCGCGGGGATCGGAGACGATCAGGCGGGCGGCGCCTTCCCAGTTCGGGCCTGGATCGCGGGTGCGCAACACCACGCTGCCGGCCAGGGCGTTCAACCCCTGGAGCGTGGATTGGGGGCCGCGCAGGATTTCGATCTGCTGCATGTCCCAGGTGTCCGTCGGCCCATTGAACAGCAGGCCGGTCGGAAGCGGCGCGCCGTCGACATAGACCGTGGACAGGGGCGCATCGCCCGCGCCGCTGACCCCCTGGGCCGCCACGCCCCGGATGGTGAAGCCCGAGCTGCCGTAGGTTTCGGACACGTTGGCGGTGCGATTATAGACGTCCTGCAGGCTGAGGATGGCCTCCTGCTCGATCCGGCGGGCGGTGGTGACCGCCACGCTGGTGGTCGTGGCCTGCAGCGAACGCTCGTACCGCTCGCCGGTCACGACGATCTCCTCCAACTGCGTCGCGGCGTCTTGCGGTTGCATCGCGGACGCCGCGATGGATTGCGCCGCAACCGGCGCGGCAGGCAGCAGGAGCGCGGCCACGCAAGTCGTGCATTTCAGGATGTGGGAGGTCATGACCGTCTCGGTTGCAGCAGGAGAGACTGCCGCATACTTTAATGCAAATAAGAGTCAATCTTAATTGCATATTCTGTCTTCGAGCCGCGCGACGACGCCCTGGCTCGAACGCCTCCTTTTCCATGGGAAGGGAAAGCTGTCATGGACAGCGCCGTCGCCGGCCTGCAGTAGAATCCTATGCGATTCATCCTGCTGCATAGCCCGCTGACGGGACCGGCGGCCTGGGCGCCGCTGGCGGCGGAGCTGGCGCGGCGTGGGGTCGAGGCGACCGTGCCGGCGATCCCGCCGCTGGCCGTGCTGGCGGCGCCCTATTACGACAACCTTGCGCGAGCGGTGGCGGTGCAGGCGCTGGGGCAGGGCGGGCCGTTCATCCTGGCGGCGCACTCGGCGGCGGGCGGACTGGCGCCGAGCGTGGTCGCGGCGATGCGGGGCCAGGTGCGCGGCGTGCTCTATGTCGATGCGATCCCGCCGCATCCCGGCCGCCGCTGGTTCGAGACGGCGGGCGATGGCTTGGTGGCCAGCCTGAAGGCCAAGGCGCAAGACGGAATGATCCCGGCCTGGGACCAGTGGTTTCCGCCTGGGGCGCTGGAGGCCCTGCTGCCCGAGGGGCCGCTGCGCGAGCGCTTCGCCGGCGAGCTGTCGCCGACGCCGCTGGCCTGGTTCGAGGAGGCTGCGCCGCAGACCGACTTGCCGGGCGACGTCGGCTGGGGCTTCCTGCGCCTGTCGAAGGCGTACGAGCGCGAGGCGGGGGAGGCGCGGCGGCTGGGCTGGCCGGCCCTGCGGCGCGACCTGCACCATCTGGCCATGGCCACGCATCCGCGCGAGACCGCCGAGGCGATGCTGGCCCTGGCGCGGCTGTTGGGATTGAGGACGGCGGCGTGAGCGAAGCGCCCTGCGAGGTCTGGTTCTACCACCTGGAGCGGTCCGGGCTGGACCAGGTGCTGCCCGAACTGCTGGAGCGGACCCTGGCGCGGGGCTGGAAGGCGATCGTGCGCTCGCGCGAGGCCGACCGGGTGGAGCACCTGGACGGCTGGCTGTGGTCCTATCGCGACGAGAGTTTCCTGCCGCACGGGCCGTCGGACGAACCGCAGGCGGCGCGTCAGCCGATCCTGCTGACCATGGGCTTCGAGAACCCGAACGGCGCGGACGTGCTGTTCCTGGTCGACGGGGCCGAACCGGGGGAGCTTGCCGGATACGCCCGTTGCATGATCGTGTTCGACGGGCGCGATACGGCGCAGCTTGCCGTGGCGCGTGCTCAGTGGAAGGCGGTCAAGGCCAAGGGGCACGCCGCCGTCTACTGGAAGCAGCAGGAGCGGGGATGGGAGAAGCAGGCATGAGGCGGTTCCTGGCGTTCGGCGTCCTGCTGGCGACCCTGGCCGGATGCGCGGCCGATGCTCCGCCGCCCCAGCCGGCGCCAGGGCCCACGGCCCAGCCGCCAGCGCCGCCCCCGCCGCCGCGCGAGCCGGACCTGTGCGGGGCGGGCGAGGCGCAGAGGTTCGTCGGCCGTCCGCGCAGCGAGATTCCCGTCCCGCTGCGGCCCGAGCAGCAGCGGGTGGTCTGCACGACCTGTCCGATGACCATGGACTTCCGCGCCGATCGGCTGAACTTCTTCTTCGATGCGGCGAGCGGGATCGTGAAGGAGGTCAAGTGCGGGTAGGGCAATAGGGCGCGGGCCGGGGGCGTCGCGTCCATGCCCGTACGATCTCGGCCTTACGGTTGCTTCGGCGGCGGGGGCGGAGAGACGAACGATCCGGCCAGGCCTGGGAAGACGACCGGGCTCTGGGCTCCGTCGGCGGCCACGGACGAGACGCCGAAGAACCAGTCGTCGATGACGACGCCTTGCAGTGTGGCCGAGGTTTCGGCCACGTCGCGCGACTGGCTCCACTGGGGTTCGGTCGTGCCGCGCCAATGGACGCGATAGCCGGCGGCGCCGGCGACGGGCATCCAACTGATCCTGGTGTCGGGCGAGACCGCGCCCTCGATCTTCACGCCCTCCGGCGGGGCCGGGGCGCGGGCCAAGGCGGCCATGGTCATGGCGTTGAGGCGTGTCACGCGGGCCAGATAGGGGAAATCGACGCCGTCGATGGTGTCGCCGTAGACGCGGCCGTTCTCTGTGAGCAGGTCCTGGTGCTGGCGGTCGTAGTGCTCGGCGGCCTCGGTCACGCGGACGGCGGGGAAGCCCTTGGCCAGCATCTCCACCTGATCGCCGCCGCGGCCGTAGCGGTCGGTGCGGTAGACCATCATCACGTCCAGACCGCCGAGATTTGCGGCCTGGCGGTCGGCCAGGGCGTCGATGAAGCGGGCGAGATTGCGCGAGGGGCTGTCGACCTCGCCGCCGTTATAGCGGCGCTGGCTGGCCTGCTCGGCCGTCTCGACGCTCTTCGTGCCCTCGGAGAACACCCGGACGCGGTCGCGAACGACGACGCCCGACTGGCCGTGGGTGTTGCCGACGATGTCGTTGTTGAGGTTGGCCTCGACCTTCCAGCCGCGCTGGACGGCGAAATCGGCCAGCACCTTGCCGCCGAGCAGACCCTGCTCCTCGCCCTCCAGCGCCGCGAAGACCAGGGTGGCGGGGAACTTGTATCTGGACAGGACGCGGGCGGCCTCCATGACCGCCGCCACGCCCGAGGCGTCGTCATTGGCGCCGGGTGCGTCGCTGGTCGCGTTCATCGGGTCGCTGACCCGGCTGTCGATATGGCCGGAAATGACGATGACGCGGTCCGGGTCGCTGGTCCCGCGCTGGATGGCCAGGATCGCGCCGACCTCGCTGGGCGTGGGGACGCGCTTGCCGGTGAAGGTCTGCTTGGGGACCTGGACCTCCAGGCAGCCGCCGCAGGCCTTGGAGATCGCCTCGAACTCGGCTGCGGCCCAGCGCTCGGCCGCCCCGATGCCGCGGGTGGGGGAGGCGCGGTCCGACAGCGTATGGCGGGTGCCGAAGCTGACGAGCTTCTCGATGGTCGCGCGCAGCCTGGCCTCGTCGACCGACCTGGCGATGGCGGAAAGCTGGGCGTCGGGCGGGTCGGCGGCGGCCGGAGCTGCGGTCAGCAGGACGGCCGCTCCGGCGGCGAGAATGGCGCGCATGGATCGTTCCTTTTCCGAAGCGATGAGTACGGCCGCCGGCAATTCGGCTCAAGGCTCAGCGGTCGTCGCGCTTGCGGGTGATCTGTTTCCAGGCCGCCCAGGCGCCGGGCGCGACGATGGCGGCGGCCAGCAGCAGGTAAACGATGCGGGCTTCTTCCGGCATGGCTCAGAACTCGTCGTCGTTGGGGATGTTCAGCAGTTCGCCGCAAGCCTTGCAGTGGACGGCGTCGACGTCGTGGCGGCGCAGGCCGCAGGTCGGGCAGGTGAAGCGGATCTTGTAGGGCCGGAACAGGGCCTGGGCCAGGCGCACGAAGAGGGTGATGCCGGTCAGCATGGTGACGATGGAGATCAACCGTCCCCAAGCGCCGGGCAGGGTGATGTCGCCGAACCCGGTCGTGGTGAGGGTGGCGATGGTGAAATAGAGCGCGTCCAGATAGCCGCCGACGCCCTCGGTGCGGGCGAAGCTGCTGTAGACGAATCCGGTCATGATGAAGACGAAGGTGACGAGGGTGGAGGCTGCGCGGATCACGTCCTCCCAGCGGGTCTCGTTGTAGCGGCGGCCGACCGTGTCCCAGAAGAATTCGGAGTGGATCAGGGTCCAGAGCCGCATCACCCGCAGGAAGGCGAGGTTGAACAGCCAGAGTGGGAAGAGCAGCGTCAGCAGCACGAAAAGATCGATCCAGCTCACCGGCCGGCGCAGCCAGGCGCCGAGGTTGTCGCTGGCGATCGCCCTGGCGGCCAGGTCCGTCGCGAGCACGACGGCCATGGTGTAGTCGACGAACAGGAAGGCCGGCGTCTCGCGCAGCAGCGGGGCGGCGATGAAGAAGGCGATCATCACGAAGTCGAGCGTGATGACCGTCAGCCGGAAGCGGACCGACCGGTCCGAATGGCCGTAATAGAGTTCGTGCAGCCGGGCGCGGATGCGCGGCAGGCGACGGCGCTGGCCAGGATCGGGCGGGGAGGCGGCGTCGGCGGGCATGGCGGCAGCTTAGACGCGTCGGTGGATTGGGGAAGAGGGCGCGATCAGGCCTCGCCCTTCAACGCTTCGTAGGCCTCGGTCGCTTCGAGCCATTCGAGTTCGGCCGCCTCCAGCGCGGCCTGGGCCGCCTCGCGCCGGCGGCCGAGGTCGGCTGCCTTGGCGGGGTCTTCGGTGAAGACCTTGGGATCGGTCAGGGCCTTGTCGATCTTGGCCAGGGCCTCGGTGGCGTGGGCGAGCGCGGCCTCGGCCGCCTCGGCGCGGCGGCGGGCCGTGCCGGTCGGGACCTTGGCCTTCGGCGGCGCAGGCGGCTTGGGCGGGGCGACGGGCTCGGCGGCGCGGAACTGGGTCGGCGCCTTGCCGGCCTGTTTGGCGCGGTCGATGACGAACCTGGCATAGGCGTCCATGTCGCCGTCGAAAGGGGCGATGGTCCCGTCGGAGGCCAGCCACAGGCGGTCGGCGACCAGCTCCATCAGCGAGCGGTCGTGGGTGATGAGGATCACTGCGCCCTGGTAGTCGTTGAGCGCATCGAGCAGGGACCGGCGGCTGTCGATGTCCAGGTGGTTGGTCGGCTCGTCGAGGATCAGCAGGTGCGGCGCCTCGGCCGCCACCAGGTTCAGCAAGAGGCGCGCGCGCTCGCCCCCGGAGAGGTTGGCGACGGTGGTTTCGACCTTCTCGTGGCCCAGGCCGTATTGGGCCAGGCGCGAGCGGCGGGAGGCCTCGGACGCCAGGGGCATCTCGCGGCGGATGATGTCGAGGGGCGTGTCGGCGGGGTCGAGGGCCTCGATCTGGTGCTGGTGGAACCAGCCGACCTTGAGCCGGGCCGAACGCTTTAGCTCGCCGGCCTGGGCTTCCAGCGCCCCGGCGACCAGCTTGGCGAAGGTCGACTTGCCCGCGCCGTTGACGCCCAGGAGGCCGATGCGGTCGTCGAGGTCGAGCCGCAGGTTGAGGCCCTTGAGGATCGGCGGACCATCGTCATAGCCGGTCGCCACGCCCTCCAGCCGCACCAGGGGCGGCGCCAGTGGACGCTCGGGCGAGGGCAGGACAAAGGGCGTGGTGTGCTCGATGGCCACGGCCGAGACCGGCGGCAGCTTGGCCAGCATCTTCAGCCGCGACTGGGCCTGGGCGGCCTTGGAGGCCTTGGCGCGGAAGCGGTCGACGAAGGATTGCAGGTGGGCGCGCTGGGCCTCGACCTTGGCGCGCGTGGCCTCCTGCAGGCGGGCCTTCTCCTCGCGTTGGCGCTCGAACTGGTCGTAGCCGCCGATATAGAGGGTCAGCTTGCCGTCGATCAGGTGCAGGATGTGGTTGCAGCTATTGTTCAGGATCTCGCGGTCGTGGCTGATGATGACCGCGGTGTGCGGGTATTTCTTCAGCCGGCTTTCCAGCCAGAGCGCGCCTTCCAGGTCGAGATAGTTGGTCGGCTCGTCCAGCAGCAGCAGGTCGGGCTCGGCGAAGAGCGCGGCGGCCAGGGCCACGCGCATGCGCCAGCCGCCAGAGAACTCGGCCATCGGGCGGGCGAGGTCGGCGTTCGAGAAACCCAGGCCTGAGAGGATTTCGGCGGCGCGGCTGGGCGCGCGGTCGGCGCCGATCTCGGACAGGCGGCCGTAGATGTCGCCCATGCGCTCTGGATCGGCGGTTTCCAGTTCGAGCAACAGGGCCGCCCGTTCCTCGTCGGCGGCCAGGACGGTGTCGATCAGCGGGACCGGGGTGGCCGGATGCTCCTGGTCCACCGAGGCGATGCGCGCCTGCTTGGGATAGCCGATCTCGCCGTCGCCGGCCGAGAGGTGGCCCAGGATCAGCTTGAACAGGGTCGATTTGCCGACGCCGTTGCGGCCCACGAGGCCAACCTTCGCGCCCACGGGAATGCTCACCGCCGCATGGTCGAAGAAGCGGCGGCCCCAGGAATCGAAGGTCAGGTCGTTGATCTGCAGCATGGGAGGGCGGGGGATTAGCAGAGGCCGGCGGCGAAGGCGACCGTGAGCGGCGCGCTTGGCGTCGTCACATCTCGCGGCTATAAGCCCGCCACCGCGCGAACGACCCGCGCCTCCCCAAGAATAAGACAAGCAAAGACAATGACCGAACGCACCTTCTCGATCATCAAGCCGGACGCCACCAAGCGGAACCTGACCGGCAAGGTCAACGCCGTGATCGAAGACGCCGGCCTGCGCATCGTCGCCCAGCGCCGTATCCAGATGAGCCAGGCCCAGGCCGAGAAGTTCTACGAAGTCCACAAGGAACGCCCGTTCTTCGGCGAACTGGTGGAATTCATGACCTCCGCCCCGGTGGTGGTGCAGGTGCTGGAAGGCGAAAACGCTGTGGCCAAGTACCGTGAAGTCATGGGCGCGACCAACCCGGAACAGGCCGCGGACGGCACGATCCGCAAGCTGTTCGCCCTGTCGGTCGGCGAGAACTCGGTCCACGGCTCCGACAGCCTGGACAACGCCAAGATCGAAATCGCCCAGTTCTTCACCGACGACCAGATCGTCGGCTGAGGCCCGGAACGGTGAAGCTCGCGGGGCGTTGAGCAGAGCGCGGCGGCGAGCCCACTCCCGAAGGTCCATCCCAGCGGACCTGCCGCGAACAAGGCCCCGTCCGGCCACGCCGGACGGGGCTTTTTTCATGGCCTATCGCGGCCGCGTGATCTGGCTGGCGCGCAGATGCGGCGAGTGCAGGCGGTCATAGGGGCCGATGGTCTTCAGGTGCAGGGCGGCGTCGAGCAGCCGGGCCCCGCGCAGGCCGCGCGGCGGCGGCTCGGCGCTGATGGCGCGCCAAAGGCTCTCGGCCTCTCGGTTCAGACGGTCGTTCCGGTCCATGCCATCCATGCCGCTCGAACAACGTACAGGGCGGGAGGTTCCGCCGGGTAAGGTTAAAGAACTGCAAAATCCGTTATTTGGTGGGGCGTCTGTGACATTTCCATCAAGAGCGGCCATCCGGTCGGGGAGATGACGCGGCGACACGGCTTACCTCCGGCCAGTCTTTTGGAGTAGCTGGAGGCGCAAGCGAGGGAGGACGGCTTGGGCGAAAGCTTTTCGGAAATCCGCGAGTCGGTGCGCCGGCTTTGCGCCCAGTTTCCCGGCGAATACTGGCGTGCGCTGGATCGCGAGCGGGCCTATCCCACGGCGTTCGTCAAAGCCCTGACCGAGGCCGGTTTCCTGTCGGTGCTGATCCCCGAACAGTATGGCGGCTCGGGCCTCGGCCTGGCGGCGGCGACGGCGGTGCTGGAGGAAATCCACCGCTCCGGCTGTAACGGCGGCGCCTGCCACGCCCAGATGTACACCATGGGCACGGTGCTCAAGCACGGCTCGGCGGCCCAGAAGGAGGCCTATCTGCCGAAGATCGCCAGCGGCGAGTTGCGCCTGCAGGCGTTCGGCGTGACCGAGCCCACGGCCGGGACCGACACCACGCGCATCTCGACCTTCGCCCGGCGCGAGGGCGACCACTATGTCGTCACTGGCCAGAAGCTGTGGATCAGCCGGGCCGAGCATTCGGATCTGATGGTGCTGCTGTGCCGCACCACCGCGCGCGAGGACGCCGCGCGGCCGGCCGACGGGATGAGCGTGCTGCTGGTCGACCTGCGCGAAGCGGTCGGGAACGGCCTGACCATCCGGCCGGTCCGCACCATGCTGAACCATGCGACGACGGAGCTGTTCTTCGACGGGCTGAAGGTGCCGGTCGCGAACCTGGTCGGGGAGGAGGGCAAGGGTTTCCGCTACATCCTCGACGGCATGAACGCCGAGCGCATCCTGATCGCCTCGGAGTGCATCGGCGATGGCCGGTTCTTCGTCGACCGGGCCAGCGCCTACGCCAGCGCGCGCGAGGTGTTCGGCCGGCCGATCGGCCAGAACCAGGGCGTGCAGTTCCCCATCGCCCGTGCCCACGTGCAGGTGAGCGCCGCCTCGCTGATGGTCGACAAGGCCGCGGCGATGTTCGATGCGGGCGAGCCGTGCGGGACCGAGGCCAACATGGCCAAGATGCTCGCCTCCGAAGCCTCCTGGTTCGCAGCCGACACGGCGATCCAGACCCATGGCGGCTTCGGCTTCGCCGAGGACTACGACATCGAGCGCAAGTTCCGCGAGACGCGGCTCTATCAGGTCGCCCCGATCTCGACCAACCTGATCCTCAGCCATGTGGGGACGCACGTGCTGGGGATGCCGAAGTCGTTTTAGGCTGCCTCTCCACGCGCGGGAGGGAGGAGAGCGGGGTTCTGGATGTACGATCTTCTGAAAGGCCTGCGGGTCGTGGAGGGCTCGGCCTTCGTGGCGGGGCCGACCTGTGGGCTCTATCTCGCCCAGCTCGGCGCCGAGGTGATCCGGTTCGACAATATCGGCGGCGGGCCGGACTTTCGGCGCTGGCCGCTGACGCCCGGCGGCGACAGCCTCTATTGGGAGGGGCTAAACAAGGGCAAGAAATCGATCGCCATCGATCTGTCGCGCCCGGAGGGCCGCGAGCTGGCCGCGCGGCTGGCCGCGGCGCCGGGCGAGGCGGGCGGCGTCTTCGTGACCAACTTCCCGGTCGAGGGCTTCCTCTCCTATGAAAAGCTCAGCGCCCTGCGGCCGGACCTGATCTGCGCGCGGGTGATGGGCTGGGCGGACGGCGGGCCGGCGGTGGACTACACGGTCAACAGCGCGGTCGGCGTGCCGCTGATGAACGGCTTTCCAGGTGAGCCGCGGCCGGTCAACAACGTGCTGCCGGCCTGGGACCTGCTGACCGGCGCCTATGCGGCCTTCGCCCTGGTCTCGGCGCTGCACGCGCGCCAGCGCGACGGGAAGGGCCGGGAGATTCGCATTCCGCTCTCGGACATCGCCGCCTCGACCATGGCCAATCTCGGCTATCTGGCCGAGAGCCTGGCCGGCGAGGATCGGCCGCGGATGGGCAACGACCTGTTCGGCGCCTTCGGCCGCGACTTCATGCTGAAGGGCGGCCGGCGGATCATGCTGGTGGCGATCACGCCGCGTCAGTGGAAAGGCCTGACGGAAGTGCTGGAGATCGTGGCCGAGGTCGCGGCCCTGGAAGCCGAGCTCGGGGTCAGCTTCGCCGCCGACGAGGGTCTGCGCTTCGCCCATCGCGCGCGGCTGTTCCCGATCTTCGAGGCGGCCTTCGCGCGCAAGAGCCTGGAGGAACTGAAGCCCGCCTTCGACCGCGAGGGCGTCTGCTGGGGGCCTTATCAGCCGATGAGCGAAGCTGCCCAGGACCCGCGCCTGGTGGCGGGCAACCCGGTGTTCGCGCAAATCGCCCAGCCGAGCGGGCGGACCTATCCCGCGCCCGGCTTTGCGGGCACGATCCCGCAAGCGGCGCGCCAGGCGCCGCGGGGGGCCTCGCGACTGGGCCAGCATACCGACGAGGTGCTCAGCCAGGTGCTGGGCCTGGAGGGCGGCGAGATCGCCAGACTGCATGACGCCGGCGTTGTGGCCGGCCCGGAGGGACGATGAGCACGGTCGAGATCAGCGAGCCTTCGGAAGGCGTGAAGGTCGTCACCCTGTCGCGGCCGGAGGCGGCCAACGCCCTGAACACCGCCATGGGCGAGGAACTGCTGGCGCTGTGGCAGGAGCTGGCGCGGGACGCCTCGGTGCGCGCGGCGGTGCTGACCGGGGCGGGGCGGTTCTTCTGCGCCGGGGCGGACCTGAAGGAACGCGACGGGATGAGCGACCAGCAATGGTCGGAGCAGCATGTGATGTTCGAGGCGATGATCCGCGCCCAGCTTGCCTGTCCGTTCCCGATCATCGCGGCGGTGAACGGCGCGGCGATGGGCGGCGGCTGCGAGATGGCGCTGGCCTGCGACTTCGCCTGGGCCTCGAGCGCGGCGCGGCTGGGCTTGCCGGAGGTGGGGCTGGGGATCATCCCGGGCCTGGGCGGCACCCAGTATGTCGTCAGGGCGGCGGGCGAGCGGCGGGCGGCCGAGCTGCTGATGTCCGGCCTGCCGATCGATGCGGCCCAGGCGCTGGAGTTCGGGCTGGTCAACCGCGTGACCCCGCCGGACGAACTGATGGCCCAGGTGCTTGAGCGGGCCAGGGTGATCGCTGGCAAGGCGCCGCTGTCGGTGCGGGCGCTGAAGAAGGTGGTGCGCGGCGGGGCGGCCCTGCCGCTGGACGAGGCGATGGACCTGGAACTGGCGCAGTACAACCGTCTGTTCAAGACCCAGGACCGCCGCGAAGGCGTCGCCGCGTTCAACCAGAAGCGGACTGCGGTGTTCCGCGGGGAGTGAGCATTAAATCCTCCCCCGC
>NZ_JAYRST010000085.1:0-13080 GCF_041920015.1 Phenylobacterium sp.
CGTCCGAGACCTGGTTTTCGATCTGCAGGGCGCAGGCGCCGGCCTCGATCATCTTCTTGGCCAGCAGGTAGGTCGCCTCGGGGTTGCCGAAGCCGGCGTCGATGTCGGCGATGATCGGAACGACGTGGGTCTGGAAGTTGTCGACCTGGTCGATGATCGAGGCTTCCTTGGCCTTGTCGCCGGCCGCGCGGGCCGCGTCGAGGTCGCGATAGAGGCCACCCAGTTCACGGGCGTCGGCCTGGCGCAGGAAGGTGTAGAGCTCTTCGATCAGGGCCGGGACCGAGGTCTTCTCGTGCATCGACTGGTCCGGCAGCGGGCCGAATTCCGAGCGCAGCGCCGCGACCATCCAGCCCGACAGATAGAGGTACTTACGGTCGGTCGACTTGAAGTGCTTCTTGATCGAGATCAGCTTCTGTTGGCCGATGAAGCCGTGCCAGCAGCCCAGCGACTGGGTGTACTTGCCCGCGTCCAGGTCGTAGGCCGCCATGTCCTTGCGCATGATGTCGGCGGTGTACTTGGCGATTTCCAGGCCGGTCTTGAACCGGTTTTGCAGGCGCATGCGGGCGACGGATTCGGGATTGATGCCGTCCCAGGTCCCGTTCTTGCTTTTGATGAGCTGGCTCATCTCGATGATATGGTCTTGGTAAGACATCTCGACTCTTCCGTTGCCTTGGCCTGTGACAGCCGTTGACGCCATCTAATCCTTGTCCGGCTTGGGATGAAGGGTTAACGCGATGCAACAAGGCTCAGTTGTCACAGCGCGACCTTGTAAATCTTGTAAATCTGTGACAGTAAGACTCCATGGCGGTCTCGACCACGGATCGGAAGCTGTTTCTCGGCGCGCGGTTGAAGCGGCTGCGGCGGGATCTCGGCCTCACCCAGACGCGGATGGCCGAGGACCTGGGCGTCTCTCCCAGCTATCTGAACCTTCTGGAGCGCAACCAGCGGCCGGTGACGGCCCAGGTGCTGCTGCGGCTGGCCGAGGCCTACGATCTCGACCTCAAGACCCTGTCGACCGATCCCGAGGGCGGCGGGGCGACCGGCCTGGCCGAGGTGTTCTCCGACCAGATGTTCCGCGACCTGGGCGTGGCCCGTCACGAGATCGCCGAGGTGGCCGAGAGCGCGCCCGGCGTTTCCGAGGCGATCGTGCGGCTCTACCGCGCCTATCTGGACCAGCGGGCCCTGACCGACCTGGGCGCCATCGGGCGGCCGGAGGAGGGGGCGGCGGCCGGGTCGTCGGTGCTGCCCTCGGACTGGGTGCGCGACTTCATCCAGGCCCAGAAGAACTATTTCGCCGAGCTGGAGGAGGCGGCCGACAGCCTGGTGGCCGAACTGGGCGTGGAGCCGCTGGACTTCGCCGTGGCCGCGCGCGAGCGGCTGGCCAAGCGCCACGGGGTCACCGTGCGGATCGTGCCGCTGGAGGTGCTGCCGGAGTCGGTGCGACGCTACGACTATCACCGCAAGCGCCTGTTCCTGTCCGAGGTGCTGACCGCGGACGGCCGCTCGTTCTCCCTGGCCTACCAGTTGGCGATCCTGGAGAACGGACCGCTGCTGGACACCCTGGTCGAGCGGGCCGGACCGCCGGACGGGCCGACGCGCAGCCTGCTGAAGGTGTCGCTGATCAACTACCTGGCTGCGGCCATCCTGATGCCCTACGGCGCCTTCCACGAGGCGGCCGAGCGCACGGCCTACGACATCGAACTGGTGCGCTCGCGCTTCGGGGTGTCGTTCGAGCAGGCCTGCCACCGGCTGACCACGCTCTCGCGCCCCGGCGCGCGCGGGGTGCCGTTCTTCATGCTGCGGGTGGATTCGGCCGGCAACATCTCCAAGCGGTTCGCGGGCGCGACCTTCCCGTTCTCGCGCTTCGGGGGCACCTGCCCGCGCTGGAACATCCACACCAGCTTCCGCACGCCCGGCCGCATCGTCACACAGATCGTCGAGACCCCGGACGGCCAGCGCTACTTCACCCTGTCGCGCACGGTGGCGCGGATCGCCACGCCCTATGCGGGCGACGATTCCGAGCTGGCCATCGGCATGGGCTGCGAACTGAAGTTCGCCGAGCGGCTGGTCTATTCCCGCGGGATCGACCTGCGCGAGCCGGCGATCACCGCCATCGGCCCAGCCTGCCGGATCTGCGAGCGCCCGGCCTGCACCCAGCGCGCGGCCGAGCCGATCAACCGCACACTGACGGTCGACGACTTCACCAAGTCGATCTCGCCCTATCCCTTCGCGTCGGGCTGACGCCTTGCACCGCGCAGGGCTTGCGATAGACAGGGCGGCTGAAGACGGGGCGGCTGAAGGGGATGGCAGGGACCTGCATGGCTGAACGCAAGGGCGCGCGCGCGACCGACCGCTTCCGCAGGAAGCGCGAGGCGATCCTCGACGCCTCGATCGCCATCCTCAACCAGAAGGGCGTGAAGGGGCTGACCCTGGCCGACGCGGCTGCGGCGGTCGGCCTCTCGACGACCAGCGTCACCTATTATTTCAAGCGCAAGGACGATCTGGCCGCCGCCTGCATGGCGCGCGGCGTCGCCTGGCTGCAGGAGGCGGCCGAGACCGCGGTGGCCGAGCCGGCCCCGCGCGAGCGCCTGCACCGGCTGCTGGAGCTCTATCTGGAGCGGGTGCGGCTGGCCGTGCTGGGGCAGGCTCCGCCGCTGCCGACCCTGGCCGACCTGCGCGCCCTGAACGAGCCGCGCCGGGGCGAGGTGTTCGAGGCCTATGTGAAGCTGTTCCGCAAGGTCCGGACCCTGTTCGACGGGCCTGACACCGCCTGGCTCAGCCGCGGCCGGCGCACCGCCCGGACCCACATGCTGCTGGAACAGCTCTTCTGGTCGGCGGCCTGGCTGCCCAAGTACGACGTCGAGGACTATCCGCGCATCCGCGAGCGGATGTTCGACATCCTGGTCGGCGGCCTGGCGGTCGAGGGCGCGGTGTGGAGCCCGGCGCACGCGCCGCTGGCCGAGCTGGCCGCCTGCGAGCCGCAGGAGATCAACCGCGACACCTTCCTGCTGGCGGCCACGCGGCTCATCAACAGCCGTGGTTATCGCGGGGCGTCGGTCGACAAGATCTCGGCGGCGCTGAACGTCACCAAGGGTTCGTTCTATCATCACATCGACGCCAAGGACGACCTGGTGGTCGCCTGTTTCGACCGCACCTTCGAGGTGATGCGCCGGGTGCAGCGGCTGGCCATGACCCTGCCCGGCGACCAATGGCTGCGGCTGTCCAGCGCCGCGGCGGCGCTGGCCGAGTACCAGCTTTCCGACTACGGACCGTTGCTGCGGGTTTCGGCGCTGTCGGCGCTGCCCGAGCCGATCCGCGGCGAGCAGGTCGCCCATTCCGACCGGGTGTCGGACCGCTTCGCCTCGATGATCTCGGACGGCATCGCCGAGGGCTCGATCCGGCCGGTCGATCCGGCCATCGCCGCCCAGATGCTCAACGCCACGCTCAACGCCGGCGCCGAGCTCGGCTTCTGGGTGCCGGGCATCACCCAGAAGGCCGCGCCCTCGGTCTTCGCCCGGCCGCTGCTGATGGGGATCTTCGTTCGCTAGAGCGCGTTAGGGCGAAGTGTGAGCGGTTCGCCCGCCCGAACGCGCTCTACACGTTCAAGGCGCGCCTACAGGAGCTTGATCTCGCGCAGGCGTTCCATGAGGAACGCATCGGCAGTGATCGGCGCCCAGCCCTGGTCGGGATGCTCGGGCGTGATGCAGCCCGGCAGGGTGCGGATCTCGTAGTCCGGGTTGAAGTGCAGGAAGAACGGCGTCGAATAGCGCGGGAAGCCGCGGCGCTCGGGCGCCGGGTTGACCACCCGATGCGTGGTCGAGGGCAGGACGCGGTTGGTCAGCCGCTGCAGCATGTCGCCGATGTTGCAGACCAGGGCGCCGGGCGGCGGATTGATCGCCAGCCAGCCGCCGTCCTTTTCCAGCACCTCCAGCCCGGCCTCCTCGGCGCCCAGCAGCAGGGTGATGACGTTGATGTCCTCGTGCGCGCCGGCGCGGATGTTGGGGCCGTCCTGCGGCACCGGCGGATAGTGCAGCAGCCGCAGGATCGAATTGCCCTCGTCGACCGTGGCGTCGAAGAAATGGCGGTCGAGCTTCAGATAGACCGCGATCGCCTCCAGCACCTTGCGGCCCATGGCGTCCAGGGCCCCGAACAGCCAGGCGATCTCGGTATGGAACTGGGGAACCTCGTCTGGCCAGACATTGTCGGGCATGAGGGCGCGGAACGGGTGGCCCTGCGGCAGGTCCCGGCCCATGTGCCAGAATTCCTTGAGGTCGAAGTGCTTGGCGTCCTTGGCGGTCTCGACGCCGAAGGGGGTGTAGCCGCGCTGGCCGCCGACGCCTGCGACATATCTGCGCTTCACGGCGTCGGGCAGGGCGAAGAAGGCCTTGGCCGCGGCGGTCGCCGCCTCGATGCGGGCCTGTTCCAGCGGGTGGTCGGAGATCACCGCAAAGCCGTAGCGGGCGAAGGAGCCGCCGAGATCGGCGGAAAAACCGTCGAAGTCGGTCGCGAAGCGCTGAAACGAGACCGGCTCGATGCGTCTGGTCGTCACGTCGTATCCTTCGCCCATCGGAGTGGGAACCTTGACCGTAGGCGGCGCGTTCGCACCGGAAACCTCGTAAGGAGATCATCGATGCGCAACTGGACCGCCCTTGCGGCGTGTATCGTCGGCGCGGGGGCGCTGGCCGCCTGCACCACCACCGACCCCTACACCGGACAGGTCGTCCGCAACAACACCGGCACCGGCGCCATCGCCGGGGCGCTGGGCGGGGCGGCGCTGGGCTATCTGACCAATACCAACCGCAGCGAGCAGGGGCGCAAGAACGCGCTGATCGGTGCGGGCATCGGGGCGCTGGCCGGGGCCGGCGTCGGCAACTACATGGACCGCCAGCAGGCCGAGCTGCGCCGCGAGCTGGCCGGCAGCGGCGTGGACGTCCAGCGCCAGGGCGACAACATCGTGCTGCAGATGCCGGCCGATGTGACTTTCGGCTTCGACCGTTCGGACATCCAGCCGCAGTTCTATGGCGCGCTCGACGATGTGGCGCGCAGCCTCAACGCCTATCCGCAGACCCTGGTCGACGTGATCGGCCACGCCGACTCCACCGGCCGGGCCGAGTACAACCAGAACCTTTCCGAGCGCCGCGCCTCGGCGGTGGCCGGCTACCTGATCAATCGCGGTCTGCTGCGCGACCGGCTCTATGTCGAGGGCCGCGGATCGACCCAGCCGATCGCCGACAATTCGACCGAGGCCGGGCGCGCCCAGAACCGCCGGGTGGAGATCGTCCTGCGGCCCTATACCGGCTGACGCTCCGGGCCGGTTGCGCCGGCTGAGGTTCTGACCCCACATTGGCCGACGGCTGGGCGAGGCGCCCGGCCGCGGCGTGGGAAAGCAGATGGCGGCCGAGGCGGCGGGAATGAATCTTGGGCACGCGGTCGCCCTCCTGGCCGCAGCCGTGGTCGCCGTGCCGGTGTTCCGCAAGATCGGCCTCGGCTCGGTGCTGGGCTATCTCGCCGCCGGGGTGGTGATCGGGCCGTTCGGGCTCAAGCTGTTCAGCGACCCGGAGGCGATCCTGCACGTCGCCGAGCTGGGGGTCGTGCTGTTCTTGTTCCTGATCGGGCTGGAGATGCGTCCGGCCAAGCTGTGGAGCCTGCGCGGCGAGATCTTCGGCCTGGGCGCGGCCCAGGTGCTGCTGTGCTGCGCGCTGCTGTCGGGCGTGGCCATGCTGGGAGGCCTGCCGCCCGCCGCCGCGGTGATCGGCGCCAGCGGCTTCGTGCTCTCGTCCACCGCGGTCATCATGAAGATGCTGGACGAGCGGGGCGAGACCTCGACCGACGCCGGCCAGAGGGCGGTGTCGATCCTGTTGCTCGAGGACCTGGCGGTCGTGCCGCTGCTGGCCCTGGTGGTGGTGCTGGCCTCGATGAACGGAACCGTCGCCGATACGGGGCGTCCGGCCTGGCAGGGCCTGCTGATCGGCCTGGGCTGCATCGCCGTGGTGGTCGCGGCTGGGCGCTGGCTGCTCAATCCCTTCTTCCAGATCCTGGCCAGGACGGGCGCGCGCGAGATCATGACCGCCGCCGCCCTGCTGGTGGTGCTGGGATCGGCGCTCTTCATGCAGTGGGGCGGGCTTTCGATGGCGATGGGCGCGTTCCTCGCCGGGGTGCTGCTGTCGGAATCGACCTTCCGCCACCAGCTCGAGGCCGACATCGAACCGTTCCGCGGCATTCTGCTGGGCCTCTTCTTCCTCAGCGTCGGCATGTCGCTCGACCTGTCGGTGGTGGCGGCGGAATGGGGGCTGATCGCCGTCGGCGTCTTCGCCTTCATGAGCGTCAAGGCGGTCGGCATCTACGTCGTCGCGCGCCTCTTCAAGGCCGATCATCGCGAGGCGATCCAGCGGGCGGCCCTGTTCGCCCAGGGCGGCGAGTTCGCCTTCGTCCTCTATTCGGCCGCGGTGGCGGCGGGCGTGGTCGATGCGCGCACCAGCGCGTCCCTGACGGCGGTGGTGATCTTCTCCATGGCCCTGACGCCGCTGGTGGTGATCGTGCTGAGCCGCCTGATGCCTGCGCCCAAGGAGTCGATGGACGGGGTGGAGGTCGCCGCCAACCTGGAAGGCCGGGTGCTGATGATCGGCTTCGGCCGCTTCGCCCAGGTGGTCTCCCAGCCGCTGCTGGCCCGCGGCATGGAGGTGGCGCTGATCGAGACGGACGTGGAGATGATCCGCGCCGCCGGGTCCTTCGGATTCAAGGTCTATTACGGCGACGGCACGCGGCTGGACGTGCTGCGCGCTTCGGGCGCGGCCAACGCCGAGGCCATCCTGGTCTGCGTCGACAAGCCCGAGGTCGCCGACCGCATCGTCGAACTGGTGAAGGCAGAGTTCCCGCTGGCCAAGCTGTTCGTCCGCGCCTTCGACCGCGGCCATGTCCTGCGGCTGATCGAGGCGGGCGTGGACTACCAGCTCCGCGAGACCTTCGAATCGGCCCTGACCTTCGGGAAGAACGTGCTGATCCAGCTCGGGGTGGACGAGGTGGAGGCCGCTGACATCGTCCGCGACGTGCGCCGCCGCGACAACGAGCGCCTGGAGCTGCAGGTCGTCGGCGGACTGGCGGAGGGCCGCTGGCTGATGCGCGGCAACATGCCGACACCGACGCCCGAGCCGTTCTCCGTGCCGCGCAAGGACGCCCAGGCGCTCAATGAAGAGGCGGCCGACGTGCTGGAGAAGCCTCCGAAACAGCCGGCGGCCTAGAGCCCTTTAGGGTTTGGTGGAATCACCAAACCCGTTGAAAAGGGCTCTAAATCAAGCATGTAGAGCGCGTTTGGGCGGGCGAACCGCCCACACCTCGCCCTAACGCGCTCTAGGCTTCTTCTCCATCCGGTGAAATTTTTCGTGCGCCCCCGTTCTCAAAGGGGGCCTTGCAGCGTAAAGGGGCGCTATGGCTGGAAAGACCCGTAACGACGCCGCGGAGGCCCTGGCCGGGCTGCTCTTCGACGGCATGACCATCATGGCCGGGGGCTTCGGCCTCTGCGGCATTCCCGAGAACCTGATCGCCGCGATCAGGGAGACCGGCGTCAAGGACCTGACGGTGGTGTCCAACAACTGCGGGGTCGACGGCTTCGGCCTCGGCCTGCTGCTGGAGAGCGGCCAGATCAGGAAGATGATCTCGTCCTATGTCGGCGAGAACAAGCTGTTCGAGCAGCTCTACCTGTCAGGCGCGCTGGAACTGGAGTTCAACCCGCAGGGCACGCTGGCCGAGCGCATCCGCGCCGGCGGCGCCGGCATCCCCGCCTTCTTCACCAAGACCGGGGTCGGCACCCTGGTCGCCGAAGGCAAGGAAGTCCGCGAGTTCGACGGCGAGACCTATGTGATGGAGCGCGGCCTGGTCGCCGACCTCTCGATCGTCAAGGCCCATACCGGCGACGCCGAGGGCAACCTCGTCTATCGGAAGACCGCGCGGAACTTCAATCCGATGATGGCCACGGCTGGCAAGGTCACGGTCGCCGAAGTCGAGAATCTGGTTCCGGTGGGCTCGATCGACAAGGACCACATCCATACCCCCGGCATCTTCGTCGACCGCATCATCAAGGGCGCTGTCTACGAGAAGCGCATCGAACGCGTGACGACGCGACCCAAGGAAGATTCGGCCCGCGAAGAAAAGGCGAGCGCGTAAGATGGCCTGGACCCGCGACGAAATGGCCGCCCGCGCCGCCAAGGAACTGCGCGACGGCTTCTATGTGAACCTGGGCATCGGCATCCCGACCCTGGTCGCCAACTATATTCCCGAGGGCATGCACGTGACGCTGCAGAGCGAGAACGGCATGCTGGGCATGGGCCCCTTCCCCTATGAGGGCGAGGAGGACGCCGACCTGATCAACGCCGGCAAGCAGACCATCACCGAACTGCCGAGCTCGTCCTATTTCTCCAGCGCCGACTCGTTCGGGATGATCCGCGGCGGTCACATCGCGCTCTCGATTCTGGGCGGGATGCAGGTGTCGGAAAGCGGCGACCTGGCCAATTGGATGGTGCCCGGCAAGATGGTCAAGGGCATGGGCGGGGCCATGGATCTGGTGGCGGGCGTAAAGCGCGTCGTCGTGGTCATGGACCATTGCGAGAAGTCGGGCGCGCCCAAGCTGCTGAAGCAATGCAGCCTGCCGTTGACCGGCGCGGGCGTGGTCGACCTGCTGATCACCGAACTGGGCGTGTTCGAGATCGGCCGCGGCAAGAGCCCGGTGAAGCTGATCGAACTGGCGCCCGGCGTCACCGTCGACGAGGTGAAGGCCAAGACCGAGGCGGCGTTCGAGGTCGCGGTCTGACCGGACGGGATTTTCCGACCTCCGGAATTTGAAAGGCGGCCGGCATCCGGCCGCCTTTTGCTTGCGTATCATCCAGGGTCGGCCGAACGGCCGGCGCATGAAAGGTGAGGCGCCATGTCCAGGACCATCCGCTCCGTCGCCGTGTTGGCGGCGGTCGCCAGCCTGCTGTCGGTGGAGGCGGCCGAGTCGGCCCAGCTCCGGACCGCCGTGTTCGCCGGCGGCTGCTTCTGGTCGGTGGAAAAAGCGATGGAGAAACTGCCCGGCGTCACCGATGTCGTCTCCGGCTATTCGGGCGGCGACCGGCGCAACCCGACCTACCAGAACCACGAAGGCCACCTGGAGGCGGTGCAGGTCACCTACGACCCGGCCAGGACCACCTACGCCAGGCTGGTCGACGGCTTCTTCCACAATATCGATCCCACCGACGCCGGCGGGCAGATCTGCGACCGCGGCCATGCCTACACCACGGCGATCTTCGTCACGACCGAGGCCGAGCGGGCCGCGGCGGCCGAGGTGAAGGCGCAGGTCGCCAAGACCCTCGGCAGGCCGGTGGCGACCAAGGTGCTGCGGGCCTCGCCGTTCTGGAAGGCCGAGGCCTATCACCAGGACTACGCGCGCCGGAATCCCGCCAGCTACAACGCCTATCGCCTGGGCTGCGGGCGCGACCGCGCGCTCAAGGCCGTCTGGGGATCGGCTTCCCGCTGACCGGATCGCGCGGCGCCGGCGCAAAGCCCTCGGCGATGAACAGGCCCGCGGTCCGCTTGCGCTTGCGGTCCAGGCGCACCCCGACGATCTCGCGGCTGGAGACGCTGCGGAAGTCGTTCATCACCTCGGCCTGGTAGACCTCGTCCAGGCTGGCGACCAGCACCCGGCGGCCATAGGCGGCGGTCAGCGGCGCGACCGTCTCGGCCTGGTTCTGCGGATGGGTCTCGCGCACCCACATGCGCAGCGGCGGCTCGCCGCCCAGGCCGAAATAGTCGCGGCCGTAATAGGCGGCGGCGTTGAACAGGAAGCGGTCGTCGACCACCACCGCATCGAGGCTTCCCTTCGGTTCGCGCAGGGCGCGTTCGGCGATGGCCTCAGTCATCTGCTCCCAGCCCTTGGCGCGCTTGAAGGCGTTGGCGAGGCCCACCTGGTCGGCGAAGGCCGGGTTCAGCACGCAGGCCAGGAACACGACGGCGACAGCGGCCTGGGTCGCCAGGGCGGCGATGAACCAGCCCCTGGCCCGCCAGCGCAGCAGCCATGCGGCGACCAGGATGGCGCCGGGGGCGTAGCCTGCGCCCGACCAGTTGGCGTTGGCGCGGCTGATGAAGGACTGGCCGGTGACGATCAGCAGCGGCGGCAGGGCGAAGCACAGCAGCAGCACGTCCTGCGACCGCAGCCGCCGGCGCGCGGCCAAGAGGATGGTCCCGCCGATCAGCACGGCGAAGGGGATCGGCCCGAACACCCCGAACTGGGAGGCGACGAAGTCGCCCAGCTCGGCGAAGTTGAAGAGCTGGCGCCCGCCCCAGGCGGCGTTGGCGGCGGTGTGCTGCACCGTCGCAAAGCCATGGGCGGCGTTCCAGGCAAGGTTCGGCGCCAGGGTCAGCAGGCCCGAGCCTATCGCCAGGGCCGCGGTCGCGGGCGTCCAGACCGTGCGCGCTTCCCGCGACAGCGCCAGATGCAGGCCGACGCCGATCAGGCCGTAGACGGCGGCGTATTTCGAGAGGAAGGCCAGGCCCATCGCCACGCCCAGGCCGGCGGCGAGGCCTAGCCGCCGGCGGCCCGCCGCGTGCGGAAGCTCCACATAGGCCAGCAGCGCCAGGGTCAGGAAGGCGAGCAGCGGCGCGTCGGTGGCCATCACCAGCGACGAGAGTTGCACCGCCGGCATCAGCAGGTAGAGGGCCGCGGCGGCGAAGCCGGTCGCCGCGCCATAGAGGCGCCGCCCGACGCCGTAGACGCAGAGCGTGGTCAGGGCGTGCAGCAGCGGAGCCGACAGCCGCAGCCAGGGCTCGGCGTCGCCGCCGACATGCGTTGTGCCCCAGATCAGCCAGGCGATCATCGGCGGCTTGGAATAATAGCCCCAATCGAGCGTCCGCGACCAAAGCCAGTACTGGGCCTCGTCGGGGTAGAGCTCCAGAGGGGTCGCAAACAGCGCCGCCAGCCGCAGAGCCGTCAGCGCCACGGTGATCATGACGACGGCGCGCCAGTGACGGTCTGGTCCGTGAACGGACGGGATGGGGTCGGCCACGGGGCCCTCTCGCGCGATGTCGGCGGAAACTTGCGCCTGCGGGCGTGTCTGTAAAGCGACAGCTTTCCACAAATGAACTTCGGGCGATCCAGGGTGGTCCCATCGTCACGAATCCGTCACCCAAAGGCGGGGTTTCCACGCTATAGGGGCGCCCAAGAGTGGGACTGGGCTGGGCTCCATCCCGCGTCGATGGATGAGGGGATCTCAATGCGAATGATGAACAGGCTCGCCGGCGGCGCGGCTCTGACGGCGCTCGTGTGCGCCATGTCCAGCGCGGTCTATGCGCAGGAAACCACCGGCGCCGTGCGCGGCCAGGTGACCGACGAGGCCGGCGCGGCCGTCGCCGGCGCTACGGTCACGGTGACCCACGTCCCGACCGGCGCGACCGCGACCTCGGTGACCGGCGCCGACGGCTATTTCTCGACGCGCGGCCTGCGGGTCGGCGGCCCCTATCGCGTGGCGGCCACCGCGCCGGAGTTCGAGCGCAGCCAGGTGACCGTCCAGTCGGTCGGCGTGGGCGATCCGGCCAACGTCAATCTGGCCATGTACCGCGCCGGTTCGGCCGAGGTCGCCGAACTGGTCGTGACCGGCGCCGTCGCCGCGCCGAGCCAGGGTGGTCCGTCCACGAACTTCTCCTCGGCGGTCATCGAATCGCTGCCGTCGATCAGCCGCGACATCAAGGACATCGCCCGCCTCGATCCCTTCGCCAGCATCGACGTGTCGAACCAGGACGCCCTGTCCTTCGCCGGCACGAACACCCGCTTCAACCAGCTCACCGTCAACGGCGTTCGCCAGAACGACGACTTCGGCCTGAACAACAACGGCTATCCGACCCAACGCTCGCCCTTCCCGCTGGATGCGGTCGGGGCGGTGAACGTGTCGGTGGCGCCCTACAGCCCGATCAACAACGGCTTCACCGGCGGTCAGATCAACGCCGTGCTGAAGTCGGGCGGCAACGCGTTCTCCGGCTCGCTGTTCGCCGAGAAGAGCGGCCGCGACTTCCAGGGCGACACCGTGCGCGGCCAGCCGGCCGGCTCGGAGTTCGAGGAGAAGACCTGGGGCGCCACGCTGGGCGGCCCGATCATCAAGGACAAGCTGTTCTTCTTCCTGGCCTATGAGAAGTTCGAGGGCGAACTGGGCTTCGACGAGGGTCCGGCCGGCTCGGGCGCCTCGGTGATCATCCCGCGCCTCACCCCGCAGGCCATCGAGCTGTTCCGCAACGACACCAAGCGCATCTACAACTACGATCCGGGCACCTTCCTGTCGGGCGCCTTCCCGGTCGAGGACGAGAAGAAGCTCGTCAAGATCGACTGGAACATCACCGACCAGCACCGCGCCGAGTTCACCTGGCAGAGCACGGTGGGCAACTCGCTGAACGGCTCGGTCACCTCGACCTTCGCCCAGGGCAACAGCGTCACCCAGCCGCGGATCGGCCTCGACACCAACGACTACAACAAGATCGAAGAGTTGACGGTCTACACCGCGCAACTGAACTCGCAGTGGACCGAGAACTTCTCCACCGAACTGCGCTTCTCCCGCAAGGAGACCGACACCCAGCAACTGCCGCTGGGCGGGCTGAGCGTCGGCGAGACCACGGTGACCGTCAACGACCTGGCCGGCGTCGCGGCCGGGGGCGGCGCCGCGCAGATCCGCTTCGGCGCGGACCTGAACCGTCACGACAACTATCTGAACGTGAAGGTCGACACCTTCGAGGCGATCGCCCGCTATCACCTGGGCGTGCATGACTTCATGGCCGGCCTGCGCACCGAGAAGGACGAGGTCTTCAACGTCTTCGTGGCCAACTCGCTGGGGTCCTACAGCTTCGCCAGCTATGCGGACTATCTGAATCGCGTGGCCTCCGGCTTCACCCTGACCGGCGGGGTCGATCCGACCGCGGGCACGGTCCCGGCCGCTCTGGGCACCGCTCGTCTGGGCGCGGCGCAGTTCGACTATCGCCTGACCAGCCTCTATGCCGAGGACCGGATCCAGATCCTGCCGAACCTCGACGTCCTGGCCGGCGTGCGCTTCGACACCTATTCGATGGACG
>NZ_JAYRST010000086.1:0-12333 GCF_041920015.1 Phenylobacterium sp.
CCGTCTGGCTGGTCGACAACACCTCGCTCACCTTCGATCAGATCGCCGACTTCTGCGGGCTGCATCCGCTGGAGGTCAAGGGCATCGCCGACGGCGAAGTGGCGCGCGACATCCGCGGCGCCGACCCGATCGCCAACGGCCAGCTTTCGCGCGAGGAACTGGACAAGGCGCAGGGCGACGACCGCTATCGCATGAAGGTCCAGAAGAGCCGCCACGCCGAGCTGCTGAAGCCGGTGAAGAAGGCGCCGCGCTACACCCCGGTGTCGCGCCGCCAGGACCGCCCGGACGCCATCGCCTGGTTCATCCGCAACCACCCGGAAGTGGCCGACAGCCAGATCGCCCGCCTGCTGGGCACCACCAAGGCCACCATCGAGCAGGTGCGCAACCGCAGCCACTGGAACTCGCCCAACATCAAGCCGGTCGATCCGGTGACCCTGGGCCTGGCCACCCAGCTCGAACTCGACGCGGTGGTGAAGAAGGCGGCCGAGAAGAAGGCCAAGGACGACGCCAAGCGCGGGATCGTCGATGGCCCGACCCTGGAGCCGGCGTCGGAGACCGGCGCTTCGCCGGGCGATGACCACCACGAGGCCGAAGAGCCGCGCTTCCAGGACGAAGACGGCGACGAGGACTAAGGAGAAGGGGCGGTTTCCGCCCCTTTTTCATAGGCTGCGCCAGGAAGCGGCGCAGGTTGGGGAAAAGCGCAGCCGACCCTGTCGACCGCCTCCGGGGACCCAGTGGAAACGGTCGGCAGGGTCGCCTGGCGTCCGGCCCCGCCCTGACGGACGAGGAGGAGCCGTCCCTAGTGCGCTTGCGCGCCCAGGGCCTCGATCTCCTCCTTGAGCTTCAGCTTCTTGCGCTTCAACTCCTTCAACTTCATGGCGTCCGATGATGGTCTGCTCGCTTCCTCATGGATCATCCGCTCCAGGCTCTGGTGGCGGACGCCAAGTTCACGGATACGGGCTTCGACAGCCATGATGCGTCATCTCCTTGTCGAACGACGATGAGGACGAGTGAACACCCGCTGTTTCGACCTGTCAGATCACATATGCTTGCTCGCGGCCCCGCCCGGGCGGGGCTTGAAACCGTCAGTGGAGACACAATGGCATGAGCAACCCTGAGCGGGCGCGGCTGGTGGTCGGCGTGTCCGGGGCGAGCGGCGTCGCCTACGGTCTGCGCGTGCTCGACGCCTGCCGCGAGCTGGAGGTCGAGAGCCATCTGATATTCTCCAAGGCGGCCGCCCTGACCCTTTCGCAGGAAACGCGCCTCAGCCTTGCGGACGCCCAGGCCAAGGCCGACGTCGCCTATCGGGCCGGCGACATCGGGGCGGCGGTGGCCTCGGGATCGTTCCCGACGCTCGGCATGATCGTCGCGCCCTGCTCGGTGCGCACCATGAGCGAGATCGCCACCGGCGTGACCGCCTCGCTGCTGACCCGCGCGGCGGACGTCACCCTGAAGGAGCGCCGGCCGCTGGTGCTGATGGTGCGCGAGACGCCGCTGCATCTGGGCCACCTGCGGACCATGGTGCGGCTGGCGGAGATGGGGGCGGTGATCGCCCCGCCGCTGCCGGCCTTCTACGCCGGCCCGGCGAGCCTGGAGGACATGGTCGACCAGTCGGTAGGCCGGGCGCTGGACCTGTTCGGCCTTTCCTGGCGGCCGGTGAAGCGCTGGGGCCAGGATGTCGGGCCGATCGGCGGCGGAGGCGAAGCGTGAGCCTCTGGGCCTGGGCGCTGGAGGCCTATGCGCAGGAGGGGGTCGCCCAGGCTTGCCTGGCCTTGCAGGACGACCACGGCCAGAATGTCCCGTTGCTGCTCTGGGCGGTCTGGGCCGAGGGCGCGGACGCTGAAACCCTGGCGCGGGGGGCGAGCCTCGCCGCGGCCTTGGACGAACGAGCGATCAAGCCGCTGCGCGCGGCGCGGCGCGGCCTGAAGCCTGCGCTCGCAGGCGTGGACGACCGGGCGCGCGAAGCGCTGCGCGAGGACGTGAAGGCGGTGGAGCTGCAGGCCGAGCGGCTGCTGCTGGACGCGCTGGAGGGGCTCTGCGGCCCCCGAGCGGGCGGACTTCCCGCCCTGGCGGCGCTGCAAGCGGCTTCCCGCGCCTGGGGAGTTTCGGCGTCCGACGAGGCCCTGGCTCGCCTGGCGGGCGCGCTGAGCTAGGCCGCCTGCCTGCGCCGTGGCATAGAGGGGCCGGGCGGGTTTGAGTGATGAACGACGACGACAGGAACGATCCCGAGGCGCGGCTGGCCGCACGTCTCCATTCCCTGATTCAGGAGCACTCCGACCTGGGCGTCGCCGTCGAAGCGATCACCCAGGCGCCGGCGCCAAACATGCTGGTCATCGCCCGGCTGAAGCGCAAGAAGCTGGCCCTCAAGGACGAGATCCAGCGCCTGAAGGACCAGCAGACCCCCGACATCATCGCCTGACGCGCGGCAGGTTGGATGGAGTTTTCCTCCCAACCGCCATGTTGGATCGCGTATGGATTTGCACCGATTTTCCTTCTCCCCTTGCGGGAGAAGGTGGCAGGCGAAGCCTGACGGATGAGGGGGCTGAGGTCTTTCCGCGGCGGTAGCCCCGGCCGCCTTGGCGTTGGATGCGCTGCTCTCCCCCATTGCGCAGGGAGAGGGCTCGTACAGTTCACATCCTGGATGCGCCGCCTCACCCCATCTTGAAGGCGCAGAACTTGTTGCCGTCCAGGTCGCGGAAATAGGCGCCGTAGAAGGTCGGCATGCGCTTGCCGGGTTCGCCTTCGCAGGTCCCGCCGGCCGCCAGGGCCGCGGCGTGCACCTGGTCGACCACCTCGGGCGAGGGACAGGCGAGGGCGACCATCGCGCCGTTGCCGGGCGAAGCGGTCTGCTTGTCGTAGGGCTCGCACACGGCCAGGGCGCCGCCGCCCGGCGAGCCGTAGAACTGCATGCGTTCGGTGCCGAAGCTGCGCTTGGCGCCCAGCGGCGCCAGCACGGCGTCGAAGAAGGTCTTGGCCTTCTCCAGATCGTTCGAGCCGACGGTGGTGTAGCCGATCATGGTGTTTCCCCTTTTTCAGATCGTTGCGCGATCATAGCCGCATGACGCGCGCGTCAGGGAAGCGGTCTCAACGCGGCGGAACGATCCGCGCTCCACGCTTGCGCACGAACATCGCCGCGTCCGCCGCGGCGACCAGGGCTTCGGGCTCGGCGTCCGGCGTGATCTCGCGCACGCCGTAGGAGACATGCAGCGGGGCGGTCCATTCGCCGAAGCGGATGGGCGTCGCCTCGATGGCGCCGGCCAGCGCCTTGGCCTTGGCTTCCGCGGTGGCGAGGTCGGCCTGGACGAGGATCACCGCGAACTCGTCGCCGCCCATGCGTCCGACGATGTCGCTCTCGCGCAGATTGGCGGTCAGGCGTTCGGCGACCGCGCAGAGACAGGCGTCGCCGGCCGCGTGGCCGTAGCGGTCGTTGACCGCCTTGAAGCCGTCGAGGTCGAAATAGACCAGGCTGGCGGGCGAGCCGTAGCGCTGGGCGAAGGTGCGGATGCGCGACAGCTCGCGCATCAGGGCGCGGCGGTTGAGCAGCGGGGTCAGGGCGTCGCGGTCGGCCAGGCCCTCGACCTCGGCCAGCCGGGCCTTCAGGCGGCCGACCTCGCCGCGCAGGTCGTCGATCTCGGTCAGCAGGGTCTTGAGCGCCCCTTGCACCGTCGGCGTCAGGTCGGCTTCGGAGAGGCCGAGAAAGGCGGCGCTGTCGCCCGCCTGGACCTGGGCCGCCGTCGCCTGGGCTCCGGCATGGACCAGGGCGCGCTTGCGGATCGCCGAGAACGGTTCTGTACGCGCGCCCGTGATCTTCATAACGCCTTCCAGGGGCTGGAGAATCGGCCGGAACCTTGAGCTTGCAGAATCCTGAACGTCCTTGGTTGCGGGCGCAAGGCCGGCGCCTATACTCCCGCGCTTTCCGGCGAAGGGGTCTTTCGGGATGAGCGCAGGCAAGGCGCAGGTCGCCATCATCATGGGCAGCCGCTCGGACTGGCCGACCATGAAGGCCGCGGCCGACGTGCTGGAGAGCCTCGGCGTCGCCTACGAGGCCAAGGTGGTGTCGGCCCACCGCACGCCCGATCGCATGTACGCTTTCGCCAAGGGCGCCAAGGCGGCCGGCTTCAAGGTGATCATCGCCGGGGCCGGCGGCGCGGCGCACCTGCCGGGCATGACCGCCTCGCTGACCGAGCTGCCGGTGCTGGGCGTGCCGGTCGAGTCCAGGGCGCTGAAGGGCATGGATTCGCTGCTGTCGATCGTGCAGATGCCGGGCGGCATTCCGGTCGCGACCCTGGCCATCGGCGAGGCGGGCGCCAAGAACGCCGGCCTTCTCGCCGCCCAGATCCTGGCGTTGTCGGACGAGAGCCTGGCCCAGCGCCTGGCCGATCTGCGCGCCTCCGTCACGGCCGGCGTGGCCGAAACCGTCGAAGACTAGAGTATTCCCATGACCGCCTTTCCCCTGCCCCCCGGCTCGACGATCGGGATTCTCGGCGGGGGGCAGCTTGGCCGCATGCTGGCGCTGGCGGCCGGGAGGCTCGGCTTCGACGTCGCCGTCCTCGATCCCGAGGCGGGCGGCCCGGCCAGCCGCGTCAGCGCCTATGAAGTCGTCGGCGCCTATGACGATCCCGCCGCCCTGGCCGAACTGGCCAAGCTGGCCGATGTCGTCACCTTCGAATTCGAGAACGTCCCGGCCGCGGCGGTCGAGCATCTGACCAGGCTGGGCGTGCCGGTGGCGCCGGGCGCCCGCGCCCTGGCCGTCGCCCAGGATCGGGTCGAGGAAAAGACCTTCCTGAACGGGGCCGGGGTTCCGACCGTCGCCTTCGTCGCCGCCGACGACGCCGAGGCCGCGCGCGAGGCGGTGGCCGCCCTGGGCGCGCCCGCCCTGATGAAGACCCGGCGCGAGGGTTATGACGGCAAGGGCCAGAAGTGGGTCGAACACGCCGCTGAGGCGCCGGCCGCCTTCGAAGCGGTCGGCGGCAAGCCGGTGATCCTCGAAGCGCCCGCCGACTTCGTGCGCGAACTGTCGGTGATCGCCGCCCGCGGGCGCGACGGCGAGATCGCCGTCTATCCGATGGCCGAGAACCATCACGAGAAGGGGGTGCTGCGCCGCTCGTTCGCCCCCGCCGACGTCTCGGCCGAGACCGCCGCCCAGGCCGAGCGCATCGCCGCTCAAGTCCTTTCGGCGCTGGACTATATAGGGGTGATCGGCATCGAGCTCTTCGAGCTGAAGGGTGGGCGGCTGCTGGTCAACGAGATCGCCCCGCGGGTGCACAACACCGGCCACTGGACCATGGACGGCTGCGAGGTCGACCAGTTCGAACAGCAGATCCGCGCCGTCGCCGGTTGGCCGCTAGGGCCGACCCACGCCCATTCCCGGGTGGAGATGCTGAACCTGCTGGGCCAGGAAGCCGAGGCCTGGGCCAAGCTGGCCGGCGAGCCGGAGACCCGCATCCACCTCTACGGCAAGCGCGAGGCCACGCCCGGCCGCAAGATGGGCCACGTGAACCGGCTGCGGCCGTTATAGGGGTGCATAGATCCTCCCCTCTTTGGGGGAGGTGGATCGCGGCGGAGCCGCGAGACGGAGGGGTAAGCTGAGTTGAAAGTCCTCCTCAGTCAGCCATTCGGCTGACAGCTCCCCCAGAGGGTGAGCATCTTGAGAGGCAAGCCTTATCCCTCCGCAGGGATCGCCGAGAGGGCTTCTTCCAGTTCCAGGAAGCTGGGCTGCGCGCCCGAGGGCACGTTGCCGCGGCCGATCTCCACCGAGATCTGGGCGGCGTTGCCGTGCAGGTGGGCCACCAGCACCGACTGGATGATCTTGTAGAAGGAGCTCTCCTCCTCGACGATCTCCTTCAGCCGCGTGGCGATCGGGCCGACCAGGCCATAGGCCAGGAACACGCCGAGGAAGGTCCCGACCAGGGCGCCCCCGATCATGCCGCCCAGCACTTCCGGCGGCTCGGTGATCGAGCCCATGGTCTTGATGACCCCGAGGACGGCGGCGACGATGCCGAGCGCGGGCAGGGCGTCGGCCAGGTTCTGCAGCGCGCCGGGCGCGCCGAGCGCCTCGTGGTGATGCTTCTCGAGCTGCTTTTCCATCGCGTCCTCGACCTGGTGGGGGTCCTCCAGGTTCATGGTCATCATCCGTAGGGTGTCGCAGATGAAGTCGACGGCGAAGTGGTCCTTCATCACCTTGGGGAACCGCGAGAAGATCGTGCTCTCCTTCGGGTTCTCAATGTGGCTTTCCAGGGCGATGACGCCCTTGGACTTCATGGTCTTGGTCAGCAGGAACAGCAGCGAGAGCAGGTCGCGATAGTCGGCCGCCTTCCACTTCGGTCCGGCGAACACCTTGCCGAAGCCGGCCAGCGAGCTCTTGATCACCGGCACCGAGTTCGAGATCAGGAAGGCCGCCACGCCGGCGCCGCCGATGGCCATCATCTCGTGAGGCAGGGCGTGCATGATGACGCCCATATTGCCGCCGGAGATGATGTAGCTGCCGAACACCAGGCCGAACAGCAGCACGATGCCGATAATCTGGAACATAGGATAAAGGCGGTCCCCGCGGATTAGGCGGGCAGCATGGCGATTAATGCTTAATGCCGCGTGTGCGTCCTGCGGTGCGGTATGGGTTTGCGCATCGGCGCGGCGCGGATTAACAGCCTTCTCATGCCCAAGTTCGTCTCCGCGCCCGAGGGACTGCCCAAGGGGACCTTTGCGATCATCTTCGGCGTGTCCCTGGTTACGGCCATGGGCAATACCGGGATGATTTCCGTGCTGCCGGCCATCGGCCGGTCGATCGGCATTCCCGACCCGATGGTGGCGGCGATCTTCTCGCTTTCGGCGCTGCTGTGGGCGTTTTCGTCGCCGTTCTGGGCGAGGGCCTCGGACCGCTATGGCCGCAAGCCGCTGATGCTGATCGGGCTGTCGGGGTTCATGGCCTCGATGGTCGCCTGCGGCCTGGTGGTCAGCGCGGGCCTGCTGCACCTGGCCGCGCCGATGATCATCTTCGGGATGTTCCTGGTGGCGCGGGCGGTGTTCGGCCTGTTCGGCGCGGCCTCGAACCCGGCCACCCAGGCCTATATCGCCGAGCACACCCCGCCCGAGCAGCGCACCCAGTCGATGTCGGCCCTAGCCGGCGCCTTCGGCCTGGGCACGGTCATCGGCCCCTTCATCGCCCCGCTGTTCGTGCTGCATGGGCTGAAGGTCGATCTGGCCGGCCCGTTGTTCGGCTTCGCGGTGCTGGCCGGACTCATGCTGTTCGTGGTGTGGAAGTACCTGCCCGAAAGCAGCAAGATGCCGCAGCCGCACGTGACGGCCGAGGTGTCTCCAGGCGCCTCGGGTGCCGAGGCCAAGGTCAAGGAACGCCCGATGTGGCGCGACCCGCGCGTGACGCCGTTCCTGATCTACGGCTTCATCGTCGCCGTCTGTCAGACCGCCCAGGCCCAGACCCTGGGCTTCCTGATCATCGACAAGCTGAAGATCACCCCGATCGAGGCCCAGGGCTATATCGCCATCGCCATGATGTTCGGGGCGGTCGCCGGCCTGCTGGCCCAGTGGGGCATCATCCGCATGTTCGAGATGACGCCGCGCCAGTTGCTGCGCTGGGGCGTCGGGGTGGCGGCCATCGGCAACGTCATCGTCGCCCTGCAGCCGAGCTATGCAGCGGTGGTGGCCGGATACGCCATCTCCAGCCTGGGCTTCGGCTTGGCCCGCCCGGGCTTCACCGCCGGCTCGTCCCTGGCGGTCGACATGCACGAGCAGGCGCGGGTGGCCGGGGCCATCGCCGCGGTCAACGGCGTCAATGTCGTGCTGGCGCCGGCCTTCGTCTGGCTCTACGAGCGGGTGGCCCCCGCGCCGTTCATCCTCTGCGGCGGCATGATGACGCTGATGCTGGTCTACGCCTTCCGCAACCCGCAGCTCCGCAACGCCCATCCGCAGCCGGCCACCCGCGCCGACGCGGCCATGGCCACCCTGGAGAAGAGCGACGAGGACGGGGCCTGAGCCTCAGTTCGCGAGTGCGCCGGCCTCGACGTTCAGCCGCCGCACCATGTCCATCGAGAGATAGCCGTCGGCGATCAGGCCGCGGGCCTTCTGCCAGGCGCGAAGCGCCGTGCGGGTGTTGACCCCGACCACCCCGTCCGGCGCGCCGGGATCGAAGCCCAGCCGCGCCAGGGCCGTCTGCGCGCCGATCCGGTCCGAGATGGCCAGGGGCGTCTCCACCGGCCAGGCCCGCACCAGCGGCGCGCCGCCGGCGAACCGGTCGGCCAGCAGCCCGATCCCCAGGGCGTAGGCGGTGGAGTTGTTGTACTTGCGGATCGCGAAGTGGTTCGGGAACAGCAGGAACATCGGCCCTGCGGCGCCGGCCGGCGCCGACAGCATCGCGCCTGCGCCCTGCTCGGCGGCGCTCCAGGGGCGGCCGTCGGCGGCGCGCACCCCGCGCGCCTCCCACCAGGCGGGCGCCTCGCGCGGGCCTTCGGTGAGGCTGTAGTCGAAGCCGGGGGGCGCTGCGACCTCGCGCGCCCAGGCGCCGCCGCGGACCCAGCCGCCCTTGGCCAGCAGGTTGGCGGCCGAGGCCAGGGCGTCGTTCGGCGACCCCCAGATGTCGCGGCGGCCATCGCCGTCCCCGTCCACCGCCACGGTCAGGTAGTTCGAGGGCAGGAACTGGGTCTGGCCCATGGCGCCGGCCCAGGAGCCCTTGAGCTGGGCGCGCGTGGCTTCGCCCGAGGCGATGACCTTCAGCGTGGCGATCAGCTCGCCCTCGGCCCAGGCGCGGCGGCGGCCCTGATAGGCGAGGCTGGCCATCGAGCGGATGACGTCGAAGTCGCCCTGGATCGCGCCGAACGCGCTCTCCATGGCCCAGACGGCGATCAGGATGTCGCGCGGCACGCCGAACCGCTGCTCGACCGCCGGCCAGAAGGGCAGTTCGGCGCGATAGCGCCGGCCGCGCGCGATGCGGTCGTCGCTGATGACCCCTTTGATATAGTCGCCCACCGGCTTGGAAAATTCCGGCTGGGCCGAGTCCAGCCGCATGACCTTGGGGTTGGGCGTCAGGCCGGCCAGTTCGCGGTCGACCAGGGCGGGCGAAAGGCCTGCGGCCACGGCGCGGCTGCGGAAATCGGCGCGCCAGGCGTCGAAGCCCGCGTCGCCGGACGCCCCCGCCTCGGAGGCCGCCGGCTGGGCGGGGCCGGGCGGCGGCTGCGGCTCCGCCGGGCGGGGCCCCGCAGCGGAGGGGGTGGGCGGGGCCGGACCGGCGCAGCCGGCGAGCAGCAAGACAAGGAAGAGGCGACGGTCCATGACCTGGAGCCTAGCGGCGCCCGCCTGGGCCCTCAATCACAAGGGCGAGAGGCGCTTTGCAGGCCATCGGCCGTTGACTCTTCGAGGTCCGGCCCGTATACGCGCCGGCTCTTACAGACAACACCCCGGGCCCCGGCTCGGAGCCCGAGATAGGTCCATGAAGGTCAGAAGCTCGCTCAAGTCGCTCAAGACTCGCCACCGCGACTGCAAGCTCGTGCGTCGCAAGGGCGTCGTTTACGTCATCAACAAGACCGACCCGCGCTTCAAGGCCAAGCAAGGCTAAGGCGACGAGGATGGCCGCCAAGGCTGTCCTTTGGGACATCGGTAATGTGATCGTGCGCTGGAACCCGCGCACGCTCTACCAGGCGTTCTTCGAGGAACCGGCCGAATGCGACCGGTTCCTTTCTCATGTCTGCACCATGCAATGGCACGTCGCCCACGACCTCGGCGTGAGCTTCGCGGACAACCGCGCGCCGCTGCTCGAACGCTTCCCGGAATACGCCGAGGCCATCCATGCCTGGGAAACCCGGTGGTGGGACATGTTCTCCGGACCGATTCCCGAGACCGAGGCGGCCATCGAGGCGCTGCACGCGGCCGGCGTGCCGCAGTACGGCGTGACCAACATGTCCCACGAGACCTTCCCGGGGACCATCGCCCTGAGCCCGGCCTTCGCGCGGCTGCGGGACTATGTGGTCTCGGCCCATATCGGACTGATGAAACCCGATCCGGCGTTCTACGCCCATGCCTGCGAGACGTTCGGCCTGGCGCCCGGCGAGGTGCTCTTCATCGACGATTCGGCCGCGAACATCGAAGGCGCCCGTCGCTTCGGTTTCGATGCGCACCACTTCACCGACCCCGCCGCCCTGCGCCCAGCCCTGGAGGCGCGGGGATTGCTTCGGGTGTGAATTATTCATACCTTTGAGCGTGCGAGGTGCACCGATGTCGACCTTGGAAAAACGCACGATCAGTCTGCCGGGCGAGCAGGCGGCATATATCGACGCCAAGGTCGCCGCTGGCGACTACGCCTCCGTCAGCGAAGTGGTTCGCGCCGGCCTCAGAGCGCTGAAGGAACGAGACGAGGCGGTCGAACGCTGGCTTCGCGACGAGGTGGCGCCGACGTTCGACGCCCTGACGGCTGATCCGTCGCGCGCCATGAATGGAACCGAGATCGCCGCGCGATTGAAGGCGCATCATACGAAGCGGCTGCAGGACCGTCGGTGATCCGGCGGCTGGTTGTTTACGCCCCCGAGGCGTTGGACGATCTGACCTCGCTCTACGACTGGATCGAAGACCAGACCTCGCCAGGGACGGCCTTCTCCTATGTGGAGCGTCTACAAGCCTATCTTGAGAGCTTTGATCTCGCCGCTGAGCGAGGGACGCGCCGTGATGACATTCGGCCCGGCCTTCGGATCGTTGGCTTCGAGCGGCGCGTCACGATCGCCTTTGCGGTGGACGAAACCCGCGTCCTCATCCTGAGGCTCTTCTACGGTGGGGTGAACTGGACCGAGACCATCTGATCAACCGTTCCTGACGAACTCCAGGAACTCCTGGCGGGTGCGTGGGTCGTCGCGCAGGACGCCGGTCAGGTGGCTGGTGGTCAGGCGCGAGCCGGGCGTGTTCACCCCGCGCATGGTCATGCAGCTATGTTCGGAGACGATCACCACGCCGACGCCGCGCGGTTCCAGGATGTCGTGGATCGCCTCGGCGATCTCGGAGGTCAGCTTCTCCTGGATCTGCAGCCGGCGGGCGAAGCCGTTGACCACCCGCGCCAGCTTGGAGATGCCGACCACCCGGCGGTCGGGCAGGTAGCCGACATGGGCCTTGCCGATGAACGGCAGCATGTGGTGCTCGCAGAAGCTGACCACCCGGATGTCGCGCAGCACGACCAGTTCGTCATAGCCGCCCACCTCCTCGAAGGTGCGCTCCAGGTATTCCCGCGGATCGGCGTCGTAGCCGGCGAACAGTTCCCTGTAGGCGCGCGCCACGCGGGCGGGGGTGTCGAGCAGGCCCTCGCGGCCTGGATCGTCGCCCGCCCATTCGATCAGGGTGCGGACGGCGGCTTCGGCTTCGCTCTGGGTCGGAGGGCGCTTGGGATCGGGCATGGGGAAACTCCGCGTCGATCCGTCTCAACGGCCGATCATGGCGAAGGTTCAGCGGGCGAAGGTTCAGCAGGGCGGATGACACGGGCCGGCCGCGCCGCTAGGTTCCGCCGCCTTTCCGCCAACCCGAAGCTGTGAGACGCTTAAGCCCATGTCCGACGACAATCCCCACGGCGACATCCTGAACCAGGCCGCCCAGGGCCAGCTCAAGAGCATCATCGAACGCATCGAGCGCCTCGAGCAGGAGAAGTCGGAGATCGCCGAGCAGATCAAGGAAGTCTTCGCCGAGGCCAAGGGCAACGGCTTCGACGTCAAGGTGCTGCGCAAGGTGGTCCGCATCCGCAAGCAGGACCGCGCCAAGCGGCTGGAGGAAGAGGCGATTCTCGACCTCTATCTCTCGGCCATCGGAGAGATTTGAAGCGCGCCCCGCCAGATCGGAAGGCGCAGGCCAAGCGGGCGGCGCTGAACGCCTTGAAGCGCGTCCGCCGCCAGGCCGAGCGCGCCGAGGTGAAGCTGTCCGACTGGGAGGGCGAGTTCCTCGGATCGGTCGAGGACCGGGTGAAGACCTACGGCCGCGCCTTCGGCGATCCCGAAAAGGGCGCGGCCGGCGAGGCGCTGTCGCTCATGCAAGCCGTGAAGCTCAAGGAGATCGCCGCCAAGGCCAAGGGCGAGAAAAAGCCCTTCCGGCGGCGGCCGAAATCCTACGCCGAGGACTAATTCCTCCAACCATGTCATCCCGGTTTGCGCAGCAAGACCGGGACCCATTCGCGCCCTCCAAGCAGAATGAGGCGAGGCTTCGCCACGGCCTGATCCATCAGGTGTTCATGGGTCCCGGACAGCCGCTGCGCGGCTTCCGGGATTGTCTGTTTGAAGTGATGCAGTGTTGTGGAGCCGGAAGCAGGTCCGGGGTGGCCACCCCGGACCTGCGCCCGTCGCTGCGACCGTACCGGGA
>NZ_JAYRST010000087.1:0-12261 GCF_041920015.1 Phenylobacterium sp.
GCACTATTGGGCCTATGTCAGCCATTTCGTGCACGCGCCGTTCTACGTCTACGCCTACGCCTTCGGCGACCTGCTGGTGCGCAGCCTGATGGAGAAGCGCCGCGAGGACCCGGCCGCCTTCGCCCCGCTCTACGAGGACCTGCTGGCGGCCGGCGGCACCCGGACCTATGTCGAGGCGCTGAAGCCGTTTGGCCTCAATCCGCGCGAAAAGGCCTTCTGGGCCGCCGGGATGAGCCAGCTCGAGCGGCTGGTCGACGAGTTCGACGAGCTGGTCTGAGGCGCCGAGCGCTTTTCTCTCCGATTGTGTCTTGCGTTCCGCGGCGTCGGCCCTTGTCGTGTCGGGAATGGAAGAACGCGCCTGCCGCCTCGACGCGGCCCGCCGCAAAAGAACGGGAGGGAGTCGATGCACTATCGCGAGCTGAAGCAGGCGTGGGCGGAACTGACGGCGCCGGGCGCGCCCTTCGAGGTGGTCGAGATTCCCGTTCGCGGCGCCACGATGCGCACGTTCAAGGCTGCGCCGCCGTCGGTGCGCGAACTCTGGCTTTCGACCGCCCCGTACGCTGAGCGCGACTATCTCGTCTATCAGGACGACCGGCTGACCTATGGCCAGGCCCACGCCCAGGTGAACGCCATCGCCGCCTGGCTGTTCGCGCAAGGGGTCGCGCCGGGCGATCGTGTGGCCATCGCCATGCGCAACTATCCCGAATGGATGCTGATCTACTGGGCCTGTCTGTCGGTCGGCGTCGCCGCCGTCGGCATGAACGCCTGGTGGGTGGTCGACGAGATGGAGTACGCGCTCAAGGACTCCGCGCCCAAGGTCCTGTTCGCCGACGCCGAGCGGC
Source organism: Phenylobacterium sp. (assembly GCF_041920015.1). GTDB lineage: Bacteria > Pseudomonadota > Alphaproteobacteria > Caulobacterales > Caulobacteraceae > Phenylobacterium. Next base: position 843 of record NZ_JAYRST010000087.1, read on the forward strand.
TGGCCCGGGTCAAGGAACGCCCGTCCATGGTCGACGGAATCCAGGTGGTGGCGGTGCGCACCGATCCGCCGGCCGGCGCCATCGCCTATGCCGAGGTGATCGCCGGGGGCGGGGAGATGCCGCAGGTCAGCGTGGACCCGGACGCGGACGCCTGCATCTTCTACACCTCGGGCACGACCGGATTTCCCAAGGGCGCGCAACTGACCCACCGGGGCTGCATCCACAACCTGATGAACATGGGCTTTTCCGGCCAGGTCCAGGCGCTGGCCACCGCGCGGGCGACCGGGGTTCCGATCGATCCCAACGTCGCTCCGCCGGTTCCGGTGGCCCTGATCACCACGCCGCTGTTCCACGTCACGGCCAACAATTGCGGCGCCTATGCGGTCACCGCCGCCGGCGGCAAGATGGTCCTGATGTACCGCTGGGACGCGGGCGAGGCCCTGCGCCTGATCGAGGCCGAAAAGGTGACGGCGATGAGCGGCGTGCCGACCATGGCGCGCGAACTGATCAGCCATCCCGATTTCGCGGCCGCCGACACCTCCAGCCTGCTGACCCTGGGCGGCGGCGGGGCGCAACTGCCGCCGGACCTGGTGGGCAAGATCGACGGGGCGGTGAAGACCGCGCGGCCGAACACCGGCTATGGCATGACCGAGACCTGCGGGATCATCACCGCGATCTCCGCCGACTTCTTCGTCGACAAGCCCGACAGTTGCGGCCCGGCCATGCCCAGCTTCGAGGCCAAATGCGTGGACGACGACGGGAACGCCGTCGAGGCTGGCCAGCTCGGCGAGCTGTGGGTCAAGGGCGCGCCGGTCATCAAGGGCTATATCAACCGCCCCGAGGCGACGGCCGAGGCCATCACCGACGGCTGGCTGCACACCGGCGACGTCGCCCGCATCGACGAGGACGGCTTCATCTTCATCGTCGACCGCAAGAAGGACATGGTGCTGCGCGGCGGCGAGAACGTCTATTGCGCCGAGGTGGAGGCCGGCATCTTCCGCCATCCGGCGGTGGCCGAGGTCACGGTGTTCGGCGTGCCGGACGAGCGGCTGGGTGAGGAAGTGGGCGCCGCGGTGGTGCTGCGGCCCGGTGAGATCGTCACGCCGGGCGACCTGCGCTCGCATCTCGGCGAGCTGATGGCCAAGCACAAGATCCCGCGTTACCTGTGGTTCATGCCCGACCCGTTGCCGCGCAACGCCAGCGGAAAGTTCCTCAAGCGCGAACTGCGTCAGACCCTGAAGCCGGAGGACGCGGCCTAAGACCGGCGGGGCGCGGCTGCGCCCCGCACGATCCGCAGATCAGCAGTCGCCGAGACGTTCGGCGGTGATCTTCATGGTGGTTTCCTTCATGGCCGGGGTCGGGGCCGGGTCCATGACGGTCTTGCCTTCGATGGTGTAGCGGTTGGCGAAGTCGCCGGAGATGCGCGTGTCGGTGGTGATCTTCATGCCGCCCTGGATCGCGCAGACCGAGTGGCCGACGATGTCGGCGCCTTCCTTGCGGTAGGATTGCTCGGAGCAGGTGACGCCGGCCTGCTGGCGGGCGGCCTCCATCTCCTTGAAGCTGGTCTTGGCGACGCAGGTCTCCACCGTGACGGGCTTGGGCGCGGCGGAAAGCTCGGTGGTCAGCTTCCACTTGCCGGGGGTCGGGCCTTCCAGGTCGCCGGCGGCGATCTCGGTCCCGCCCGCGGCCGGGGCGGCGGCGGTGGTCGTAGCGGCGTCGGTCTTGGCGGCTTCCTCCTTCTTGGAGCAGGCGGCGGCCAGAACGGCGACGAGGGCAAGGCTCAGGGCGATACGCATGGATGTCCTCCAGATGTTGTCCCGACCACCATAGGGCGCATCGGCGAAGCGGGAACGCACGAAGCGGGACAATGGCGCCACGAAAATGCACGCCGGTCCACGACCGGCTCGGCGGATCGGCGCTTGCCATTTTTCAAACGCCCGTTCATCAGCATCGGGCGATGTCCGACGATCTGACCGAAGTCCAGGCCGCCGTCGTTCCCGACGGCTTTGTCATCAACCTCTGGCAGCGCGGCTTCGGCCGCACGGTCGGCCCGTTCTATTCCAGGCGCGACGAGGCCACGAGAGACGAGGTGATGGCTTTTCGCGTGGAGGAGCACCACGCCAACGGCATGGGCAATTGCCACGGCGGCATGCTGATGAGCTTCGCCGACATGGCCTGGGGCCGGGTGATTTCCAACAAGCGCGAGATCGGATGGGTGACGGTGCGGTTGACCACCGATTTCCTGTCAGGCGCGCATATGGGCGAGTGGATCGAAGGCTCCAGCGAGATCATCGCCGAACAGGACGACGTGTTCACCGTCCGCGGCCGGATCTGGTGCGCCGAGCGCACGCTGATCACCGGCACGGGCGTCTACAAGGGAATCCGCTCGATCCAGCGCAAGCCGGGCGAGCGGGAAGCGCGAGGGGGTGCGTAACATGGCGATTGACCCAGCCATCAAGGAAGGCGCGCCGGTCGGCTACTATGACGACGACCGGCCGGTTTCGAGCGAACCGGGCAGCCTGCCGCCGGAGGTCCAGGCGCCGCTGCTTCCGTTCCGCGGCCGCGAGCCGGACGCGCCGCAGTGGTTCGCCGACGCCGTCGCCCAGGCGCCCGAGCGCAGCTTCGTCACCTCCAAGGGCACCCAGATCGAGCTCCTGACCTGGGGCGAGGTCGGCAAGCCGGGCCTGTTGCTGGTGCACGGCAATTCGGCCCACGCCGACTGGTGGAGCTTCATCGCGCCCTATCTGGCCCAGGATCACCGCGTCGCCTCGATGTCCCTGGCCGGGATGGGGGCGTCGGACTGGCGCGAGACCTACGCCTTCCAGGACTTCGCCGAGGACGCCGAGGCCTGCGCGCGGGCGGCCGGGCTCTACGAGAACGGCCTGCCGGTCTATATCGGCCACTCGTTCGGCGGCTCGCAGGTGTTCTACGCCGCAGCCGCGCATCCCGAACGGATGAAGGCGGCCGTGCTGGTCGACGTGGGCTTCGGCGGGCCGCCGCCCGACAGCCCCGAGGGCAAGCGGATGGCCGAGGAGGACGCCAGACGGATCGCCAACATCCCGACCGGCGACCGCGCCCAGAAGGTCTATCCGACCATCGAGGCGGCGCTGGCCCGCTTCCGCTTCATGCCGCCGCAGGCGGCCGGCAACCTGTTCGTCGCCGACTTCATCGCTCGCCGCTCGCTCAAGCCGGTTCCGCTGGAGGACGGTTCGGGCATGGGTTGGTCCTGGCGGTTCGATCCGAACATGTGGAACAAGCTCGACCGGTCGGCGATGAACGCCATGATGACCGGCGGCAAGCCGAAGGTGGACGTGCCGCTGGCGCATATCTTCGGCGACCGTTCGGTGATCATGACCCGGCGGACGGAGGGGCAGGTCACGCCGCTGCCGGACGACATCCTGGAGATCGCGATCCCCGATTCGGCCCACCACATCATGGTCGACCAGCCGCTGGCCCTGGTGGCGGCGCTGCGGGCGCTGCTGAAGGTCTGGCCGCAATGAGGGACGGGGCGACTTGGCGCCCGCGCGAGGTTCGTGTAGTCCGACCCCAACAGATTTCTTGGCTTTAAGAGAAAGACGCCACCGCTATGGCCTCCGAATACCACCGCGGCGAGATGGATATCCACGAGCAGGCCTCGACCTATCACCTGTTCGTCATGCTGACGAAGTGGGGCTCGCTGGTTACCGCGTCCCTGCTGGTGTTCCTGGTGCTGGTGTTCTGCACGCCGACCAGCTTCATCGGCGCCCTGGCGGTGGGCGTGGTGATGTCGGTCCTCGGCTTCGTGGTGTTGAGGGACAAGGGCGGCGACGCCCACTGACGCCTTTCGCCTGTCGAGCTTTGAAGGCGGGCGCCGGACGGGCCCCGCCTTTTTTGCTGGTCGCAGTTCTTTTCACAGAGCGCTGAATTTTTCTGGATTGAGGCGGCGCCCGCCAGCGGCGAACAGCGTGGCCGTCGAGACCGTCCGACGGTCGGCTTGAGAATCGCGGCGCAGCCGCCGATTAAACAAATGTTTGAACGCCGCGGCGCGCGGCTGGACAACGGCTTGCGGCGGCTTCTATGGTCGCCTTGAGTTTTGTCAAAAGAGGGGGGCTCTGGGGCGCATGACAGTCATCGCCGTCACCAAGGAACGCCGCGGCGGGGAGACGCGCGTCGCCGCGACCCCCGAGACGGTGAAGAAGCTCATAGGAGCCGGCTTCTCGGTCGTGGTGGAAGCCGGGTCCGGAACCGCCGCCTCCTATCCCGACGCCGACTACGAGGCGGCCGGGGCGAGCATCGCCAAGAGCGTGCAGGACGCGGTCGGCGGCGCCGACATCCTCTTCAAGGTGCGTGCGCCCGTCGACGAAGAGATCGCGGCGCTGAAGGCCGGCGCCATCGTGGCGGCCACTCTCAACCCCTATGTCGAAAAGGACGCCCTGAAGGCGCTGGCCGACAAGGGCGCGACCGCCTTCGCCATGGAGTTCGTGCCGCGGATCACCCGCGCCCAGGTGATGGACGTGCTGTCCTCGCAGGCCAATCTGGCCGGCTATCGGGCGGTGATCGAAGGCGCCGAGGCCTATGGCAAGGCGCTGCCGATGATGATGACCGCGGCCGGCACGGTCGCCGCGGCCAAGGTGTTCGTGATGGGCGTGGGCGTGGCGGGGCTGCAGGCCATCGCCACGGCGCGCCGCCTGGGGGCGGTGGTCACCGCCACCGATGTGCGCCCGGCCACCAAGGAGCAGGTCGAGAGCCTGGGCGCCAAGTTCATCGCGGTCGAGGACGAGGAGTTCAAGAACGCCCAGACCGCCGGCGGCTACGCCAAGGAGATGAGCGCCGAATACCAGGCCAAGCAGGCCGAACTGATCAGCGGCCACATCGGCAAGCAGGACATCGTCATCACCACGGCGCTGATCCCCGGCCGTCCGGCGCCCAAGCTGGTCAGCGCCGCCCAGGTCGCCTCCATGCGGCCGGGCTCGGTCATCGTCGACCTGGCCATCGAGCAAGGCGGCAACGTCGAGGGCGCGAAGCTAGGCGAGGTCGCCGTGACCGCAAACGGGGTGAAGATCCTGGGCGTTCCCAACCTGCCCGGCCGCATCGCCGCCGACGCCAGCGCGCTCTACGCCCGCAACCTCTTCGCCTTCGCCGGGCTCTTCCTCGACAAGGAGGGCAAGTTCGCCCCCGACTACGAGGACGAGATCCTGAAGGCCGCGCTCGTCACCCAAGGCGGCGCGGTCGTCCATCCCAACCTGACCGCCTGATCGGAGGGCCATCCATGGAAGCTGTCGATCCCACCGTCTTCCGCCTGGCGATCTTCGTCCTGGCGATCTTCGTCGGCTATTACGTCGTCTGGAGCGTGACGCCGGCCCTGCACACCCCGCTGATGGCGGTGACCAACGCGATTTCGTCGGTGATCATCGTCGGCGCCCTACTGGCCGCCGCGGCCGGCGGCGGCTCGGGCGAGCCCCTGACCGGAAGCATCCTGATCTCCAAGGGGGCGGGCGCCGTCGCCGCGGCCTTTGCGGCGGTCAACATCTTCGGCGGCTTCCTTGTCACCCAGCGAATGCTGGCGATGTACAAGAAGAAGCAGAAGTAAGCCGGGATTGGGGGGACAGACATGAACGCCAATCTCGCCGCTATCGCCTATCTCGTTTCGGGCGTGCTCTTCATCCTGGCCCTGCGGGGCCTGTCGTCGCCGACCACTAGCCAGGCGGGCAACCGCAACGGCATGATCGGCATGGCCATCGCCGTCGGCACCGCCCTCTTGACCCTGTTCGGACAGGGCAAGCTGGACGTCCTGACGCTGGGGCTGATCCTGGGCGGCGTGGCCGTCGGGGGCGCGATCGGGGCGGTGATCGCCCGCAAGGTCGCCATGACCTCGATGCCGCAACTGGTCGCCGCCTTCCACAGTCTGGTCGGCATGGCCGCCTGCCTGGTGGCGGTCGCCGCCATCCACACCCCGGCGGCCTACGGCATCGCCACGCCGGACGGCCACGTGCACCTGAACTCGCTGATCGAGCTCAGCCTGGGTCTGGCCATCGGCGCCATCACCTTCACCGGCTCGGTGATCGCCTTCGCCAAGCTGAACGGCAACATGTCGGGCGCGCCGATCCTGTTGCCGGCCCGCCACCTGCTGAACGTCGTCATCGCCCTGGCCATCGTCGGCCTGATCGTGGTGCTGGTGATGAGCGGCGGCCAGGCGCTGTGGGCCTTCTGGGCGATCTTCGGGCTCAGCCTGCTGATCGGCGTCACCCTGATCATCCCGATCGGCGGGGCCGACATGCCGGTCGTGGTGTCGATGCTGAACTCCTATTCGGGATGGGCGGCGGCGGCCCTGGGCTTCACCCTGGAAAACGTCACCCTGATCATCACCGGGGCCCTGGTCGGCTCGTCCGGCGCCATCCTCAGCTACATCATGTGCAAGGGGATGAACCGCAGCTTCATCTCGGTGATCCTGGGCGGCTTCGGCGCCGACGACAGCGCCGCGGCGGCTGGCGGCGGCAAGGTCGAGACCCGGCCGGTCAAGCAGGGCAGCGCCGATGACGCGGCCTTCATCATGAAGAACGCCAGCAAGGTGATCATCGTGCCCGGCTACGGCATGGCGGTCAGCCAGGCCCAGCACGCCCTGCGCGAAATGGCCGACAAGCTGAAGGAAGAGGGTGTGGAGGTGAAGTACGCCATCCACCCCGTCGCCGGACGCATGCCGGGCCACATGAACGTGCTGCTGGCCGAAGCCAACGTGCCCTATGACGAAGTGTTCGAGCTGGAGGACATCAACTCCGAATTCTCGACCGCCGACGTCGCCTTCGTGATCGGGGCCAACGACGTCACCAACCCGGCGGCCAAGACCGATCCGAGCTCGGCTATCTTCGGCATGCCGATCCTCGACGTCGAAAAGGCTCGGACGGTGCTGTTCGTGAAGCGCGGCATGTCCTCGGGCTATGCCGGGGTCGAGAACGAGCTGTTCTTCCGCGACAACACCATGATGCTGTTCGGGGACGCCAAGAAGATGGTCGAAGGGATCCTCAAGGGCCTCTGATCGTCGAGCTCGGACGCCTTGCGGAGGAGGGGCGCGCCTGCCGGGCGCGCCCCTTTTTTACGTCAGAGGCGCGGCCTGCCGAACGCGCGGTCGGCCAGGGCGCCGGCGGCGAGGACGCCGATCACGGCGGCGACCATGAACCAGGCCGGGTGCGGGATGGTGGTCATGTTGAAGACCGCCAGGGCCAGGATGACCAGGGTGACGATGCGTCCGGCCCAGGCGCGGCGGCCAGCGACGATGTCGGCCGTGGAGGCGCCGGCCAGGGTCCCGAAGATCCAGGCCAGCAGCACCGCGATCTTGGCCGGAAAGGGGATCTTGCTCATCACCGTGGAGAGCTGGGCCGGGTCAGTCAGGTTCACGCCCGGCGGCGGCGGGAAGATGGTGTGACCGGCGCCTTCGATGACGCCGATGACGATGACGCCGACGATGACGCCGAGCACGACGCCCAAGATTGTCCGCAGCATGCAGGTCGCCCTCTCTGGATCGGCGGGCAACCTCGACTAGATTGGGATGATGCTCAAGGTGCGCAGATGAATGCGGGCGGATTTCACCCCTCCCGCGGGGCTTTGGTCGATATCGGCGGGCGGCGGCTGCGTGTCGTGGCTGAGGGGCCCCAGGGCGATGCGCCGCTGGTGATGCTGGAATGCGGCGCGTTCGGCTGCGCGGCCGACTGGGCGGTGGTGCAGGCGCGGCTGGCGGCGCAGGGGCTGCGGAGCCTGGCCTATGACCGTGCGGGGCTGGGCTACTCCGACCCCGGTCCCGCGCCGCGCGACGGGCGGGCGATCGCCGAGGATCTGGAAGCCCTGCTGGGCCGTCTGGGCGAGCACGGGCCGCTTATCTATGTCGGTCACTCGATGGCGGGGCTGATGGCGCGGGTGTTCGTGCCGCGCAACGCCGAGCGCGTGCTGGGCGTGGTGCTGGTCGATGCGGTCACGCCGGAGATGATCCAGGTGCGTCGGACGGCGGCGGGCATCCACGCCTATCGCGGGGCGATGAAGGTGGTCGGAGCCTGGGCCTCGGCCGGCTTCATGCGGCCCGTCTCTCTGGTGATCGGCGACCTGATCGGGCTGGAGGGCGAGGCGAGGGCCGAGAAGCGCCGCATCTACGGCTCGGCGGCGCATACCCGCTGGGCCGCCCAGGAGGTGCAGGCCTGGCCGGCGACCTCGGCCCTGGGGCGCGAGGCGGGCGGCTTTCCGGCGGACCTGCCGGTGGCGGTGGTGACGGCCGGCGATGCGCGGACAGGCGCAAGGCTGAAGGCGTTGCAGGTGGTTCCGGCCCAGCGGTCGCGCCGCGGCTATGTCGATCACGTGAAGGGCGCCAATCACGCCAGCCTTCTGGGCAAGGGCTTCGCCGATCCGATTGTGCGCGGCGTCGAGCACGTGCTGGCCCAGGTGGGACGTTAGCGCCGCCCGAACAATCGTTCGATATCGGCCAGTTTCAGCTCCACATAGGTCGGGCGGCCATGGTTGCACTGGCCCGAATGGGGCGTGGCCTCCATCTGGCGCAGGAGGGCGTTCATCTCCGGCGCGGTCAGGCGGCGGCCGGCGCGGACCGAGCCGTGGCAGGCCATGGTGCCGCAGACCTCGGCGAGCCGCTCCTTGAGGGCCAGAGCCTGGCCGTTCTCGGAAAGGTCGTCGGCGATGTCGCGGATCAGGCCGGCGACGTCGGTCTCGCCCAGCAGGGCCGGGGTCTCGCGTACCAGCACCGCGCCGGGACCGAAGGATTCGACCACCAGGCCCAGGGCCTCCAGTTCGTCGGCGCGGGCGACCACGCGCTCGGCCTCGGCGGGATCGAGCTCGACCACCTCGGGCAACAGCAGGGCCTGGCGGGTGACACCACCGCCGTCCATCTGCACCTTCATCTGTTCGTAGACGAGGCGTTCGTGGGCGGCGTGCTGGTCGACGATGACCACCCCGTCGCGGGTCTGGGCGACGATATAGGTCTCGTGCACCTGGGCGCGGGCGGCGCCGAGCGGAAAGTCGACCGGATCGAAGACCACGCTGGGCGCAGGCGGCTCCTGCACGCCCGGCGCGGCGTATGGCGAGGCTGGCGGCCAGTCGGAGATCGGCTCGGCGCGCGCGGAGACTTCGGTGAGGCCGGGCAGATTCGGGGCCGCGGCGGCGATGGCCGGCGCCCAGCCGCCGGCCTGCCAGGCCGAGAAGCCCTGGGCCGCAGGTCCCGGCGGTGGATAGCTGGGCTGTGGCGACCAGCCGGGCCGCAGATGGGCCAGGGTGTCGCTGGCGACCGTGGTGGCGGCCCGGTGGCCCGCGCCGGCCAGGGCGTGGCGCAGGCCGCCGACGATCAGGCCGCGCACCAGGGCCGGGTCGCGGAAGCGCACCTCGGCCTTGGCCGGATGGACGTTGACGTCGACCAGCGACGGATCGAGGTCGAGATAGAGCGCCACCAGCGGATGGCGGTCCCTGGCCAGGAAGTCGGCATAGGCGCCGCGTAGGGCGCCTTGCAGCAGGCGGTCGCGCACCGGCCGGCCGTTCACGAACAGGTACTGGTGGGCGCTGTTGCCGCGGTTGAAGGTCGGCAGGCCCGCAAAGCCCGTCAGGCGCACCCCCTCGCGCTGGTGGTCGATCTCCAGGGCGTTTTCGGAGAACTCCCGGCCCATGATGGCCGAGAGCCTTGCCAGCCGCCCCTCCGGCCCCTGGCTTTCGGCCGGCAGGCGCAGGGTGCGGCGGCCGTCGAGGTCCAGGGCGAAGGACACCGCCTCGTGAGCCATGGCCTGGCGCTTGATCTCGTCGGCGATGGCCAGGGCCTCGGCCCGCTCGGACTTCATGAACTTCAGCCGCGCGGGCGTGGCGTAGAAGAGGTCGCGCACCTCCACCCGCGCGCCGTGCGGGCCGGGGAAGCCCGCAGGCGTGACCGGACCGACCTGGCCGCCCTCGACGAGGATGGCGTGGGCGTCGGCCGCGCCCCTGGCCCGCGAGGAGATCGCCAGCCGCGCGACCGAACCGATGGAGGGCAGGGCCTCGCCGCGGAAACCGAGGGTGTGGATGTGCAGCAGGTCGTAGTCGCCGGCGTCGTCGGGCGCGAGCTTGGAGGTGGCGTGCCGCTCGATGGCTAGCGCCAGCTCCTCGGCCGAGAGGCCGCAACCGTCGTCGGCCACCAGGATGCGGGTCAGCCCGCCCCCATCGGCCTGGACCTCGACGGAACTTGCGCCGGCGTCCAGGGCGTTCTCCACCAGTTCCTTGATGGCGCTGGCGGGACGCTCGACCACCTCGCCGGCGGCGATGCGGTTCACGGTCTCTGGAGGCAGGCGGCGTATGGGCATGGTCACCCTTCGGTTAGCTCGCCACTATATGGCGATTCCGGGGAGCGAGGTTCGGAAGGTGCGCATGAACCGCTGCAAATCCCTGATGATCGCCGTCGTGCTGGCTTTGGCTGCGGCGCCTGCGGGCGCGCAGGTCCCGCCGGCTTCGGCGCCGGCCGGGCTGGCCGATCCCGATGCGGCCCTGGTCGAGGAACTGGTGGTTACGGCGCGCCTGCCTGGGCCGGCCTGGTGGCGCGTATCGGACGGCGATTCGACCGTCTATGTCCTGGGCGCGCCGAGCCTCGCCCCCAAGCGCCAGCAGTGGGATCGGCTGCAGTTCGAGCGGCGGCTGGAAGGTGCGAATCTCGTCATCCTGCCGCTCAGCACCTTGAAGGTGACGCTGGCCGGCGCGCCGGGAGCGGCGCTGAGCTATCTGAGGTTGAAGTCCGGCGAACCGTTCGAGGCGCGGCTGTCGGGAACCGAGCGGGCGCGGTTCGTGGCGGCGCGGACCAGGGTCGGCATGCCGGCGGACCACTACAAGACCAGCCATCCACTGGCGGCGGGCCTGATCCTGATCGGCGACTATCGTGAGAAGGAGAACCTGACCACGACCGATCCGTCCAAGCTGATCAAGCTGCTGGCGGGGCAGGCGAAGGTGAAGGTGTTGCAGCGGTCCTACGACGTCGGCCCGCTGCTGCGGGCGGTGGCGAAGACCAGCGAGGCGGCGGGCGAGGCTTGCCTGGGCGAGGTGATGGACGAGATCGAGGCTGGGCCCGGGCGTACGCGGGCGGCTTCGCGCGCCTGGGCCGAGGGCGACGTCGCCGGCGCCCTGGACGCCGAGCGCAGCTACGAGCGCTGCATCGCCGTCACGCCGGGAGCGGCCGCGTTCGACGCGCGGGTGAAGGCGGACATGGCCAAGGACATCGAGACCGCGCTGAAGACGCCGGGCCACGCCATCGCCGTCGCGCCGCTGCGAACCCTGCTCTCGCAAGGCGGCGTGCTCGATCGCCTGCGGGCCAAGGGCTACGAGATCAAGACGCCGGGGGATTTGGAGTAGGCGGAGGATCGAATTGCTCCCCCGCTGGGGGAGCTGTCAGCGAAGCTGACTGAGGGGGATTTCTGACTCGGCGGGCCCCCTCCGTCTCGGC
>NZ_JAYRST010000088.1:0-12221 GCF_041920015.1 Phenylobacterium sp.
ATTCCGCCAGCGCGCGACGCGCCTTGGCCGCGGCGGCCGGCAGGTCCGGCGCCTGGACGATCACCTTGGCCAGGAGGGAGTCGAAGCGGGCGCTGGTGCGATAGCCGCCATAGCCGAACCCGTCGACGCGCACGCCGGGCCCGGACGGCGGCTCATAGGCGGCAAGCACCCCGCCCGACGGCTTGGCCGCACCGTCCGCGCCCATGGTCTCCAGATTGACCCGCGCCTGGATCGCCACGCCCTGGGGCGCCGGAACCTGATCCTGCACGAGGCCGAGATCGGCTAGGGAGCGGCCACGCGCGACCTCGATCTGCAGACGGACGAGATCGAGGCCGGTGACCGCCTCGGTGACCGTATGCTCGACCTGCAGCCGCGGATTGGCCTCGATGAAGACGATGCGCTCGCCCGCGACCAGGAACTCCACCGTGCCGAGGCTGCGATAGCGGGCGGCGCGGGCCAGGGCGACGGCGGCCTCGAACAGGCGCTCGCGGGTCTCGCGCGCCAGCATGGCGGCCGGCGCCATCTCCACGACCTTCTGCCGCTGGCGCTGGAGGCTGCACTCGCGGTCCCACAGGTGGGAGACGACCTGGCCGTCGCCGAGAACCTGCACCTCGACATGGCGGGCGTGGGGCAGGAACTCCTCGACATAGAGCGCGCCGTCGCCGAACGCGGCACGCGCCTCCGACGCGCAGCGCTCGAACGCCTCGGCCAGTTCCTCGCGCGAGCGGGCCGGCCGCATGCCGCGCCCCCCGCCGCCGGCCACCGCCTTGACCATCACCGCCCCGCCAGCGCCCAGGCGCTCCAGGAAGTGCTGCGCCTCATCGAGGCCGACGCCGCCCGCAGTCCCAGCCAGGATCGGCACGTCGCAACGCGCCGCCAGGTCGCGCGCCGCGCCCTTGTCGCCGAACAGCTCCAGCGTCTCAGGCGCCGGGCCGACGAAGGTGAGGCCAGCCTCGCCGCAGGCGCGGGCGAAGGCGGCGTTCTCGGACAGGAAGCCATAGCCAGGATGGATCGCCTCGCAGCCCTGCGCCAAGGCCGCGGCGATGATCTGGGCGCCGTCGAGATAGGCGGCCGGCCCGGCGCCCGTCAGCGCATGGGCGCCGTCGGCCTGGCGCACATGGAGCGAAGCCGCATCGTCGCTGGAGAACACGGCGAGCGTCTCGATCCCCATCTCCGCGGCGGTGCGGGCGATACGGATGGCGATCTCGCCGCGATTGGCGATCAGCAGCTTCTTCACAGGCGATCCCCTTCAGGCTTTTCCTGCACTTTGCCTGGGCGCCGCCGCGGCCGTCTAGGACTGCTTGGGCGACAGCCCCTCGAAGAACGGCCGCACATAGAGCGCCGCCGCCGTCTGCGGCGTCACGCCAGGCGCCCAGTGGTGCAGTTCGGCGGCGGCGTTGATCATCGCGGTCAGCATCTGGGCGCCGATATTGACATCCAGCGGCCGCACCGACCCGTCGGCGATGCCGTCCGAGATCAGCGAGGCGAAGCGGTCGGAGAGCCGGTCGAACTGGGCCACGAGCTGCGGCTGGATCGCTTCGGGGACCGAGGTCAGGGCCGAGGCGCGCAGCAGCGGCGCATCGCCGGCCATCTGGTATTCGACCAGGGCCGAGGCGACGGTGGTCAGCACCTGCAGGCCGCTGGTCGCCACCTCCTCGGCCTGACGGATCGCGCGGCGCATCACCTCGAAGGTGCGCTCGAAGCAAGCGAGGACCAGTTCGTCCTTGGTCTCGTGATGGTGATAGAAGGCGCCCTTGGTGGCGTTGAGCCGCGCCGAAATCTTCTCGACCGAAGCGCCGCGATAGCCTTCCTCGTTGATGAGCTGGGTGGCGGCCCGCAGGAAGTTCTCGTGCGAGGCCGCGCCGGTCGGCTGGACCAGGGCCGGCAGCGCCAGCGGGTCCCACGCCGCGCCGGGCGCGGCCAGCCCGTCGGCGGTGATCGAGAACACCCGCTGCGAGACACGGCCGAAATCCTCCGGGTCATGGCGCGGCAGCCAGACCGGCGCCCACAGCACCTCGGCGATCAGGATCTGGGCGCGGGCGCTGAGCGCCGACTTCGACAGCCGGCGCGTCTCGCGGCCCTCCAGCAGCGCACGCACGCGGCGGAACATGTCGACATAGGCGGCGTTCACCGGCGCGCAGTTCAAGGCCCGCACGTCGTTGAAGGCGGCCAGGGGCGGCGCCTCTCCCAGCCGGATCCGCCGACGGGCCTCGAAAAAGGCGTCCAGGAACAGGCGCAGCCGCTCGCGCGCGTCCGCTCCATGTGCGGCCTGCGCAGCCAGGGCGTTGTAGCGGTCGACGCTGTCGAGGAAGCAGGCGGCCGCCAGTTCCTCCTTGTTCCTGAAGTAATAGATGACCCCGGTCGGCACGAGCCCGAGCTGCGTGGCGACGTCGGCCAGGGTCATGCCCCGAACGCCCTTGCGGTTGAGCACGTCCACTGCCGAAACAATGATCGCGCTCTTGCGCTGCTCGAAGCGCCGGGTCGGCGCGCGCACGGTCGTCATGGCGTCATGTTCTCGGTTGCGAGGACGCCTCCCCGCGTCCTCGCCCCCACCATAGCAGGTTCGCTCAGGCCGTCTTCAACAGCTCAGTTTCGATGGGCAGGCGCCGGATGCGCTTGCCGGTCGCCGCGAAGATCGCATTGCACAGCGCCGGCAGCACCGGCGGCAAGGCCGGTTCGCCAAGGCCGGTCGGTGAGTTGTCCGACTTGATGAAGTGGGTCTCGATCGGCGGCGCCTCGCCGATCCGCATCAGGTGATAGTCGCCGAAATTGCTTTCGGCCGCCGCGCCGTCCACGATGTTGATCTTCTGGTGGAGAGCGACCGAGAGGCCGTCCAGCACCGAACCCTCGACTTGGTTGAGCGCGCCCATCGGATTGATGACGTGGCGGCCGACGTCGGCGGCGACCCAGACCTTGACCAGCTTGATCGCTCCGCTCGGATCGACCGCCGCCTCCACCACCTCGGCGAAATAGCCCAGGTGGCTGTAGTGGAAGGCCACGCCCAGGCCGTGGCCCTTGGGCAGCTTGCGGCCCCAGCCGGACTTCTCGGCGACCAGCTTCACCACCGCGGCCATGCGGCCGGCGGCGTAGCCCGAGGCGCCCTCGCCCACCATCGGCTTGTCGCCCAGCAGCTTGAGGCGGAAGGCCACCGGATCGGCGCCCGCCGCATGGGCCAGCTCATCGATGAACGACTGCACCACGAAGGCGATGGCGTTCGAGCCCGGCGCCCGCAACGGTCCGGTCGGCACGCCGCACGGCATCAGCGAGGAATCGTAGCGATAGTTGGCCAGGAAGCGGGCCGGGAACTCGGTCGGCGACATGCCGGCGCTGCGCGCGAACGCCCCTTCCTGCCCCAGGCTGACGAAATGGTCGTGCCAGCCGACGATCTCGCCGGAAGCGCTCACCCCGCCCTTGAGGAAGTGCCAGCCGGCCGGGCGATAGAAGTCGTGGCGCATGTCGTCTTCACGCGTCCACAACAGCTTGACCGGTTTGCCGACTTGGCGGGCGATCCAGGCCGCCTCGACCATGTAGTCGTTGGAGAGCCGCCGCCCGAACCCGCCGCCGCAACGGATCAGGTGGATGGTGATCGCCTCCGGCGCAATGCCCAGGGTCTTGGCGACGAGTTGGCGGCCCGGCTCGGGGTTCTGGGTCGGCGCCCAGATCTCCAGCTTGCCGTCCTTGAAATGCGCCGTGCAGTTCTGCGGTTCGAGATTGGCGTGGGCGAGGAACGGATAGGCGTAGGCCGCCTCCACCGTCTTGGCCGCCCCGGCCAGGGCCGCGGCCACGTCGCCGTCGTTACGCTCGGTCTTGCCCGGCGCTTTCGTGGACAGCTCGACCGCGCGAGCATCGAAGGCGGCGGACGATTGCGCGCCGTTTGGATGGTCGGCCCAGGTCGTCGCCAGCCTGTCGCGGCCCTTGCGCGCGGCCCACCAGCTCGTGGCGACCACGGCGACGCCGGGCAGCAGGCCGTCGAGCGACTCGCCGCCCTCGACGACGAAGGCGTCGGTGACGCCCTTCACGCCCTTGGCCGCCGCCAGGTCGGCGCCCGCCACCTTCGCCCCGAAGACGGGCGCCTTCTCGAAGGTGGCGTACAGCATCCCCGGCAAGGTCACGTCGATGCCGAACAGCGGCTGGCCGGTGATGATGGCGACTGTGTCGACCTGACGCTTGGGCTGGCCGATGATCTTGTAGTCGCCGGCGTCCTTCAGCGGCACGGTCTTCAGGTCGGGGACCGGCGCGCTCGCCGCCTTCGCCGCCAGCGAGCCGTAGGTCGCCTTGCGGCCCGAGGCCTTGTGGTGGACCACGCCCGAGGCGGTCGTGCATTCGCCGGCCGGCACGCCCCAGCCTTGCGCCGCCGCGGCGACCAGCATCACGCGGGCCGCGGCCCCCACCCGGCGCAGGCCGTCCCAGTTCAGGGGCGTGGCCATGCTGCCGCCGGCGAACTGGACGCCGTAGAGGGCCGGGTCGCTGTCGGCCTGGCGGGTGCGCACCGCCGACCAGTCGACGTCCAGTTCCTCGGCGATCAGCATCGGCAGCATCGTCTTGACGCCCTGGCCGATCTCCGGGTTCTTGGCGGCGATGGTCACGGTGTTGTCCGGCGCGACCTGGACATAGGCGTTCAGTTTGCCGCCCGCCTCCGCCGCCTCGCCCTTGCCAGCGATGGAGAAGCCGATGACCAGGCCGGCGCCGGCCAGGACCTCGCGGCGCGACGCGGTGGGAAAGGTTCCGTCAGCCATCGTCAAGCCTCCGCCGCCTGGCCAGAGGCCCGCCTTATGGCGGCTCTTATGCGGGTGTAGGTGGCGCAGCGGCAGATGTTGCCGCCCATCGCCTCGTCGATATCGGCGTCGCTGGGCCGGGGCTTGGTCTTCAGCAGGGCCGTGGCCGACATGATCTGGCCCGGCTGGCAGTAGCCGCACTGGGCGACGTCGAGTTCGATCCAGGCGTCCTGGACGCGCTTGCCGACCGCATCGGCGCCCACGCCTTCGATGGTGACGATCTTGGCCGCGCCGACCGCTTCGACCGGCGTCGAGCAGGACCGCAGCGGCGCCCCGTCGACATGTACCGTGCAGGCGCCGCAGGCCCCGACCCCACAGCCGTACTTCGGCCCCAGCACGCCCAGCGTGTCGCGCAGCACCCACAGCAACGGCGTGTCGCCGTCCACGTCCGCGGACATGGTCTTGCCGTTCACGTTCAGCCTGAAGGCCATGGCGCGTCCTCCCTTGTTCGGAGGGAGCCTAGCGGCGCCGCATGGCCGGCGGCAAGCTGGCGACGCCCCAGCGGCGAGGTTCCAGGTTTTATTACGTCTAGTTCAGAATTAATTCCATGTAATAGTTCATATGAACTTTCGTTTACTTCCTTAAAAGTGCGTCATTACGTCGACTTAACAAGACTTCGCTGTACGCCCGGCGCTATCTCTTAGTCATCGGCGGCCCACACAGCCCCACAGATGAATTGGGAGAATTCAGATGACCAAGTTCAGCAACACCCTCGCCGGCCTCGCCACCCTGGCCCTGGCGGCCGTTCCGGCCCTTGCGCTCACCACCGCCGCCCACGCCGCCCCGGCGGTGGTCAAGGTTTCGGACCTGGATATGGCTTCGGCGCACGGCGCTCAGATCCTCAACCAGCGCGTCAAGATCGCGGCCGGCAAGGTCTGCACCGATCGCAACCCGCGCGACCTGTCGGCCCGCGCCGCCTGCATCGACAGCGTCTATGACGAAGTGCACGACGCCCTGACCGCCCGCAGCGTCATGGCCAAGGCCCAGTCCACCGAGATCGCGCGGCGCTGAGGCCTTCACCTCCCCGCCCGAGCGCTCGCGCGAAAGGCCCGCCACCCGGCGGGCCTTCTCTTTTTGTCGGGATCAGCGCGAGCCGGCGGCCTGCATGATACGATTGGACGAGGGGCGGCCGGCCAGCCCGTCAGCCGGGGCGACGGTGATGTGCATCTCGTCGCCATGCATCACCGCCGAGGGTTTGCGGCCCTCGACCAGCTTCACCTTGCGCATCTTGGCCAGGACCGAACGACCGTCTGGCCGGCGCGACATGCGCACCACCGCCTCGGCCGTCACATTGGCCGCATCGGCGACGACCGCCGAAGAGGCCGGCGAGGCGTCCGCCTCGAAAGGAATGAGCCGCCGGGCCGCACGCGTGGCCTTGGCGCTCGCCTGGGCCAGACGCTCCAGCAGCGCCTGCGGGCTCAGCGGCAGGAGCCGCAGCGGCCCGCCGACGCCGGTCAGGGCCGCGGGCGAACCGCCGGGCCGGTCGGGCGTGAACAGGGTGAGACCGCCCAGCCGCGTGGCCCGCAGCATCGGCTCGCCCAGGTCGTTCTTGTAGATCACGTCCCCGCGCGGAGCCGGATAGGGGCGCAGCGTCCAGATTTCCGAGCTGTCCTCGAACTTCATGTAGACGCGGGTCTGGCTGCGATCGAGGACGAAGGCGTCGCCATCCTCACTGACATAGCGCGCCACTGGCGGGCTGACGCCCCGCCCGGGCAGGGGCCGTTCGCCAAACAGCCCCTCCCGCAAAGTCTGCGGCCCGGCCAGCGCGCTCGCCGGGCAGCCGACCCCCATCGCCGCAACGAACGCCGCGACGACGAAGGGTACGCAAGCTGACGCCGGTCTTTCGCTCACC
Source organism: Phenylobacterium sp. (assembly GCF_041920015.1). Classification (GTDB taxonomy): domain Bacteria; phylum Pseudomonadota; class Alphaproteobacteria; order Caulobacterales; family Caulobacteraceae; genus Phenylobacterium. The sequence goes on from NZ_JAYRST010000088.1 coordinate 6,628, forward strand.
ATCAAGCTAGGCGAATGCCCTTTGAGTGGGGCGCTTTTTGGACCGCCGCCAAGCTTATCCGGCCATGTACTGGCCACCGTTCAGCGACAGGGTCGATCCGGTGACGTAACCGGCATGCTCCCCGGCCAGGAAGGCGACCATGTCGGCGATCTCCTCGCCCTTGCCCAGGCGGCCCACCGGAATCTGCCCGATGATCTGGGCCAGGACGTTCTCCGGCACGGCCTGCACCATCTCGGTGTCGATATAGCCGGGGCAGATGCAATTGACCGTGACGCCCTTGCGCGCGTTCTCCAGCGCCAGCGCCTTGGTGAAGCCGATCACCCCGGCCTTGGCGGCCGAATAGTTGGTCTGGCCCATCTGGCCCTTCTGGCCGTTGATGGAGGAGATGTTGATCACCCGGCCCCAGCCGCGGTCGCGCATGCCTTCGATCACATGACGGGTCATATTGTAGACCGAGTCCATGTTCACTCGGATGACTTCGGACCACTGTTCCGGGGTCATCTTGTGGAACACGCCGTCGCGGGTGATGCCGGCGTTGTTGACCAGCACCTCGATCGGCCCGAGTTCGGCCTCGACATCGGCGACCGCACGGCCGCAATCCTCGAAGACCCCCACATTGCCCTTCACGACCATCACGCCCAGCTCGGCCGCGCAGGCCTGGGCGGCCTGCTCATTGCCCGAATAGCCGGCGGCCACCTTGAAGCCATCCGCCTTCAGCCGCTCGACGATCGCACGGCCAATGCCGCGGGTTCCGCCAGTCACGAACGCCACTCTGCCCATCGGGCTTGCCTCCCATTTTTTTGAACTCGAGGGGCGCCGGTTGATCCGGCGCTCCCCTTTCTTGGATCGTCAGATCGCTTCGACGCACATGGCGACGCCCATGCCGCCGCCGACGCACAGGGTCGCCAGGCCCTTCTTGGCGCCCGAGCGTTTCATCTCGTGCACCAGGGTGGTGAGGATGCGCGCGCCCGACGCCCCGATCGGGTGGCCGATGGCGATGGCGCCGCCGTTGACGTTCACCTTGGCCGGATCGAGGCCGAGGTCACGCACCACGCAGATCGACTGGGCGGCGAAGGCCTCGTTGGATTCGACCAGGTCGAGGTCGCCGACGCTCCAGCCGGCCTTTTCCAGCGCCTTGCGGCTGGCCGGGATCGGGCCGGTGCCCATGATTTCCGGCTCGACGCCGGCATTGGCCCAGGAGGCGATGCGGGCCAGCGGCTTGAGGCCGCGCTTGGCCGCCTCGTCGGCGCTCATCAGCACCAGGGCCGCGGCCCCATCATTGAGGCCCGAAGCATTGGCCGCCGTGACCGAGCCGTCCTTGGCGAAGGCCGGGCGCAGGCCCGAGACGCTTTCCAGCGTCGCGCCATGGCGGATGTACTCGTCCTGATCGACGACCGTGTCGCCCTTGCGGCCCTTGATGGTGACAGGCGCGATCTCGCTGGCGAACCGGCCGGCCTTCTGGGCGGCCTCGGCCTTGTTCTGGCTGGCGACGGCGAACTTGTCCTGCTCCTCGCGGGTGATCTGCCAGCGGGCGGCGATGTTCTCGGCCGTCTGGCCCATGTGGTAGCCGTGGAACGCGTCCCACAGGCCGTCCTTGATCATGGTGTCGACCAGGGCGAGGTCGCCCATCTTCTGGCCCGAGCGAAGCTGCTGGGCGTGGGGCGCCTGGCTCATGCTCTCCTGACCGCCGGCGACGACGACCGCGGCCGACCCGTCGGCGATCTGCTGGGCGCCCAGCGCCACGGCGCGCAGGCCCGAACCGCAAAGCTGGTTCAGGCTCCAGGCCGGGCTCTCCACCGGAATGCCGGCGTTGACGGCCGCCTGGCGGGCGGGGCCCTGGCCGGCGCCGGCCTGCAGCACCTGGCCCATGATGACTTCGCTGACGTCGGCGGCGGCGACGCCCGCGCGCTCGACGGCCGCCTGGATGGCGATCTTGCCCAGTTCATGGGCTGGGAGGCTCGAAAGCGCTCCATTGAACGAACCGACCGGTGTCCGGACGGCAGAGACGATGACGACGTCGCTCATGGGCGTGTTCCTCCAGGCTTCTTAGCTTTTTTCATCTATTGATAAAGGTCAGGGCGAGGGCAAGGGGCGAAACAGGTTCGCCTGAACAGAACCTCGACTTTCCGAAGTCGCTCGCATCCGCGATACTGCGGTGCAAAGATGAGCCGCCGCCGCGGGGAGCGGCCTCGACAAGGGATTTTGGGATGGCCGACACCCAGGGAGCCGACGACGGCCGCGTCGTCATCAAAAAGTATGCGAACCGGCGACTCTACAACACCGCCTCGTCCTCCTACGTCACGCTCGAACACCTGTCCGACATGGTGAAACAGGGCGTCGACTTCGTGGTCTACGACGCCAAGACCAACGAGGACATCACGCGGACCGTCCTGACCCAGATCATCTTCGAAGAGGAAAGCCGCGAGGGGCAGAACCTGCTGCCCATCCAGTTCCTGCGCCAATTGATCGGCTTCTACGGAAATTCGATGCAGGCCTTCCTGCCGAGCTATCTGGAGCTGTCGCTCGCCACCTTCGCCGAACAGCAGGAGCGGATGCGCGCCCAGTTCGCCAGCATCGGCCAGGGCAAGGGCCTGGGCGGCGCCTACGAGGAGCAGATCCGCCAGAACCTGGCGATGTTCGACCGCGCCATGAAGATGTTCTCGCCCTTCGCCTATGCGCGGCCTGAGGAGCCGGCCAAGACTGCGCCGGAGCCGGCGGCGCCCGCCGCGGCGGCCAGCGACGAGACGCTCGACGCGCTCAAACGGCAGATGGCCGAGATGCAGGCCCAGATCGAGAAGCTGGCCAAACGCTAGCTTAACCGGCTTGCCTTAGGCTTCTCCGCCATGACCTCGCCCATCGACCCTCCCCGCAGGTCCAACGGCGTCCGGCGCGTGCGGCGTTCGGACGATGCTGCGCGCCCGGACTCGACGGATCGCAGCCTGCCGGTGGTCTACGAGCCGGCCCCGCCGCCAGCGCCCGCCCCTTCCGCCCAGCCGGAAGCCGCCTTCGCAGCCCACGTCCTGGGGCAGGACGGGCACAAGCGCGGCTTGCGCGGCGGCAAGGAAACCCTCGACAGCGCCCGCAACCTCTACAACAAGATCGAATATTCCGGTTCGGCCGACCGCCGCAGACCCAAGGGCCGCACCGCCCGGACCGACGTCTGAACCCGCGCTCAGTAGGTGTGCCAAGCCCCGACCGCCTTTCCGAACTCGCCGCGACGCGCATCGGAACGACGGATGAAGACGTAGAGCCGGCCGCCGTCGCCGAAATTCATCTTCAGGTCGGAATCGGAATCCACCTGCAGCAGCAGGCGCCAGTCTTCGGCGGCGCGCTCGATGTCCGGCGGGACCTCGCCGCCATAGTCCGGGTCCGGCAATCCTCGGACCATGTGCTCGCAGAGCAGCGGAAACCGGTCTTCCTGGATCTCGTCGGGATAGCCGCCGCCGCGATGGGCCGGCCCTTCCGGCTCGGGCGTCAGCAAGTCCTCGACCCACCCGCCAAGCCCGCGATAGTCCACGCCCAGCCAGTCGATGCTCGGGCCTGAACGGCCGGCCTCGAAGCCGACGCGGCGCTCGGGAAAGGCCGCCTCGCCCTCCGTCGCCGCGGCGGCCGCGTCCAAACCATCGTGCAGGATCGTGACCACGTCGGAAAAGCCGTGCCGCCAATCGTCGTAGAAGGCGTAGATTCGTCCCGTGTCCGGCAGCCAGTCCGGGCCACCAGCGGCCCCGACCTCGGCCAGGTCGAGCTGAGCCAGAAACTTCCGCGCCCCGCGCTCGCCCTGCGGATGGGCCACGCCCGCCGGCAGGTCCGGGCGGCCGCCCAATTTGGAAAAGCCCGGCTTGTCGGCGGGGACGAGCCCCAGCGTGGGCTCGGCGAGCGCCGTCTGGCGTTCACGAATCTGTGCGACCACCACGGCCAGTTCAGGATCGCGCGCGTTCAGCGTCCGCTGCGTCGCCGCCATGCTGCGCCACCACAGGATCGCGCCGGCTAAGAACACGGCCAGGACGACAAGAACGACAATCAGCATGGTTCTCTCCCCAGGGGCCTTATCATGCCGAAGCGGTCAGCAGATTTAAGAACAAACAATGAACAATATCACCTGAAGCCGCCCTTCAGCCGCGCCACTTCCGCCTCCAGCGCCGCCAAGCGGCCGGCGAGGTCGCCCTGGCCGGGGACGGGCGTCGAGATTCCGGCGCGGTCGGCGACCTCGGCGGCGGGCACGCCCAGCAGGTCGGCGAAAATGCCTACCTCCTCGGCGGAAAGTTCCCTCTGATCCTTGAAGGCCAGGGCCAGTTCGGCCTCGGTCATGCCGGCGGCGGCCGCCATGATCCGAGGATTGAGGCCCCGTTCGGCCAGTTTTTCCTCGAACCACTGACGATCGAAGAACAGGGCCATCAGGCGTCCCCCGGTTGGCGCCGGTCTTGCTTAACGACGGATGAATCCGTTGCAGTCGGGACACCCATGCTCGCCATCGCCACCCGCATCTTCGACCTGGCCGTCGTCACCCTGATCTTCACCGCCCTGACCTAAGGGTCTCCCGGCCCGAAGTCGATGTCGCGGCGGGCCGAGACGATGGTGACGATGAAGCCGGCCAGCACGTCCAGCAGCACCATCACCCCCAGCAGGAAGAAGGTGGAGGTGGCGAAGGCCGGCGCCAGCAGGAACTCCACCAGGCAGCCGATGAACAGCAACAGCGACAGCGCGTGATTGACGATCGCCGTGCGGCGGCTGGTCGTCGATTTCAGCATCTCGATGAACAGCACGATCAAGCCGGCCAGCAGCAGCAGGTCGCCGAGCGTCACCGGCCACCGGACCCCGGTGCTCATGGCGACGTCGAACATCGGCTCGCTCATCCGGATCGCCGCCTCCTGCGAGCCGAATCCGCCGGGCAGCGTCACGGCCGCCAGGTTGTAGGCGAGCACCGGCAAGGCCAGCAGCGGCAAGGCGGCGAACATGACAACCCCTCCCCCTTCGGGATCGAGCAGGAGTCTCCGCTGCTTTTCCAGACGCGACAAGCGCAAGCGCCCTTCTAGAACTCGTCGACCACGCCCGGCAGGCGCGAGCGCGATTGCAGCCACATCACGCCGAACAGGTCCGAGAGCGAGGCCCAGAGCCGCCCCAGGTTGGTGTACTTCGACTGGCCCGTCTGGCGGTGGCGGTGGTTCACCGGCCGGAAATCGACCCGGTAGCCTTCGCGCAGCATCAGGGCCGGCAGGTAGCGGTGGATGTGGTCGAAATAGGGAAGCCGCAGGAAGGCCTCGCGCCGAAACGCCTTGAGGCCGCAGCCGGTGTCGTTGGCGGTGTCCTTGAGCAGCTTCTTGCGTACGCCGTTGCCGAACTTCGAGGCGAACTTCTTGGCGGCGCTGTCCTGCCGCTTCACCCGCTCGCCGCCGACCAGGACCAGGTCGGGCGGGCCGGCCTTGAGCGCGTCCACCAGGCCCGGGCCATCGGCCGGATCGTTCTGGCCGTCGCCGTCCAGGGTGACGATGACATCGCCGCGGGCGGCGAGGATCCCTGTGCGGATCGAGCGGCTCTGGCCGGAGTTCTTCGTATGGCCCAGCACGCGAAGCTGGGGGATCTCGGCCTTCAACGCG
>NZ_JAYRST010000089.1:0-12145 GCF_041920015.1 Phenylobacterium sp.
ATCCTCCAGGCTCCGATCCCTCTGATTTGGCCCGTGAAACATAGTCAGATCTATCCCGCGCTGACCGCTTTGGAAGAGGCAGGCGACCTCGCGGGCCAGTGGGTCGAGCAGCAGGGCCGGCCGAACAAGAAGGAATATCGCCTTTCCGCACAGGGGCAGGCGCGGCTGACGAGCTGGCTCCTTCAGCCGCGCGGGAGCCTCTCCCAAGATGAGATCCTGCTCATCGCCTACAACATCGCCCTGATCGGGAGGGACGCGGTGAAAGCGGCGCTCTTCCAGTTTCGACAGCAGTGCGACGCCGAGAAGCGCCTGCTCGAGGAACGCTGGAAGCGCGCAGCCTCGGCCATTCCCAAGACGCGCCTCGACGAGAACGGCGCCGGCGAGAAGCTGGTCGGCGTTCGCACGAGCTACGAGCTGGCGCTGATGGAACGCGACGCTCGCATCGCCTGGTGCGAGAGCGTCGTCTCCCGCGCCGAGCGGGCGGTCTTCGCGCCAACCGGCGCTGCGGCCAATATGTAGAAATTGACATATGACTATTTCGTCATAAGTTCTTCGGTGCTGCTGGAGGACTTTTGATGGCGTACGCATTTCCGATCGATCCGGCCGAGCTGTTCGTGGAACGGACGCCGCAAATGCTCTCCACGGGCATCGCCCGCGACGACCTCGACGGGGTGAGAACTCAGATCGTTGACATGTGGGCGGACGCGCCCGGCGGCTGGGTGTTCGAATGGTCCAGACTGGCCCGGCGCTACGCCGAGAACGGCCAACCCAGCCTGGCGGCCGTCGCCTTTGGCTGGGCGAAGTTCCCGACCTTGGCGACTCCGGCCATGCGGATGGCGCTCGAGAACCAGCTCGAACAATATCTGCGCGCCGCGCCGGACTTTCCCGTCGAGTTCGAGCGTCGGGTTCTCGATCTTCCGCATAAGGGCGCGCGCACGCCCGTGCCGGTCCACATTCTGTCGATGAAGGGCCTTGCCGCGGACGCTCCCGTCCTCGTCGTGACGGGCGGCGTCGACACTTGGAAGATGGATATGCACGGTCTGTTCGTCGCCCTTGCGCTCATGGGGGTGGCGCGGGTCCTGACGTTCGACATCGCGGGCACAGGCGAGACCCAGGTCGCGATGTCGGCCGATGGCGGCGCCGAAATCGCCGAGGGCGTGGTCGCCGCCGCGCGGGCGATGGGCGCCCGCAAGGTCGCCTACTTCGGCGTGTCCATGGGCGGCCACTTCGCGGCGCGCCTGGGCCTTTCGGGCCTCGTCGACGCCGCGGTCGACTTCGGCGGCCCTGTCGGCGCAAGGCCCGGAGGCGGGCGACCGACCCGGTTCGGGATGTTCGACATCGTCGCGAACGCCCTCGGCTATGATCACCGCCCCGAGCCTGAAGAACTGGCGGCGCAAATGGCTGGCTTTTCACTCCGCGCGCTGCTCGACCAGGATCTCAATGGGCCGATGCTTGTCGTGAACGGCGCCGACGATGTCCACGTCCCGCAGGCAGACACGCTTGTCTTCGAGGGGCGCCGCGACACCAGCGTTCACCTCATCCCCGACACCGGCCACTGCGCGGCCACCAAGTCCGCCGAGGCCTTCGGGATCATCCAGACCTGGCTGCGCGATGTGCTCGCGGACTAGCCGAGCGCCGCCTGGCCTAGGAACCACATAGTCCGGATCAGCCCCTACGCCATGCGGTGAGCCCGCGGTCGATGATCAGTTTCGTAATCGTGAGCGCTTGATCAATCTCTGCTTGCTCGAGGCCGTAGCGCTTCTGTTGAAGGGCAGCGGTGAGGATACCGTTCCACAACGCCCACAGCGCCGTTGCGCAGCCTCGGGGATCAAGCTCTGGGTCGACCTCGCCCTCTGCCTGGCCCGCCTGAATCGCCGCTGCGAGCCGCCCGCATTGACCATTAAGAAGCTCGGCCAACCGAGGAGAGGCAACGGGTTGAGGCGGCTGCGCCAGAATTAGAAACGCTTCCGGACGCTCGAATGCGAAGCGTATGTACCCGTCCAGGGCCGCCTCCATTTGTTGCCGCGCAGATCTGCCCTGCGCGTACGCAGAGTCCATGTAGCGGTGGCTCTCTTCCACAGCCCGCTCGGCGAGCGCCATGAGCAGGTCGTCCTTCCGACCGACGCGATTGTAGACGGTTTGGATCGAGACGTCGGCTGCCGCGGCGACCTGCTCGCAGGACAGACCGCTTGCGCCCCCTTCCACAAGCATGGCCTGGGCGACGTTCAAAATGGCGTCACGCATCTGCGTCACGCGCCGTTGGGTCCGAGACGGTTTAAAATTTGGATTTAGTTCCATTTCTTGAATGTATTCCATTATTGTCCTAGGAAGCAATCCGAACGCGGATGTCGAAGAGCCATCGCCCTGGCTGCGATGACAGACAGCTCGCCGATCCGCACGTCAAGAAACAGGGAAAGCGCCGTTGAGTGAGCAAATGATCGCCGTCAGTGTTGAAGGCGCCGTAGGGCCCGCGGAGAATCTGAAATCCGTAAGGATGGATCGACCCGTGCCCCGCCCCGGCGAAATCCTGATCAAGGTTCATGCCGCCGGGGTAAATCGGCCCGACATTTCGCAACGGTTGGGCTTTTATCCCCCGCCAGCGGGAGCGTCAGAAACGCTCGGACTGGAAGTGTCCGGCGTGGTCGAGGTCGCCGCAGGGCGATGGCAGGTCGGCGACAGGGTGTGCGCGCTGTTGAGCGGCGGTGGCTATGCCCAGTACGCCGTGTGCGACGCGCGTCACGCCCTGCCGATTCCGGGGCGTCTCGATGACATTCAGGCCGCTGCCTTGCCCGAGACCGTTTTCACGGTATTCGCGAACGTCTTCGAACATGGCGGCCTGAAGGCGGGCGAGACGTTGCTGGTTCATGGGGCGACGTCGGGCATCGGCACGACCGCGATCCAGATGGGGAAGGCCGCCGGCGCCAGGGTAATCGCGACCAGCCGCGGTGCGACGAAGGCTGCCGAGGCGCTGAGACTGGGAGCCGACGTGAGCATCGACGTGACCACTCAGGACTTCGCAGAAGTGGCTGCAAGCGAGGGCGGGGTCGACGTGATCCTCGACATGGTCGGAGGCGACTACTTCGCGAAGGGTCTCGCTGCACTCCGCACTGGTGGGCGCCTTGTCTACATCGCAGCTCAGGCCGGTAGCGAGGTGATGCTGCCGCTCTTTGCTCTGATGATGAAGCGGGCGATTGTGACCGGCTCGGGCCTACGGCCGCGAGACGCCGACGAGAAAGCTCGCCTGGCCGAGCGCATAGAGACTGTCGTCTGGCCCTGGCTCGCCGAGGGCAAGCTCACCCCGCACATCGACAGGACGTTCCCACTGGCGGAGGCGGCGACCGCCCACGCCTATCTCGAAGCCGGCAATCACGTGGGCAAGGTGATGCTGACCGTCGACTGACCACGCCGCTTCCGGCCTGGCGGTCTCGCCCACACGTCCCGGCGGCTGGAAGCCATCAAGCAACTACACTGGTTTCTCACCCTTGGCCGCTGAAACAGAGCCGTCCGGCCATTCCGAAGAAAAGGTAGGTCATGCGTTCAATCGTTGTGGATACTTCCAGCTCATCTCGCCTCGCCGTGCGAGAAATCCCGGACGTTGATCCGCTACCGGATGAGGCCGTCGTCCGCGTCCAGTCGATCTCCTTGAATCAAGGCGAGCTTCACTACTTCACGACGTATGCATCCGATGGAGCGCGGCCGGGATGGGACTTTGCGGGCGTTGTTGAGCGTGCGCCGCTGGTCGGGCCCGGACCAAAAGAGGGAACCCGGGTGGTCGGCTACCTGAACAGCGGAGCCTGGTCGGAAACGGTGTGCGTGTCGCCAAGCTTCCTGGCCCCGTTGCCGGATGGGATATCAACCGGCGTCGCGTCCACGCTCCCGATCGCTGGCCTCACGGCTTTGTACTGCCTTGCCGAAGGTGGGCTGCTGGCGGGGCAGAAGGTTCTCATTTCCGGCGCATCCGGGGGCGTCGGTCATATGGCGGTACAAATCGCGGCCGCATCGGGCGCTCATGTCGTGGGAGCCGTGCGGAAGGAAGCGCAGCGAGCGCAAGTCCTGGAGGATGGCGCTCAAACCGTCATCATCACTGATGACCTCTCCGAGGCCGCGGCGCACGGCCCCTTCGACCTGATTCTTGAGTCGGTCGGGGGCGCAGCACTCGCCAATGCGATGGGTGCTCTTACCCGCGAAGGCGTTTGCGTCAGTTTCGGAAACTCAAGCAAGTCGCCGGCGACCCTGCTGCCGGAAGCATACATGCGCGGACGGACGAAGCTGGTCGGATTCTATCTGTTGCCACTGTCCGTGCGTAAACCGGTGAACGAGGGCTTGGAGCGCCTGCTGCGGCTCGTAGAGGCAGGAATCCTTCGGCCGAGAGTCGGAGCGGAAGCGTCCTGGGATGACATTGGGGACATTACCGAGCGGTTCATGCGCAGGGAAATCTCGGGCAAGGCCGTTCTGAGCGTAACTTGATCTTCGCTCGCATCCTTGCCGATGCGGCACAAGGGTCGTGTCGGCGACGGCGCTTGCGATGGCGGTCGGTGCGACAAGTCTGCTCCGACCGCGCTCGCAGACCGGGTCCCTCAGGGGCGGTCATAAGTTGGGTGATCGCTCGTAGGGTCGGTCTCGAGTTGGTTCGACAAGTTGGCGCCAAACCGCCTTGCCTCCACCCGTCCGGGTCGTGAGAAGCCGCGCCATCCCCGCGCCCCTGTGGCGAGGTCCTCCGGAACCCGGAGCCCCGACCGATGGATAAGACCGAAGAGCTGATCGGCCTGAGCGTGATGCCATAAATTCAAAGAGTCTTAGGCGCGATCCGAATTCAGGGCGTCGCGGCTGCGATCAGGCCCAGGATCTCCTCGGTCGGGCGCACGTCGCCGAACGAACGATAGACCGTATAGAGGGTCGCATTGTGGGCCAGGTCCGAGACCGCCGCATTGGCGTCCGCGGCCATGATCACCCGATAGCCCAGGGTGCGGGCGTCCCGCACTGTGCCCTCGCAGCAGACATTGCTGACCGTGCCGGCCACGATCACCGTCCGCACGCCCCGCTGCACCAGTTGCTCGGGCAAGGTGGAATAGCCGGGGAAGAAGGCGCTGGCGCTGCACTTCTCGGCGAACAGGTCCCCCGGCGCCGTCTCCAGCTCCGGGCACAGCCGCGTCTGCGGCGGCCCCTCGCCGCCCGAGGTCCGATAGGCTTCGGCGACCTCGGCCCCATAGAACTCCGTCGAAAGCTCGGGATGCCGGTCCTCCCCGGACGGCAGCACCCAGGCCACCAGCCCGCCGGCCGCACGCAGGGCGCCGGCCAGCCGGTTGATCGGCCCGAAGACGGCGCGGCAATAGGCATTCTCCCGCGCGAAGAACGGAACCATGTCGACCACCACCAGAGCCGTGGTCGCCGGCGTCAGATGCTCGAACGCATGGCGCCGCCCCCGCCGCGCCTCGTGCCGCGCATACTCCCGCGCCGGAATCGCCCACTCGTGCCCCATAGGCCCAGCCTCCGCCCCTCGGCCGGATTCGGCAACGGGCGCCGGCGCCGTCAGTCGACCAGGCTCGCGCCGCAGTCGCCGACCGTCTCCTCGGCCGAGCGTGGGGCGAAGCCCAGCACCTCGCGCGCCTTCCGGGTGCTGAAGGCCTGGGTCCGCCCCAGCAGCGGCAGCAGCGCCTTCATCTGCGGCGAGGCCGCCGCCAGGCCGCGCGCCACGAGGTCGGGCATGGACGCGGTCGGGACCTTGGCCGCCTTCGCGCCCAGCCGCGCCTTCAGGGCCTTTGCGACCTCGCCGTACCAAAGCGCCTCGCCCATGACGATGAAGCGCTGGCCGCCCGCCTGCGGCGTCTCCATGGCCCGCACGTGCAGCGCCGCCAGGTCCCGCACGTCGGTGATGTTGAAGGCCAGCCTGGGCAGGGCCGGCGGCTGGCCCTGGAGCAGGCGCTGGATGATGCCGACCGAACCGAGCTGGTCGCGGCTCAGCACCGGTCCGAAGATCGCCCCCGGCAGCAGGGTGACGAGGCTGGTCTGCGGCGCGCCCGCCATGAAGTCCCACGCCGCCCTCTCAGCCAGCACCTTGGACTTTCGATAGGCCGCCAGCCCCGGCTCCTCCGGATCGGTCCAGTCGGCCTCGTCTATGGCCCGCGCCAGCTGCCCGGCCGGCGTGCAGGCGGCGGTCGAGGAGGTCATCACCACGCGCCTCGCCCCGGCCCGGACGGCGGCCGCCAGCACCCGCAGCGTCCCGTCCCGCGCCGCGGCGATCAGGTCCGCATCGCCTGCGCCATTCCCCAGGGGCGAAGCGATATGCAGGACGCTGGCGCAGCCGGCCGCCGCCTCGTCCCAGCCGGCGTCGGCGGTCAGGTCCGCCACGGCGACGCTCAACCGGTCGCCGGCCTCCGCCTCGCGCCCCACCGACCGGCGCACGTCGGCTTCGCGCGCGGCGCTGCGCACCGTGGTCCGCACCTCGTAGCCGCGCTTCAGCAGCTCCACGATCGTCCAGCCGGCGACGAAACCCGTCCCGCCCGTCACCAGCACCGTCTCGCCCATGGCCGCCATCCGCATTGCCGCAAAAGTCTTCACCTGTATACTTTGTCCACACCCACATTGTCTACAGGTGTAGATCATGAGCTCCGCCGCCGCCCCTCGCCGCCGCAACGCCGCCGACACCCGCGCGGCGATCCTCGCCTCGGCGCGCAGGGCCTTCGCCAGGGCCGGCTACGACGGGGCGGGCGTGCGCGAGATCGCCGCCGGAGCCGGCGTCACCGCCATGCTGGTCAACCGCTATTTCGGATCGAAGGAGAACCTGTTCGCCGAGGTCTGCGCCGACACCATGCGCAAGCCGGTGATCCTCTCGCCGGAGAACCTGGCCGCGGCCGATTTCCCCGCCGCCTTCGCCAAGGCCCTGGTCCAGGTGACCGCGCCGGGCGAGACCCCGCTCGACGGCTTCCTGGTGCTGCTGCATTCGGCTTCCAGCCCCCGCGCCGCCGAGATCGGCCGCGAGTGGATCGGCCGGGGCCACCAGACCACCCTGGAGCAGATGATCGGCGGCCCGCTCTCGCGCGAACGCGCCGCCGTCGCCCTGGCCCTGGTCGCCGGCCTGCAGGTCATGCGCCAGATGATGGAGATGGAGGCCCTGGCCGGCGCGGCCCCCGCCGACCTTGAGGCGATCCTGATTCCCCTGGTCCGCGAGCTCTTCAAGCCGGCCTGAGCCGCCCCGCTTCCCACCCGGCGCGAACCCGGTGCTAAATGGCCGGGCCAGCCTGGAGATCGCGCCATTTCCGACGCCCCGTTCCTCAACCTCGCGGTCGCCCTGGGCGTCGGCCTGCTGATCGGCGCCGAGCGCGAACGCCGCAAGCTGCAGCAGGGTTCGCCCACCGCGGCCGGCATCCGCACCTTCGCCGTCGCCGCCCTGGCCGGCGCGGTGGGCCAGATGATCGGCGGCGTGCTGCTGGCCCTGGCGGTCGCGGCGGTCGCCGTCCTCGCCGCCCTTTCCTACTGGCGCGGCCGCGACGAGGACGACCTTGGCCTCACCACCGAGATCGCCCTGGTCCTCACCGCCCTGGTCGGGGGCCTCGCCATGGTCCAGCCGATGACCGCCGCGGCGGTCGGCGTCGTGGTCGCCATCCTGCTGGCCGCGCGCACGCCCCTGCATCATTTCGTCGGCTCGGTGCTGACGGCCGAGGAGGTGCGCAGCGGCCTGATGCTGGCCGGCGCCAGCCTGGTCGTGCTGCCGCTGCTGCCCGACCGGCCGCTCGGCCCCTACGACACCCTCAACCCGCGCTCGATCTGGACCCTGGTCATCCTGCTGCTGGGCGTCGGAGCGGCCGGTCACGTCGCCATCCGCGCGCTCGGCGTGCGCTTCGGCCTGCCGGTCGCGGGCCTGGCCTCCGGCTTCGTCTCCAGCAGCGCGACCATCGCCGCCATGGCCGCCCGCACGGCCAAGACCCCCGACCTGATGGCCGGGGCGGTCGCAGGCGCCGTGCTCTCGACCATCGCCACCATCGTCCAGATGGCCCTGGTCCTGGCCGCCACCAGCCTGCCGACCCTGCGCGCCATGGCCACGCCGCTCGCCTGCGCAGGGATCGCCGCCGTCGCCTATGGCGCGGTGTTCATGCTCCTGGCCCTGCGCGCCCCACCGCCGGAGGACGCCGCCGACACCGGCCAGGCCTTCGGCCTGCGCACCGCCCTGGCCTTCGCCGGCCTGCTCTCGGTGGTGATGGTGGTCTCCGCCGCCCTCGGCGCCCGCTTCGGCGAGGCCGGGGCCGTGGCGGGCGCAGCCGCGGGGGGCCTGGTCGACGCCCACGCGGCCGGCTTCGCCGCCGCAACCATGGTCGCCTCGGGCCACATCGAGCCGCACGCCGCGGTCATGCCCATCCTGGCGGGCCTGACCACCAACACCGCAACCAAGGTCGCCCTCGCCTTCTCCGGCGGCCAGGGCGCCTTCGCCTGGCGTGTCGTCCCCGGGCTCGTCCTGGTCATCGCCGCCGCCTGGCTGGGCGCCTGGGCCGAAGGCGCGCTTAATACCTAAACCGGTCATCCCGGCGGAGGCCGGGACCCAGATGGTCGGCTCAGACGCAGGTTCCATAAGGCTTCGAGGTCATCCAACCTACGGCCGCGCGCGGGAATCTGGATCCCGGCCTCCGCCGGGATGATCGGCTAAGGGTTATCCTCGACCAGCGTCGCGAACAGCCGCTCGGCCTGGGCCAGGAACACCTCGCGGTCGCGGCCTTCCAGCGCTTCGCCGCGGATCAGCCGCTCGACCAGGAAGCCGATCACCACCGCGGCCAGCACGCGGGCCCGCGGCTGGGCGTCCTCGCCCCCCAGCCAGTCGGCGATCGGCGCCAGATAGCGTTCCTGCACCGCCAGGTTCAGCAGCGGCGCGGTGGACGGCGAGGTCGCCGCCCGCAGCAGGAACTGGAAGCCCTGGTGCGCGTCCTCGCTCTCGTGCCGCCCGCCCGCCATGCTCTGCGCCAGTTCGACGGGCAGGGTCTCCCGGTCCCAGGTCTCCAGCCGGTCGGCATGGATCGAGGCCTTCAGGGCTTCGGTGAACAGCCCTTCCTTGCCGCCGAAATAGCGGCTGATCAGCGCCACATCGACGCCAGCCTCGCTGGAGATGTCGCGCAGCGACACCTTCTCGTAGCTGCCGCGCGCGAAATGCTCCACCGCCGCGGCCAGGATGCGCGCGCGGGTCGCCTGGGCGTCGCGCTTGCGCGGCCGACGCTCGCTGAGGGTCTCGCTCATGGCCATCTTCTAACCCGGAGTCGGCGACCACGTCGCCGGACCTCTTCCTCCCCCATCGGGATGGGAGAGGAAGACGGGGTCTCTACGCCCGGCCCGGGATCACCACCTGCATGCTCTCGAAGCCGTGCACGAAGGGCGAATAGCTGCGCACCGGCTCGCCGACCACCTCGATCCGCGGGAAGCGCTTGAGGATCTCTTCCCAGATGATGGTGAGCTGCATCTCCGCCACGCGGTTGCCGACGCAGCGGTGCACGCCGAAGCCGAACGACAGGTGCTGGCGCGGCCGTTCGCGATCGATGATGTAGGCGTTGGGGTTCTCGACCACGTTCTCGTCGCGGTTGCCCGAGATGTACCACATCACCACCAGTTCGCCGGCCTTGATGGTCTTGCCGCCGATCTCCACGTCGCGCGTCGCCACCCGCGACATGTGCGCCAGCGGCGTCTGGTAACGGATCGTCTCCGACACCATCGACGGGATCAGCCCCGGATTGGCCCGCAGCTTGTCGTACTCGGCCGGGAACTTGTTGAGGTTGTAGACGCTGCCCGAGATGGTGTTGCGGGTGGTGTCGTTGCCGCCCACGATCAGCAGGATCACATTGCCCTGAAACACCCGCAGCGGCATCTCGCGAGTATGCGGGTTGTTGATCAGCATCGAGATCAGGTCGATGCTCGGCGGCGCGTCCAGCCGCTGCTTCCACAGTTCCTCGAAGGCCCCGAAGCACTCGTACATGGCCATGGCCTTGTGCTCGAAGCTCTCCACCGGCCCATGGCCCGGCTGGTTGGTGACCATGTCCGACCAATAGGTCAGCTTGCGCCGCTGCTCGAACGGGAAGTCGAACAGGGTGGCCAGGGTCATGGCCGTCAGCTCCTTCGACACCAGGTCGACCCAGTCGAACGGCTGGCCGATCGGCAGGGAATCGAGGATCGCCCCGGCCCGCTCGCGCACCACCGGCGACATCGCCGCGATGTTGCTGGGCGCCAGGGTCGGGCTGACCGCCTTGCGCTGAACGCTGTGCTCGGGCTCGTCCATGGTGATGAAGCCGGCGCCGCCGCGGCGGTCCGGCTCGCGGCCCATGGCCCGCATCGCCGCCTCCTGGGCCGCGCGGCTCTCCAGGTTGGCCAGGGCGATGCCCTGGGCGGACGAGAACGCCTCATGGTTGGTGTCCACCGCCAGGATGTCCTCCCAGCGGGTGATCGACCAATAGGGTCCGAACTCGCTCTCCGGCGTGAAGTGGATCGGGTCCTCGCGGCGCAGCCGTTCGAACACCGGCCAGATGGTGTCGTTCTGGAACCGCTCGGCATGGCCCGGATTGAGCTTTTCCAGCGGCAGGGCCCAGGCCTCCTCCGCGCCCGGAGCGGCCGCCGCGGCGGCGGAGTCGATCTTCAAGGCGACGCTCATGAAACCCTCCAAAGTGTCAGTTGCAATTCCGCTCCCGCGTCATCCCGGCTACGCCCGGCCCGGGATCACCACCTGCATGCTCTCGAAGCCGTGCACGAAGGACGAGTAGCTGCGCACCGGCTCGCCGATCACCTCGATCCGCGGGAAGCGCTTGAGGATCTCTTCCCAGATGATGGTGAGCTGCATCTCGGCCACGCGGTTGCCCACGCAGCGGTGCACGCCGAAACCGAACGACAGATGCTGGCGCGGCCGTTCGCGATCGATGATGTAGGCGTTGGGGTTCTCGACCACGTTCTCGTCGCGGTTGCCCGAGATGTACCACATCACCACCTGGTCGCCGGCCTTGATGGTCTTGCCGCCGATCTCCACGTCACGCGTCGCCACCCGCGACATGTGCGCCAGCGGGGTCTGGTAACGGATCGTCTCCGACACCATCGAGGGGATCAGCCCCGGATTGGCCCGCAGCTTGTCGTACTCGGCCGGGAACTTGTTGAGATTGTAGATGCTGCCCGAGATGGTGTTGCGGGTGGTGTCGTTGCCGCCGATGATCAGCAGCACCACATTTCCCTGATACTGCAACAGCGGCATGTCGCGGGTGTGCGGGTTGTTGATCAGCATCGAGATCAGGTCGATGCTCGGCTCGGCGTCCACCCGCTCCTTCCACAGCCCCTCGAAGGCGGTGAAGCACTCGACCATCTCCCTCGCCTTCTGCTCGAAGCTCTCCACCGGCCCGTGACCGGGTTGGTTGGTGAAGATGTCCGACCAGTGGGTCAGCTTGCGCCGATGCTCGAACGGGAAGTCGAACAAAGTGGCCAGGGTCATGGCCGTCAGTTCCTTCGACACCAGGTCGACCCAGTCGAACGGCTGGCCGATCGGCAGGGAGTCGAGGATCGCTCCAGCCCGCTCGCGCACCACCGGCGACATCGCCGCGATGTTGCTGGGCGCCAGGGTCGGGCTGACCGCCTTGCGCTGAACGCTGTGCTCGGGCTCGTCCATCGAGATGAAGCTGGAGCTGTTGCGGCGGTTGGGTTCGCGGCCCATGGCCCGCATCGCCGCGTCCTGGGCGTCGCGCAAGGCGAGGTTGGCCAGGGCGATGCCGTCGGCCGACGAGAAGGTCTCGTGGTCGGTGTCCACCGCCAGGATGTCCTCCCAGCGCGTCACCGACCAATAGGGGCCGAACTCGCTCTGCGGCGTGAAGTGCACGGGGTCCTCGCGGCGCAGCCGCTCGAACACCGGCCATATGGTGTCGTTCTGGAACCGGGGGGGCGAAGCCGGGTTCAACGCCTCCAGCGGCGTGGTCCAGGCGTCCTCGGCGGCGGCAGTCTTCAAAGCAACGCTCATCTAACCCTCCCTCACTCCGATCATCCCGGCGAAGGCCGGGAAGCGCGCCAGCCTTAGTGCTGGCTTTCCGGCATCCGCACGACCAGTCCGTCGAGCTCGCCGGTGATCTTGATCTGGCAGGCCAGCCGGCTCGCCGGACGCACGTCCTCGGCGAAGTCCAGCATCGACTGCTCCATGTCGCTTTGC
>NZ_JAYRST010000090.1:0-12024 GCF_041920015.1 Phenylobacterium sp.
TCCGCGCCCACTGCGCCTCGCTCAGTTCATATCGTTTAGCCGCCATCCAAAAGGCCTCCGCCTAAGCGGAGACCTATGAATCACGCATCAAACGACCCGGGAATCCCTGAATGTCGATTGGACCTAGAGCGCGTTAGGGCGAAGTGTAGGCGGTTCGCCCGCCCGAACGCGCTCTACAGGCTTGATTTAGAGCCCTTTTCAACGGGTTTGGTGATTCCACCAAACCCTAAAGGGCTCTAGAGGCGGGCCGAATCCGGGGTGAAACTTGCGTGGGGGCCTTCGCGACCCCATAACGCGCGGATGTCCACTCAAGCGCCGTCCAAGCGCCTCTTCATCAAGACCTACGGCTGTCAGATGAACGTCTATGACAGCGAGCGCATGGCCGACGTCCTTGCGCCGCTGGGCTATGGCGTGACCGACAGCCCCGAGGACGCCGATCTCGTCGTCCTCAACACCTGCCATATCCGCGAGAAGGCCACCGAGAAGGTCTATTCCGAACTCGGCCAGATCAAGCTGATGAAGCAGGCGCGCGCCCAGGCCGGCGCGCAGATGACCATCGCCGTCGCCGGCTGCGTGGCCCAGGCCGAGGGCGAGCAGATCATGCAGCGCCAGCCGGCCGTCGACCTGGTGGTCGGGCCCCAGGCCTATCACCAGCTTCCCGAGCTGATCGCTCGCGCCCACCGCGCCCGCGGCGAGCGCCTGGCCGCCGACTTCGCCGCCGAGGAGAAGTTCGACGCCCTGCCGGTGGAGCGCAATCCGGCCGGGGTCACCGCCTTCCTCACCGTGCAGGAGGGCTGCGACAAGTTCTGCACCTTCTGCGTGGTGCCCTATACCCGCGGCGGCGAGTGGTCGCGCCCGGTGCAGACCATCCTGGCCGAGGCCCGCGACCTGGCGGCCAAGGGCGTGCGCGAAGTCACCCTGCTGGGCCAGAACGTCAACGCCTATGACGGTCCTGGCGGGTTGGCCGGACTGGCGCGCGAACTGGCCAGGATCGAAGGCCTCGACCGCATCCGCTACACCACCAGCCACCCGGCCGACATGGACGAGGCGCTGATCGAGGCCCATGCCGAGCTGCCCCAGCTCATGCCCTACCTGCACCTGCCGGTGCAGTCGGGGTCGGACAAGATCCTGCGGGCCATGAACCGCGCGCACACCGCCGAGAGCTATCTGCGGCTGATCGAGAAGATCCGCGTCGCGCGGCCCGACATCGCCATGTCCGGCGACTTCATCGTCGGCTTCCCGGGCGAGCGCGACGCCGACTTCGAGGCGACGCTGGAGCTGGTCCGCCAGGTCGGCTACGCCGCCGCCTTCACCTTCAAATATTCGCGCCGCCCCGGCACGCCTGCCGCCGCCCTGCCGGGCCAGGTGGCCGAGGAGGTCAAGGACGAGCGCCTGGCCCGCCTCAACGCCCTGATCGACGATCAGCAGCGCGCCTTCAACGCCGCCCAGGTGGGCAAGGTGCTCCCGGTGCTGTTCGAAAAGCCCGGCCGCCATCGCGGCCAGCTCTCGGGCCGCAGCCCCTATCTCCAGGCGGTGCACTGCGAGGGGCCGGATCGTCTGATCGGCCAGATCGTTCCTGTGCGGATCGATGTCGCCAACAAGATGAGCCTGGCCGGCGTGCTGCAGATGGAACCCGCGTGAGCCGTCCCGAATACATCCCGCTCTCTGACGCGGCGGCCCGCGCCGTCGCCGGCCCGGCCAGCCGCCACGCGGCCCTGATCGAAGACGCCTTCAACGTCCTGATCGAAACGCCCGGCGGCGGCGTCTCGGTCGATGGCGACGCCAAGTCGCGCGCCGGCGCCAAGCAGGCGGTGAGCGCCGTCGCGGCCATGGCCGATTCCGGGCGCGAGGTCACCGAGGCCGACGTGCGGGTGGCGATCGGCAATGCGCGGTCGGGAACCGGCAAGTCGCCGGCCGGCGGCCTGCCCACCGGCCGCCGGGGCCAGGTGTCTCCGCGCACGCCGGGCCAGGCGCGCTATCTCGACGCCCTGAGCCGCTGCGACCTGGTCTTCGGGCTCGGCCCGGCCGGCACCGGCAAGACCTTTCTGGCCGTCGCCCACGGCGCGGGCCTGCTGCTGCGCGGCGAGGTGGAGCGCCTGATCGTTTCGCGCCCTGC
Organism: Phenylobacterium sp.; assembly: GCF_041920015.1. GTDB lineage: Bacteria > Pseudomonadota > Alphaproteobacteria > Caulobacterales > Caulobacteraceae > Phenylobacterium. The sequence continues at coordinate 2,117 of NZ_JAYRST010000090.1, forward strand.
CGTCGAGGCTGGCGAGCGGCTCGGCTTCCTGCCCGGCGACATGAACGAGAAGGTCGACCCCTACATGGCGCCGGTCTGGGAGGCCCTGACCGACATCCTGGGCGTCGAACAGTTCCGCCGCCGCCGCGAGAAGGGCGAGATCGAGGTCGCTCCCATCGCCTTCCTGCGCGGCCGCACCCTCAGCCACGCCTTCATCATCGTCGACGAGGCCCAGAACACCACGCGCTTGCAGATGAAGATGGTGCTGACCCGCATCGGCGAAGGCTCGCGCATGGCCGTCACCGGCGACCCCAGCCAGATCGACCTGGTCAACGCCGCCGATTCCGGCCTCGCCCATGCGGTCGGCCTGCTGGAAGGCGTGCAGGGGGTCGGCGTCAACCGCTTCTCGGTCGAGGACGTGGTGCGTCATCCCATGGTCGAGCGCATCGTCCGCGCCTACGATGCGGATGCGGCCAAGAACGGACGGGCGGTTTGATCGACATCGAGATCGAGGACGAGGCGTGGTTCGCCGCCGCGTCGAACGTCGAGGACCTGGTCGAGGACGCCGCCGTCGCCGCTCTGAACGAGATCGACTTCGGCGGCGGCGCCGTGACCCTCCTGCTGACCGACGACGACAGCGTGCGCGACCTCAACGCCCGTTTTCGTGGCAAGGATTACGCGACCAACGTCCTCTCCTTCCCGGCGCCGCCGAACCCGGAGAGCCTGCTGGGCGACATCGCCCTGGCCTATGGCGTCTGCGCCCGCGAGGCGGTGGAGCAAGGCAAGCCGCTGTCGCATCATCTGCAGCATCTGGTGATCCACGGCGTCCTGCATCTCGTGGGCTATGACCACGAGACCGACGCCGAGGCCGAGCAGATGGAAGGTCTCGAACGCGTCATCCTGGCCGGACTGGGGGTTCCGAACCCTTATGAGACCTGACCATTTTCCGCCGACGCGTCTATGGGCTAGAAAATGATCGAGCTTAACGATCACAGGTTGGCGGCGGCTCATTCTGAGCCGGCGCGGCGCCTGACAAGGGGATCATGACCAACTCTCCCGACGGGATATCCAGTCCGCCCGAGTCCGCCCGGCGCAGCCGCGGGCTTCGGGCGTTCTTCCGCAGACTTCGCCGCTCCGGCGGCGCCGAGGCCGCCGCGCCGCAGGACGCCGTCCCCGCAGGCGGGCGCCTGGTGGAACAGGCGGCCGCCTTCCAGACGCTCCGGGTGTCGGACGTGATGACCCCGCGGGTCGACATCGTCGCGGTGGAGCTCGCGACCCCCTTCTCCGAGGTCGTCGACCGGTTCGCCGAGTCCGAGCACAGCCGGATGCCGATCTATCACGAGACGCTGGACGACCCGGTGGGCGTCATCCACGTCAAGGACGTCTTCAAGCTGCTGGCCGGCCGCGGCCGGCGGCCCGGCCCGTCGGACCTCATTCTCCAGAAGCTGCGCCGCGACGCGCTCTATGTGCCCGGCTCCATGCGCGCGGCCGACCTGCTGCTGCGCATGCAGGCGACGCGCACCCACATGGCCATGGTGATCGACGAATTCGGCGGCACCGACGGTCTGGTCACCATGGAAGACCTGGTCGAGGCGGTGGTCGGCGAGATCGACGACGAGCATGACGAGGCCGCCGTGGCCAGCGTCATTCCCCGAGCCGGCGGGGTCTACGAGGTCGATGCGCGCGCGCCGCTGGAAAAGCTGGAGGCCGCCATCGGCCAGGACCTGGCGCCTGGCGAACTGGACGAGGAGATCGACACCGTCGGCGGCCTGGTCTCGGCCCTGGCCGGCCGCGTGCCCCAGCGCGGCGAGGTCATCGCCCATCCCGGCGGCTACGAGATCCAGGTGCTGGATTCCGACGCGCGCCGTGTGAAGCGTGTCCGCTTCTCTCCCGCCCGGCCCGAGCCCGTGCAAGAGGCCTGACCTGAAAGCGCCCTCGCCCTGGCTGCTCCGCTTGACGGCGCTCGCCGCCGGCCTGGCGGTGGGGCTCGCCCACCCGCCGTTCGGCCTGCTGCCCGGCCTGCTTGGTTATGGCGCGATACTGTGGGCGCTCGACGCCCCCGGTTCCCGACCGCTGCGCTCGGCCTTCTTCCGCGGCTGGCTGGCTGGGGTCGGCTATTTCGCCATCGGCGTCTGGTGGATCACCGAAGCCTTCCTGGTCGATGCGGCCGCCCACGGCTGGATGGCGCCCTTCGCGCTCCTGTTCATGGCCGGCGGCCTGGCGCTCTTCTGGGGATTGGCGGCCCTGGCCTATCGGGCGGCCGCGGTCCGCGGCGCCTGGCGCGTGCTGGTGTTCGCCGGTTGCCTCGCCGCCGCCGAATGGACGCGCGGCCACGTGTTCACCGGCTTTCCCTGGAACCTGCCGGGCGAGTCCTGGCGCGCGGGCGGTGCGGTTTCGCAGGCCGCCTCGGTGGTCGGCCCCTACGGCCTCTCATGGATCACCATCGCGCTCGGCGCTTCCGCGGCCGCCTTGCTGGGCCCGCGTCCCTGGCGGCGGCGCCTGGCCGCGCCGGGCGTGGCGCTCGTGGCCTTGCTGGCCCTCACCGCCTTCGGCGCGGTCCGTCTTTCCCAGCCGCCGCCGGAGGACCCGGCCGCGCCCCTGGTCCGCATCGTCCAGGCCGACATCGACCAGAAGGACAAGTGGAAGCCGGAGAACCTCGACGCGATCATCGACGCCTATGTCTCGCTGTCGCGTTCGGCGCCCGGCGCCCCGGCGCCGGCCGTCGTCGTCTGGCCCGAAGGCGCCCTGCCGGCGGTGATCGACGACCTGCTGGCCCCCGGCAGTCCCTATGCCTCCCGCATCGCCGCTGCGCTGGCGCCCGGCCAGACTCTGCTGATGGGCGCCAACCGCGCCGGCTTCGGCGCGGCCGGAGGGGTCGACTATTTCAACAGCCTGGTGGCCCTGCGCCGCGGCGTGGTCGGGCTGGAGGCGACCGGCGTCTACGACAAGCACCGCCTGGTGCCGTTCGGGGAATTCCTGCCGTTTGGAGACCTGGCCACCCGGCTGGGCGTCCGCAGCCTGGTCCACATGCCCGAGGACTTCACCGCCGGCGCCGCGCCGCGTCCCATCACGCCGGCTGGCCTGCCCTCTCTTCAGCCCTTGATCTGCTACGAAGCCCTGTTCCCACGCTTCGCCGAGGCGGCCTGGAAGGATGGGCGCCCGAAGTGGCTGCTCAACGTCTCCAACGACGCCTGGTTCGGCGCCACCAGCGGCCCCTGGCAGCATCTCAACATCGCCAGCTACCGCGCCATCGAGACCGGCCTGCCGATCATCCGCGCCACCCCCACCGGCGTCTCGGCGGTGATCGACTCGCTCGGCCGGCCCCAGGCCACGCTTGGCCTGGGGGAGACAGGGATCATCGACGCAAGACTGCCCGCCGCCCTGGGTCGCACGGCCTATGGCCGCTTCGGCGAAACCGGCTTCGCCATCATGTTGCTCGTTTCTCTCGCCATCATCGGGCTTCAGAAATTGGATCGGTCGGAAAAGCGCGATTGACGGGTGGGTCAGGGTCTTGACGCGTCAGTGCAGGCGCGTTGCAAGGTGAGCCATGGCGAAGGATATCGAAACCGCCCCCAACCCTATCGACATCCATGTCGGGCTGCGGATTCGCCTGCGTCGCAAGGAGCTCGGCGTCAGCCAGGAAAAGCTGGCCGAGGCGATCGGCCTGACCTTCCAGCAGGTGCAGAAGTACGAACGCGCCGCCAACCGCGTCTCGGCCTCCAAGCTCTACGAGATGGCCCGCGCGCTGGAGACCTCCACGGGCTATTTCTTCGAAGGCTTGGCCGACACCGCCACGCCGGGGACTGGCGCGGCGCCGGGCGGCCAGGCGCACATGCAGGCCTTCCTGCTCACGCCGGAGGGCGTCGAACTGGCCAGCGCCTTTCCCAAGATCAATCCGCCTCGTGTCCGCCGCCGCATCCTCGACCTGGTGCGCGCCATGACCGAGGAAAACCCCGCTACTGACTAGGTTCTTGCGTCCTGGCGCCGCTTCGTTCGCCAACGCCGCATCGTCACGCCGCTTGCGGGATATAAAGATTTCTTTATAGGTTTCCCGCGACGTCGAAACGGGGCCGCGCAGTCATGCGTCGGCCTGCCCGATTACCGGAGCTACCTCTTGAGCCGTTCCTCCTACATCTTCACCAGCGAAAGCGTGTCCGAAGGCCATCCGGACAAGGTCGCCGACCGGATTTCCGACACGGTGGTCGATGCGTTCCTGTCGGTGGAGCCCGAGGCCCGGGTTGCCTGCGAAACCCTGGTCACCACCAACCGCATCGTCCTGGCCGGCGAAGTGCGCGCCGGCAAGCCGGGCGCCACGAAGGCCGAGAACAAGGCCCTGACCAAGGAAATCCTCGCCGGCCTTGAGCCCAAGGTCCGCGCCGCGGTGAAGGACATCGGCTACGCCCAGAAGGGCTTCCACTGGGAGAAGGCCAAGTTCGCCAACTTCCTGCACGCTCAGTCGGCCGACATCGCGGTCGGCGTCGACTCGACCGAGCGCAAGGAAGAGGGCGCGGGCGACCAGGGCATCATGTTCGGCTACGCCTGCGACGAGACCCCCTCGCTGATGCCGGCAACCCTGCAGTTCTCGCACGACATCCTGCGCAAGCTGGCCGAGGTGCGCCACTCGGGCGAGTGCGAGTTCCTGGAGCCTGACGCCAAGAGCCAGGTGACCGTGCTCTATCAGGACGGCCGCCCGGTCGAGATCCTGAAGATCGTCGTCTCGACCCAGCACAAGAAGAAGATCGGCGACCAGGCCGCCAACTCCAAGCGCATCGCCGCGGCGATCAAGCCCTATGTCGAGAGCGTCATTCCGGCCGGCCTGATCACCCGCAAGACCAAGTGGCACGTCAATCCGACCGGCCGCTTCCTGATCGGCGGCCCGGACGGCGACGCCGGCCTCACCGGCCGCAAGATCATCGTCGACACCTATGGCGGCGCGGCCCCGCACGGCGGCGGCGCGTTCTCCGGCAAGGACCCGACCAAGGTCGACCGTTCGGCCGCCTACGCTTGCCGCTACTTGGCCAAGAACGTCGTGGCCTCCGGCCTGGCGCGCAAGTGCACCATCCAGATCAGCTACGCCATCGGCGTCTCCGATCCGCTGAGCTTCTATGTCGACCTGCACGGCACCGGCCAGGTCGATCCGGCCAAGCTGGAACAGGCCCTGCCGCAGATGATCGGCGGCGCGACCCCGCGCGCGATCCGCGAGCATCTGGGCCTCAATCGCGCGATCTACGCCCGCACCGCCGCCTACGGCCACTTCGGCCGCACGCCCGACAACGAGGGCGGCTTCTCCTGGGAAAAGACCGACCTGGTCGACCAGTTGAAGGGCCTGGCCTGATCCTCAGCCTTTTCGGATCGTCGAAGGCCGTCGCGCGCTCGCGCGGCGGCCTTTGTCGTTGTAGAGGCCGCTGATGGAAGACGCCGCCCACCCCCTGCTTCGCTCCTACGGCCGCATCAAGTCGCGCCCGATCAAGCCGCGCCAGGCCGCGCTGGTCGAAGAGCTGCTGCCCTCGCTGCGCCCGCCGGAGGGGCCGTTCGATCCCCGCGCCCTGATGGCCGGCGCGCAAGACGCGTGGCTCGAGATCGGTTTCGGCGGCGGCGAGCACATGGCCGCCCAGGCCGCCCGTGCGCCGCAGACCCTGATCGTCGGTTGCGAGCCGTTCCTCAACGGCGTGGCCAGCGCCGTGCGCCATGTCGCCGAGCAGGGCCTCAAGAACGTCCGCATCCACGACGGCGATGCGCGCGAGCTGGTCGCCCGCCTGCCGGACGCCTGCCTGGACAGGGTGTTCGTGCTGTTCCCCGACCCCTGGCCCAAGGCGCGCCATCACAAGCGCCGGATCATCCAGGCGGACATGGCGGCCGAGCTGGCCCGCGTGCTGAAGCCGGGCGGGCGGCTGCGTTTCGCCACCGACGTGGCGGGCTATGCGGACTGGGCGCTGGAGAAGATCCTCGCCTCGCCGCATTTCGACTGGCCGGCGCAGCGGGCCGACGACTGGCGCGTGGCTCCAGCCGACCACATCACCACGCGCTATGAGGAAAAGCGCCTGGGCGACTGCGAGCCGGTCTTCTTCGACTTCATCAGAAGGTAGATGGAAGGCCGCCGTCAGAACCTGCCGATGGCGGCCCTCTTTCGTCAGGCTCCGGGCTGGCCCTTGCCGGCGGCGATGGCGCGCTCGATACCCTGGCGGATCAGTTCGCCGGTCTCTTCCGGATCGGCCCAGCGGACGATCTCGACGCTCTTGCCCTTCTCCAGGTCCTTGTAATGCTTGAAGAAGTGGGCGACCTGCTCGGTCAGGATCGCCGGCAGGCTGCGCCAGGATTCCACGCCCGTATAGAACGGGTGCAGCTTGTCGACCGGCACCGCCAGGACCTTCTCGTCCCCGCCGGCCTCGTCGACCATCATCAGGGTGCCGATCGGCCGCACGCGGATCACCGCGCCGGGCACCACCGGAGTCGGGCCGACCACCAGCACGTCCATCGGGTCGCCATCGTCCGACAGGGTGTGCGGGATGAAGCCGTAGTTGCCCGGATAGTACATGGCGGTGTGGAGGAAGCGGTCGACCATGATCGCCCCGCTCTCCTTGTCCAGCTCGTACTTCACCGGCTCGCCGCCTTGCGGGATCTCGATGATGGCGTTGATGTCGTAGGGCGGGTTCACGCCGGTGGGAATCTTGGAGATGTCCATAGGGAGGAAGGACCTTGCAGACACAGAAGTTGAGGGCGCCGTCTGTGGACCATTCCCGGCCCGCGGGAAAGGGGCGGCGAGCCTGGGAGGGGCGGAAAACGCCAAATCGGGCTGGAAAAAAGCACGCCCCGGCCAAGGGGCTGACAAGACCAGCGCGGCGCGCTATATAGGAGCCACATCGTCCGTTAGCGCCAGATAGCGCCTACGAGCGGCAGGCTTCGGCCCGGCCGCTTTTTTGTTGCCGGAGAGCAGCCAAGCTTATGCGAGGCAAGACCGCTGAAGACCGTCGGCTCCTGGAGCTCCTCGACCCCGTCGCGGAGGCGACAGGCTATGAGATCGTGCGCCTGCGGCTGATGGGCGGCGAGGCGGGCCGCCGGCTGCAGGTCATGGCCGAGACGCCGGACGGCGAGATGGTGGTCGAAGACTGCGCCCGCCTGTCGCGCGCCATTTCCGAGGTCATGGACGCCGCCGACCCGATCGCCGGCGAGTATACGCTGGAGGTCTCGTCCCCCGGCGTCGACCGGCCGCTGACCCGGCTGAAGGACTTCGCCAACTACGAGGGCCACGAGGCGCGGGTCGAGCTCGACCGCGTCGCCGAGGGCCGCAAGCGCTTCCGCGGCGTGCTGGCCGGCGTCGAGGACGACGCGGTCGGCATCGACCTGGAGGGCGAGGACTCCACCGCCATGATCCCCTTCTCGTGGATCGTGGACGCCAAGCTGATCCTGACCGACGCGCTGATGAAGCGCGGCGCCGAAGAACGCGCCGCCCGCATCGACGCCGAGGCCGACCAAGACATCCCCGAGTAGCAAGGACGCGAACCGATGAGCCTGACCGGCATTTCCGCCAACCGGCTTGAGCTGTTGCAGATCGCCGAGGCCGTGGCCCGCGAGAAGTCGATCGACAAGGAGGTCGTCATCGAGGCGATCGAGGAAGCGATCCAGAAGGGCGCCCGCGCCCGCTACGGCGCCGAGCACGACATCCGCGTGCGCATCGATCCGAAGACCGGCGAAACCACCGTCAAGCGCGTCGTCACCGTCATCGACGACGACGCCTCGTTCGAGACCGAGGATGGGGTCGACGAGGAGCCGGTCGGCGTGCGCCGCCTCTCCGAGGCCCTGCGCAGCGATAAGGAAGCCTTCGTCGGCAAGGTCTACGAGGAAATCCTGCCGCCGTTCGAGCTGGGCCGCGTCCAGACCCAGATGGCGCGCCAGGTGGTGACCGGCAAGGTCCGCGAGGCTGAGCGCGAGCGTCAGTACGAAGAGTTCAAGGACCGGGTCGGCGAGGTCGTCAACGGCGTGGTCAAGCGCGTCGAGTACGGCAACACCGTCGTCGACCTGGGCCGCGGCGAGGGCATCATGCGCCGCGACCAGTCGATCCCGCGCGAGAACTTCAACATCGGCGACCGCATCCGCTGCTACATCTACGACGTCCGCCGCGAGACCAAGGGCCCGCAGATCCTGCTCAGCCGCGCCCACGGCGGCTTCATGGCCAAGCTGTTCGCCCAGGAAGTGCCGGAAGTCTATGACGGCGTGATCGAGATCCGCGCCGTCGCCCGCGACCCGGGCTCGCGCGCCAAGATGGCCGTCGTCTCCAACGATTCCTCGATCGACCCGGTCGGCGCCTGCGTCGGCATGCGCGGCAGCCGCGTCCAGGCGGTGGTGGCCGAGCTGCAGGGCGAGAAGATCGACATCATCCAGTGGAGCCAGGACGAGGCGACCTTCATCGTCAACGCCCTGGCTCCGGCGGAAGTCTCCAAGGTGGTGATGGACGAGGAGGACGAGCGCGTCGAGGTCGTGGTGCCCGACGAACAGCTCTCCCTGGCCATCGGCCGCCGCGGCCAGAACGTCCGGCTCGCCTCGCAGCTCACCGGCTGGCAGATCGACATCATGACCGAGAGCCAGGAGAGCGAGCGCCGCCAGCGCGAGTTCACCGAGCGCACGGCCCTGTTCCAGGAGGCCCTGGACGTCGACGAGGTCATCGCCCAGCTCCTGGTCACGGAAGGCTTCGCCTCGGTCGAGGACGTGGCCTATGTCGACGCCTCGGAGATCGCGGCCATCGAAGGCTTCGACGACGACACCGCCGAGGAGATCCAGACCCGCGCCCGCGAATACCTGGACAAGGAAGCGGCCGAATACGACGCCAAGCGCAAGGCCCTGGGCGTCGAGGACGGTCTGCTCGAGATCGAGGGCGTGACCCTGCCGATGGCGGTGGCCCTGGGCGAAGGCGACGTGAAGAGCGTCGAGGACCTGGCCGGCCTGATCCCCGACGACCTGCGCGGCTGGTTCGAAACCCGCGACGGCGAGCGCGTGCGCGAGCCGGGCGTGCTCGACAGCTTCAACCTCGACGCCGCCGAGGCCGAGGCCCTGATCATGCGCGCCCGTATCGCCATGGGTTGGGTCGAGGCGCCGGAGCCTGAGCCCGAGCCGATGGATGAGGACTTCGCCGAGGGCGAGTTCGAAGCCGACGTCGAGGGTGAAGCCGAAGAGACCCCGGAGGCCTGAGGACCTTAGTGACCGCCCCCGCCGACATCGCGATCCAGGGCCCCGCGCCCAGGACGCTCGCGCAGGCCGCGCGGGAGCGGCGCGACATCGTCTCCGGCCAGGTGATGGACGAGGCGGCGCTGGTCCGTTTCGTCGCTGGCCCGGACGGGGCGGTGGTCCCCGACCTGGCGCGCAAGCTGCCGGGCCGCGGCATGTGGGTGGCGGCGGACCGCGCTTCGGTCGCGGCGGCGGCGAAGAAAGGCCTTTTCGCGCGCTCGGCCAAGGCGAAGCTCTCGGCCTCGCCCGACCTGCCGGACCAGGTGGAGGCCCTGCTGCGCCGGCGGGTGTTGGACGGCCTCGGCCTTGCGAAACGCGCCGGCGACCTTATCTCGGGATTCGAGAAGGTCGCCGCCGCGCTGAGCGCCGGCAAGGCGGCTTGGCTGATCGAAGCGGCGGACGGCGCCGCCGACGGTCGCCGCAAGATTTCGAATGTGGCCCGCAAGTCACCCAATCCGCCGCAGGTCCTCGGACTTTTCACGGCGGAGGAATTGGGTTTGGCCTTAGGGGGCGAGAATGTGATACACACCGCCTTCCTTGCGGGGCGCGGCGCCGGTCGCTGGACTGAGGATGTCCGGAAACTGGCAGGCTTCAGCCCGCTCCTTCCCGAGAGTTGGCGCGAGGAAAAGCCTTCCCAGGCGGGCGGAACCTAAGCGGGTTTCGCGCGCCTAGAGCTATTGGAATGTCCGTGGTCGGGACCGTCCCGGCCG
>NZ_JAYRST010000091.1:0-11970 GCF_041920015.1 Phenylobacterium sp.
GACGAGCGATCCATCGAGACCGTCTGGCGGCGCATCGGCGATCTGCTCAATCTGTTCAGCCCCACCGAGTGCGCAAACTACCTTCGCCACGCCGGCTATGCTTCAATCTAAACCAAGCAGGCTCTAGCGGACCTGATCGCGCGGGCGGGACTCTAGCGCCTCAAGGTGCTTCCGCAGTGGTCGGGGAGCGGATTCCTCAGGCCGCTCGCCGCCGTGGCGCGGCGGCCTGGGCCAGGCGGAAGCGGCCGACCAGATCGGCCAGGGTCTGGGCTTCGCGGGCCAGGTCGGCGGCGGCGGTCGCGGTTTCCAGCACCATGCCGGCGTTCTGCTGGGTGACGCGGTCCATCTCGTTCACGGCGCTGTTCACCTGGCCAAGGCCGGTGGCCTGTTCCTGGGTCGAGGACGAGATCTGGGCCACCAGGCCGTGAACCTCGGTCACGCGCCCGACGATGCGGGTCAGGGCCTCGCCGGTCTGGCCGACCAGGTCGACGCCCTGGGCCACCTGCTCGCTGGAATCGGTGATCAGGCCCTTGATCTCCTTGGCGGCGCCGGCGGCGCGCTGGGCCAGCGCGCGCACCTCGGAGGCTACGACCGCAAAGCCCTTGCCCGCATCGCCGGCCCGCGCCGCCTCGACGCCGGCGTTGAGGGCCAGCAGGTTGGTCTGGAAGGCGATTTCGTCGATCATCCCGATGATCTGGCTGATCTTGGCGGCCGAGCCCTCGATCTGGCCCATGGCCGAGATCGCCGCCTCTACGACCGGGGCGCTCTGCTCGGCGGCTTGGCGCGCGTCGGCCACGGCGCTGGCGGTCTGGCGCGCGGTGTCGGCCGCATGGCGGACGGTGACGGTGATCTCTTCGACCGCCGCGGCGGTCTGCTCCAGCGAGGCGGCCTGGTTCTCCGTGCGCCGGGCCAGGTCCTCGCCGGAGGCCTTGAGCTGGCTCACCGTGGCGGTGACCGCCTGGACCGAGGCGACGACGGAATCGATGGCGTCGTGCAAAGCCCCGACCGCTCCGTCGAAGTCCGCGCCAAGCTTGGCGTAGTCGCCGGCCAGCGGCCGGTCGATGCGGCTGGTCAGGTCGCCCTGGGCCAGGCCCGACAGGGCCCTCGCCAGGGTCTGGACGACCTGGGCCTGTTCGGCCGCGGCTTCGGCCTTCTCGGCCTCGGCCTTGGCGCGGTCGGCCTCGGCGGCTTCGAAATAGACGTCCAGCACCAGGCTCATGTCGAGCATGGCGCCCTTGATCAGCGCCGAGACGGTGTCGGCCAGTTCGGCGGTCTTGGCCTTGGCGCCGAAGCCTCGGGGCGCCTTTTCGGCGACCGCCGCGCGGACCAGTTGCTCCAGCACCAGAGCGTAGCCGCCGATGTACCAGCGCGGCTCCAGCCCGATCCGCGCGTGGACGTCGCCGATCACCTGCACGCCCTTGGCGTAGTCGTTCGAGAACTCGGCCTCGGCGATGGTCTGCCAGTGGCGGAGCTGGGCGTTCTGGGCCTTGGTGATATGCCCGTCGTCGCGGAAGTGGACGCGGGCCTGCGGCGTGCGCCGTACCTGGGCGTAGAAGTGGTCGAGCGCGGCGGGCAGGGCCTCGGCGATCAGCGGTCGGGCGGCGCGCAGCGTCTGGCGGGTCTCCGGACCGACCTGCATGAACTCGAGACGTCCGTTCATGCCGCTGTCGGTCATGACCTGCTCCGCTATAGGCTTGCTTCACACTCCTCCTGCGGGGTGGCCGTTAAGGATAGGTAAGCGGTGCGCGATCTGCGCAACCCCAAGGCCATACCGCTCCATATGGTGAAGCTTTCAGCCTTTTCCTGATGCGAAAATCGCCAGTTCGCGCTCGCTCTGGCGCCCCGCCGTCTTTGCCCTCGGCAGAGGTCGCCGCGAGGACTATATCTCGTCCATGCCGCCTCGCCTCCGTCCGACCCGCCTGGAATACGTCGTCGACGGCGTGCGCCTGCGCGCCCAGCTTTCGGCCGCCGCGCTGGATGCGGTCGGCGACGAGGCCGAGCAGCGCCGCCGCGCCCTGGACATCCTCAAGCAGGCCCTGTTCCGCGGCCGGATGATCGCCAAGGAGCGGCTGGAGAACGGCGCCGGCGGCATCGAGACCGCTCGCCTGCTGTCGGGCGTCACCGACGAGGTGGTGACCGCCCTCTACGACTTCACCACCGTCCACGTGTTCCGCGCCCGCAACCCGACCGAGGGCGAGCGCCTGGCCCTGCTGGCGGTCGGCGGCTACGGACGCGGCGCCCTGGCCCCGTTCTCGGACCTCGATCTCCTGTTCCTGCGGCCCTACAAGCAGACCGCCCATACCGAGAGCGTGATCGAATACATGCTCTATGCCCTGTGGGACCTGGGCTTCAAGGTCGGCCACGCCTCGCGCACGGTCGAGGAGTGCCTGAAGCTCAGCCGCGAGGACTACACCATCCGCACCTCGATCCTGGAGGCGCGCCAGCTCACCGGCGACACGGCCCTGGCCGAGGAGCTGCTGCGCCGGTTCCGGGCCGAGGTGGTCAAGGGCACCGCCGCCCAGTTCGTCGCCGCCAAGCTGAAGGAACGCGACATCCGCCAGGAGCGGGCGGGCGCCAGCCGCTACATGGTCGAGCCGAACGTGAAGGAAGGGAAGGGGGGGCTGCGAGACCTCAACACCCTGTTCTGGATCGCCCAGTACCTGCACCCGGTCAGCCACGTCGACGGCTTCGTCCAGCTCGACATGTTCGATCGCCGGGAGGTGGCGAGCTTCATCCGCGCCTTCGACTTCCTGTGGGCGGTCCGCAGCCATCTGCATTTCGCCACCGGCCGGCCCGAGGAGCGGCTGACCTTCGACCTGCAGCCGGAGATCGCCCGGCGCATGGGCTATGGCGACCGGGGCGACGCGCCCGCCGTCGAGCGGTTCATGCGCCGCTACTTCCTGATCGCCAAGGAGGTCGGCGCCCTGACCCGGGTGTTCGCCGCCAAGCTGGAGGCCGAGCAGATCAAGCAGGAGCCCAAGGGCCTCTCGCGGCTGATCCCCGGCCGCGGCAAGCCCCGGCGCAAGAAGCTGGACCCGGGCTTCCACGAGGAAGGCGGACGCCTCAACATCGACGGGCCGCAGGTGTTCGAGGCCGACCCGATCAACCTCCTGCGGCTGTTCCGCCTGGCCGACCAGCGCGACCTCGACCTGCATCCCGACGCCTTCACCGCCGCCAGCCGCGGGGCCGGCATGATCGGCGCGCGAATCCGCCGCGATCCGGAGGCTGCCAAGGTGTTTCTCGACATCCTCGCCCACGGCCGCAATCCGCAGCGCACCCTGTCGATGATGAACGAGGCGGACGTCCTGGGCCGCTTCATCCCGGAATGGGGCCGCATCGTCGCCCAGATGCAGTTCAACATGTACCACTCGTACACGGTGGACGAGCACACCCTGCGCGCCGTGGGGGTGATCGCCGACATCGCCGCCGGCCAGTTCGCCGAGGATCACCCGCTCTCGACCTCGATCATGCCGCTGATCGACGATCGCGAGGCGCTGTTCCTGGCCATGCTGCTGCACGACACCGGCAAGGGCGGGGCAGGGGGCCAGGAAAAGGCCGGCGCCCGCGCCGCGCGCCAGGCGTGCGAGCGCTTAGGGCTGAACCGCAAGCGCATCGAGATGGTCGCCTGGCTGGTCGAACATCATCTGGTGATGAGCGACTACGCTCAGAAGCGCGACGTCTCCGATCCGCGCACCGTCGCCGACTTCGCCCGCATTGTGGAGACGCCGGAGCGCCTGCGCCTGCTGCTGGTGCTGACCGTGGCCGACATCCGCGCCGTCGGGCCAGGCGTCTGGAACGGCTGGAAGGGCCAGCTCATGCGCGAGCTCTACGGCGCGACCGAGGCGGTGTTCCGTGGCGGCCGCGGGTCCGACGCCGCTGCCGCCATCCGCCGCTATCACGAGAACGCCGCCTACGACGCGCGCGTGCGCTTGATCGCCGCCGACCCGGCTGCGGCCGAATGGGTGCAGGCCATGGAGGACGTCTACTTCTCCGCCTTCCCGGACCCCGAGATTCTGGTCCACGGCGCCTTGGCGCGGCGTGCGGCCGTGGCCGGCGGCGCGGCGGCCGAGGCTCAGGTCCGGCCTGATCTCAACGCTGCCGAGGTGGTCGTGGCCGCCCCCGACCGCAAGCGCCTGTTCGTCGACCTCGCCGCCGCCGTCACCGCCGCGGGGGCCAATATCGTCGGCGCGCGCGTCTACACCTCGCGCCAGGGCCAGGCGATCGACATCTTCTATGTGCAGGACGCCACCGGCCAGGCGTTCGGGGCCAGCGCCCCGGCCCAGCTCCGCCGCCTGGCGCAGTCGCTGGAGGCGGCGGCGCGCGAGGAGCTCCCCCGCAGCGAGCCGCGCAAGGTCACCGACTTCGGCCGCGCCGCAGCCTTCACCATCACACCGACCGTGATGCTCGACAACGAGGCGTCCGAGGTCTCCACGGTGATCGAGGCTTCGGGCCGCGACCGCCCCGGCCTGCTGGTCGCCCTGGCGCGCAACATCGCCGACGCTGGCCTCTCGATCCTCTCGGCCCATATCGACGGCTATGGCGAGCGGGCGGTGGACGCCTTCTACGTCACCGAGCCCGATGGCGGAAAGCTGACCGATCCCAAGCGCATGGCCGCCCTGAAGGCCGCCCTCGCCGCCTCGCTGGAGGAGGTGGAGGCCGCCGCCCCACGCCCCCGCGCCAACCTGCAGCGCGCCCGCGCCAGCGTCGCGCGATAGCCGGCGGGGGAGGGGCGATTGCCGCGCTCCGCGGACCCCGCTAGGCTGACGGCATGTGTACAGAGCGCCTGAGGATCTGACCCGTCCCGCCTGATCGGCGGCCAGACGCCCCCTGCGCCGCACCGGCGCGGGCTCCTCACGCTATTTCCGGACACATCCCATGACCCATTCCGACGCCCGCCCGCGCGCGTTCACCGCCTATCCCGAGCTCAACCTTGTCCTGGAGCGCCTTCTCGCCGGCGCCCAGACCGCGCTCGCCGACAACTTCGTCGGGGCCTACCTGCAAGGCTCCTTCGCGGTGGGGGACTACACCCCCTATTCGGACTGCGACTTCATCGTCGTCACCCAGGAGGACCTGACGCCCGGCCAGCTCGCCCGCCTCCAGGCCCTGCACAAGGAGATCCACCGCCTGCCGGCGCCCTATTGGCGCAACGGTCTGGAGGGGTCCTACGCCCCGGCCGCGATCCTGCGCGCCTGGTCGACCCAGCCGCGCGATCCTCCCAGCGAGCCGCGCGCCGACGACTGGGGCGATCCGGGCATGTCCGGCGCGCCGCCGCTCGCCTATCCCTTCTGGTATCTCGACCATGGCTCGGACACCTTGGTCCGCTCCGAGCATGACAACAGCCAGGTGGTCCGCTGGTGCCTGCGCGAGAAGGGGGTGGTCTTGGCCGGTCCCGACCCTGCGACCCTGGTCGATCCCGTCAGCCCCGCCGCCCTGAAGGCCGAGGTGCGGAAGACCATGGACCTCTGCGTCTCCGTCGGCCTGGAGCCCATGCATCTGGTGGCCTGGCAGGCCTTCTGGGTCGGCCTCTTCTGCCGCATCCTCCACACCATGGAGACCGGGACGGTGACGTCGAAGAAGGCCGCCATGACCTGGGCCGAGGCGGTTCTCGACCCTCGCTGGAGCGGCCTCATCGCTCGCGCCAGGGCGCTCCGGAAAGGCCATGAATCGGCCGCCGAGCCTGCCGATCCGGACGAGGTGGAGGCGACTCGGGCCTTCGTCGACTACGCCATGGCCTATGCCGATCGCGCCGCTTGACCGCTCTGCACGGCGCGGCGCATTGAGCCAGTCGTGACAGAGCCCGCGCCCACGCCCAGGAAAGCCTCGCAAGGCGGCGGCCTCATCCGCTCGTCGCTGCTGTTGTCGGGGCTGACCCTGGTCAGCCGGTTCATGGGCCTGGCGCGCGACCTCGTGCTGACCGCGCGCCTGGGCGCCAGCGCCACCATCGCCGCCGACGCCTACTACACCGCGCTCGCCTTCCCGAACCTGTTTCGGCGGATCTTCGCCGAGGGCGCGTTTTCGTCGGCCTTCATCCCCGCCTACACCAAGACCCTGACCGGCGAAGGCCAGGCGGAGGCCGACCGCATCGCCTCCGACGCCCTGGCCACCCTGGCGGCGGCGACCATAGGCCTGACCCTGGCCGCCCAGCTCGCCATGCCGTGGCTGATGTACGTCATCAATCCCGGCTACGCCTCCGACCCGGTGAAGTTCAAGCTGGCCATCGTGCTGACCCAGATCAGCATGCCCTACCTGCCGTGCATGGCCATCGGCGCCCTGCTGTCGGGGGTGCTCAACGCCCATCGGCGCTTCATCGTCACGGGCATTTTCCCGACCATCCTCAACCTGGTCATGCTGGCCGCGGTGATCCCTCAGACCGATCCGGTGCGCGCCGCCTGGGCCGCCTCGATCGGCATCCCCATCGCCGGCGTCCTGCAGGCGGGCCTTCTCTGGTGGGGCGCGCGCCGGACCGGGGCGCACATCCGCCTGCGCTGGCCCAAGCTGACGCCGGAGATCAAGGCCCTGGTCTCCCTGGCCATTCCCGGCGCCATCGCCGCCAGCGCGGTGCAGATCAACATCTTCATCTCCGGCATCCTGGCCTCCCAGGTGGCTGGCGGCCGCGCCTGGACCGAGGTCGCCGCCCGGCTCTACCAGCTCCCGCTGGGCCTGATCGGGGTGGCGGTCAGCGTCGCCCTGCTGCCGCGTCTCTCCACCGCGATCCAGGCGGCCGATCATGACGACGCCCAGGCCGCCACCGACCAGGCCGTGATCTTCTCCCTGGCCCTGACCGCCCCGGCCGCGGCGGCGCTGGTGGCCATGCCGTTCTTCCTGATCGACGGCCTCTTCACCCGCGGCGCCTTCACCGTACAGGACGCGCGCGAGACGGGCTGGATTCTCTTCAACTACGGCTGGGGCGTGCCGGCCTTCGTGCTGGCGCGGGTGCTGCAACCGGCCTTCTTCGCCCGCGCCGACACCAAGGCGCCGATGCGCTTCGGCCTGATCTCGGTGGCGGTCAACATCGTGCTCGGCCTGGCGCTGTTCCAGGTGATCGGGGTCAAGGGCATCGCCGCGGCGACCAGCGCCGCGGCCTGGATCAACGTCGTCCAGATGGCGCTGCTGCTGGCCCGGCGCGGCGACTACTCGCCGACCAGGGCGGCCTGGAGCCGTATCGCCCGGATCGCGGCGGCCAGCACGGCCTTCGGCCTGGCCCTGGGCCTCGCCTCGCACCAGCGCGCGTTGATCGAGGCGCCGCTGCGCGGATTCCATTTCGCCGGCCTGGGCGCCAAGGAGATCGCCGTCCTGGCCACCGCGGCGGCCGGCGTGGCGCTCTACGGCCTGCTGCTGCTCGTCTTCCGCGGCATCACGCCTGCCGAGATCAAGGCCGCCCTGCGCCGCCGACCGGGCGACGCCGCCGCGCCCGCCGACCTCTGACGGGCTTGCGGTCGCGGCCGCCAGGCCTTATTCGCATCGGCCATGGCTTTCGGACGCGACACGTGGCGATGGCGTAGCGCCTGATCCCCGCCCTTCCCGGCGCGGATGCGCGCGCCTGCCTGTTTTTCCTGCAAAAAGCCTGATCCCATGACCGACCAAGCTCCCCCCGCCTATTCGGGTCCCCGACGCGTGCTGTCCGGCGTCCAGCCGTCCGGCGCCCTGCATCTCGGCAACTATCTCGGCGCCCTGGTGAAGTTCGTCCGCCTGCAGCACGAGGTCGAGACCTTCATCTTCGTGGCCGACCTGCACGCCATCACCGTCTGGCAGGACCCCAAGCTGCTGGCCGGCCAGGTGCGCGAGATCACCGCCGCCTATCTCGCCTCGGGCCTCGATCCCAAGGTCGCCACCATCTTCCCGCAATCGGCCGTGCCGCAGCACGCCGAGCTCGCCTGGGTCTTCAACTGCGTGGCCCGCCTGGGCTGGCTCGACCGCATGACCCAGTTCAAGGAGAAGTCGGGCAAGCACAAGGAGCGGTCCAGCGTCGGCCTCTACACCTATCCGGTGCTGCAGGCCGCCGACATCCTGCTCTACAAGGCGACAGAGGTGCCGGTCGGCGACGACCAGCGCCAGCACCTGGAGCTGACCCGCGACGTGGCCGCGAAGTTCAACCATGACTTCGAGGTCCCCGGCTTCTTCCCGCTGCCCGAGGCCCTGACCCAGGGGCCTGGCGCACGCATCATGTCGCTGCGCGACGGTGCGGCGAAGATGAGCAAGTCCGATCCTTCGGACAATTCGCGGCTCAACCTGCTCGACGACGCCGACGCCATCGCCCAGAAGATCCGCAAGGCCAAGACCGACCCCGAGCCGCTGCCGGCGACCCTGGACGAGCTCAAGGGCCGGCCCGAGGCGGAAAACCTGGTCGGCGTCTACGCCGCCCTCGACGGTCGCACCTCCGAGGCGGTGCTGGCCGAGTTCGCCGGCCAGGGCTTCGGCGCCTTCAAGCCGAAGCTGGCCGATCTGGCGGTCGCCAAGCTGGGTCCGGTGGGCGAGGAGATGCGCCGGCTAATGGCCGATCCGGGCGAGATCGACCGCGTGCTGGCCGACGGCGCGGAGCGGGCCCGAGCCGCCGCCGCGCCCACCCTGGCCGAGGTCAGGAAGATCGTCGGCTTCTGGGGCGCCTGATATCCTAGCGTTCGAGGTGGCTTGCGCAGAGCGCCTGCGCAGGCCACCGTCCGCGCCATGAGCCAGCGCAAGTTCCTCGTGATCGCCGACGACAGCCCGGAGTTCCAGGCCGCGTTGCGCTACGCCTGCCGTCGCGCGCGCTCGACCCAGGGCCATGTCGCCCTGCTGCGGGTCATCGAGCCGGCGGTGTTCGAGCACTGGAGCGGCGTGCGCCAGGAGATCGAGCGCCAGGCTCGCGAAGAGGCCGAAGCCATACTCCAGAAGATGGCCGAGTTCGTGGTCGCCGAAACCGGCGTCCCGCCCGAGTTCATCATCGTCAACGCCGAGAGCACGCGCCTGGCCTTGCGCAAGGTGATTTCCGAAGACCCCGCCATCAAGGTGCTGGTCCTGGCCGCCGGGGTCGGCGGCCGCGGTCCCGGCCCCCTGGTCTCGTCCATCGCCAAGGATGGCGTGAAATGGGGCGCGCGCAAGCTGCCGGTCACGGTGGTCCCCGGCGACCTCACCGACGAGGAAATCGCCGACTTGGCCTAAGGGAAAGCACGACGGAAAACTTGCGATTTGGCGTTCGAAACGCCACATCTGGCGCATGTTCATCCAGACCGAAGCGACGCCGAACCCTGAGGTTCTGAAGTTCCTGCCTGGCCGCGAGGTGCTGGCCGAAGGATCGCACGATTTCCGCAGCCTGGAGGAGGCCCAGGTTTCGCCCCTGGCCGCCGACCTCTTCGACATAGAAGGCGTGACCCGCGTGTTCTTCGGGCCGGACTTCGTGACGGTCGGCAAGGGGCCGCATCACGACTGGCCGCACCTGAAGGCGCCGATCCTGGCCGCCATCATGGATCACTTCAGCGCCGGCCGGCCGCTGTTCGCCGAGGGAAGCGCTCAGGCCGGCGGCCATGACGAGGTGGTCTACGAGGGGGAAACCGCCCAGGTGGTGGCCGAGATCAAGGACCTGCTCGACACCCGCATCCGCCCGGCCGTGGCCCAGGACGGCGGCGACATCCTGTTCAACCGCTTCGACGCCGACACCGGCGTGGTCTGGCTGCACATGCGCGGCGCCTGTTCGGGTTGCCCGTCCTCGTCGGCGACCCTGAAGGCCGGGGTCGAGAACATGCTCAAGCATTACGTGCCCGAGGTGACCCGCGTCGAGCAGACGCTCTAGGGTCCAGTCTGTGGGGGCGGTGCGGACGATCATCCTGGCGCTGGCCGGCGCTGCGATCCTGGCTGCGCCCGCCGCGGCCAGCGAGGACGACTGGCCGGTTCTGAAGGGCGCGCGCCTGGACGGCCAGATGCCCTCGGGCGCGTTCGCGGTCTATCGCGCCGGCGACCTGCCGACCACCGGCGTCACCCTCTTCGTTCATGACAAGGCTCTGATCGCCCGCCGCGTCGAGACCCGAGGCGGCGAGGCCGCCGCCATCACCTGGGCCAGTTCGCGGACCTGCCCGGCCCTGGCGCCTGCGCTGGCGGGACTGGAGACCCTGCCGCCGGCGCGGATCGAGATTCCGCTGGCTGGCCGCGCGGCCGCCGCGCCCGATCAGCCCTCCGACGGCTCCAGCTATTTCGTCTGGGTGCAGGACGCGCGCCTGGGAAGCGCGCGCCATTCCGGCCAGCTCGAACTGCGCGCCACCGACGGCTCGCCTCCCGCCCTCTGGATGGAAAAGACCTTGCGGCGGCTGGCGCCTTGCTGGACATCGGCGCGGCCATGATCGTGCTGGCCCTCGACACCTGCCTCTTCGCCTGCTCGGCCGCCGTGGTCCGGGACGGAGATCTGCTGGCGCGCCGCATCGACCCCATGGCCCGCGGCCACCAGGAGCGGCTCGCGCCCCTGGTGCAGGAGGTCATGGCCGAAGCCGGCCTGGGCTTCGAGGCCCTGGACCGCATCGGCGTCACCGTCGGGCCCGGCTCGTTCACCGGCCTGCGCGTCGGCCTCGCCTTCGCCAAGGGGCTGTCGGCGGCGCTGTCGATCCCGGCGGTCGGGGTCGGGTCGCTGGAGGCCCTGGCCCAGCCCTTTTCAGGCCGCGTGCTCGCCGTGCTCGACGCCAAGCGGGGCCAGGTCTACCTGCAGGCCTTCGAGGACGGCGCGGCGCTCAGCGCCCCCGACGCCCTGCCGCTGGAGATCGCCGCGGCGCGGGTCGCCGAGTTCGCCCCGCAGGTCATGGTCGGGACCGGCGCGCCGCTGCTGGCCGCCGTCCGCCCCGCCGTCCGGATCGAGCCGCTCGATCACACCGACCCGCTCGCCGTGGCCCTGGTCGCCGCGGCCCGCGCGCCGGTCCCCCCGCGGCCGCTCTACCTGCGTGCGCCGGACGCCAAGCTGCCAGGCGGCAAGAGCCTCCCGGAATGAAGCTGCGCGGCGCCTGGAGCCATGAGGCGCACGCCCTGGCCGCCGTCCACGCGGCCGCCTTCGACCACGCCTGGAGCGCTGCTGAGATCGCCGCCCTGATCGACGGGCCGGGCGGCTTCGCCCTGCTGGTCGAGGGCGAGGCGCCCGCCGGCTTCATCCTCTGCCGCGCCATCGCTGGCGAGGCCGAGATCCTGACCCTGGCGGTCGACCCCGCCCTGCGCCGCCGGGGCCTGGCCCGCGCCCTGGTCGAGGCCGCGGCCGGCGCAGCCCGGATGGCGGGCGCCGAGGCCATGTTCCTGGAGGTCGCGCACGACAACCTGCCGGCCATCGGACTCTACCAAGCCGTCGGCTTCGACCGGGTCGGCCGGCGCCGCGGCTACTACGATCGTGGCGCGGCGCCGGCTGCTGACGCCATCGTCATGCGCCGCGACCTTGGCCGAAAGGTTTAACGGCCCTATCCTCGGCCCAAGTTGAATTCCCCAGGGAGACTGTTCGTGGATCGCATCGAGAGCCTCTGCATCGAAAAGGGCATGCGGATGACTGAGCAGCGCCGCGTCATCGCGCGCGTGCTGTCCGCCGCCCATGACCACCCCGATGTGGAAGAACTCTACCGTCGCGCGCACGAGGTCGACCCGCACATCTCGATCGCCACGGTCTATCGCACCGTGCGCCTGTTCGAGGAGGCCGGCATCATCGCCCGCCACGACTTCCGCGACGGCCGCTCGCGCTACGAGGAAGCCACCGACGTCCACCACGACCACCTGATCGACATGAAGACCGGCAAGGTCGTCGAGTTCGTCGACGAAGAGATCGAGGCCCTGCAGGAGGCCATCGCCCGCAAGCTCGGCTACAAGCTGGTCGACCACCGGCTCGAACTCTACGGCATGCCGCTCGAAGACTAGGTCCAATCGACATTCAGCGCATCCAGATCATGGACGCGGCGAGGTGTATGAAGGCCAGGTAGTGGGCGGCGAGGCGGTCGTAGCGGGTTGCGAAGCGGCGGAAGTGTTTAAGCTTGTTGAAGC
>NZ_JAYRST010000092.1:0-11400 GCF_041920015.1 Phenylobacterium sp.
CGACCGCACGAACGGCACGTAGTTCGCAACCGGCGGATTGGGTTGCGGCAGGGTGACGCCGAGGCTGGCGAGGCGGTCTTCGACTTGCGACATGCCCAAGGTCTAGAGCGTGCCAGCTTCAAGTGGAAGCCGGAAAGGCGCGCCGCGCCACGACCCTGTAAAGAGAAAAGGCCCGCGCCGTTCCCGGCGCGGGCCTTTCAAGGTTTGGACGCCCCGGCGCGCGGGGCGACCGGAGAGATTTAGCGGGCCGCTTGCAGGCGCTCCACGGCGGCGGTGACGCGCTCGTTGAGCGGCTTCACCGCGTCCTTCATCGAGGTCGAGACGATGTCCGACATCTTCGAGACTTCGGCGATGTAGGCGTCGAGGGCCGACTTGGCGTAGGCGGTCTGCAGTTCGATCACTTCCTGCACCGACTTGGCTCCCGAGAGCGACTTGGCGGCGGCCACATGATCTTCGACGGCCTTCTTCGAATAGGCCATCGCCTGGGCGCCGAGCGCTTCCGCGCCCTTGGCCTGGGCGGTGACCGAAGCGATGACGGCTTCGAGGTTCTTCTTCGAATGGGCGTTCAGCTCGTTGAGCTGGGTCAGCGACTTCTCGACCGCGTCCTTGAACGCGACGTTGCCGGCGGCGGTGAATTGTTCGACGGTGTTCTTGACGGTCTCGGCGGCGGCCATGGGAGGGCTCCTTAGGTCGGAATTGGACGGCGTGTTGCGACGCAAACTTGACTGGAAACTTGCCTTGAACTCACGAGGAAGTTCTCATGTTGCACTGCAGCGGTCAAGTGAATTTTTGTGCACCGCACAATGACCATTTTCGCTGGTTGAGCGCATTTTTCGCCCAAAAGGCGATCACGAGAGTTTTGATCGAAATCGGCGCGACAAATCGGCTCGTTCAAGTCCTGTTTACCATCGCGCAAGGCTACCCCTGGCATGCTACGAGTCATCCGAAGCAGCCTTCTGGGGTTGCTCAACCCTTTGTATCGACGGACGAACCGTATGTTCGAGCGCGCCCGCCGCCTGTTTGCGTCAGTTGTTCTCGCCGCTGCGACTACGGTCGCGCCGGTGGCTTCGACAGCCCAGGCCCAGGTTCCTTACCTCCAGCTTCTCCCCGCCAGTCAGCCGAAGTACGCCGCCGTCGTCGTCGACGCGAAGACCGGTGAAGTGCTTTATGCCAAACGCGCGGACAGCCCGCGGTATCCCGCGTCGATCACAAAAGTCATGACGCTCTATCTGGCGTTCGAGGCCCTCGCCTCCGGCCGCCTCAAGCTGGACGACGAGATCGTGGTGTCGCCGCGCGCCGCGGCGCAGGCGCCGACCAAGCTGGGCCTGCGCGCCGGCGACAAGATCGCCGTCCGCGACGTGATCCTGGCCATGTGCACCAAGTCGGCCAACGACATGGCGGTGGCTATGGCCGAGAAGCTAGGCGGCAGCGAAGCCCGCTTCGCCGCGATGATGACCCTGCGGGCGCACGAACTGGGCATGCGCAACACCCGCTTCGTCAACGCCTCCGGCCTGCCCGACAGCCGCCAGATTTCGACCGCCCGCGACATCGCCATTCTCTCGCGCGCGGTGATGCGCGACTACCCGCAGTACTATGGTTTCTTCAGCGCGAAGAACTTCACCTATCGCGGCGTGACCATGCGCAACCACAACGGCATGCTGAACACCATGCCGGGCGTGGACGGCATCAAGACCGGCTACACCAACGCTTCGGGCTTCAACATCGCGGTCTCGGGCGTGCGCGACAATCGCCGCCTGATCACCGTGGTGCTGGGCGCGCCGTCGACCGCGGTGCGCAACGAAAACGCCGAGGACCTGATGCTGACGGGCTTCGACGTCATGGCTCGCCGCGATCGCGGCGAGAACATCACCATCGCCCAGAACCTGTTCGACCCTGAGCCTTCCGGCCCCGTCACCCGTCCGTCGATCGCCCAGGGCGACGGCGAACAGGATGGCCTGAAGATCGTGCTGGCCTCTGCGCCCCCGCCCGCTTCGGCTTCGCGCACCAAGATCGTCGAACCCGGCAAGAAGGGCGGCAAGTGGATGGTGCAGGTCGGCGCCTTCAAGTCCAAGGCCGACGCCAAGGAACAACTCGCCCTGGTCAGCAAGCGTTTCGGCAAGCACTTCGACCCGCGTGACGGCCAGGTCGGGAACAAGGTGGGTGGTTCATACCGGGCGCGTTTCTCCGGCTACACCGAAGCCTCGGCCCGCGACGCCTGCCAGGCTCTCAAGGCCAAGCGCCTGGCCTGTATGGTGATCAAGCCCGCCTGAGGGAAGGCTATTTCTTCAGCAGACGGTCCCTGGCCGCGTTGAGCTGCGCGGCCAGGCCGCTGGTCCCGCCCTTGTCGGGATGGGCCATGCGCATCAGGCGGGCATAGGCTTCCTTGATTTCAGCCTGTGAGGCGTCGGCCGATACGCCCAGGATCGACCGCGCCTCGGTCTCCCCCATACGCTCGCGCGGCGGCGGGGCAAGGACGGTGCGGCGCGTGGACATGAGCAGCCACAGCCCGACCACCACCAGCACGATCGACTTCCCCCAGCCGCCGCGCAGGCCGACATAGGCCGCCGCCGCAAAGCAGGCGATCGCAAACGCCCCGGCCAGAAAGCGCCACTCGCGCCGCTTCAGGATCGGCTTGCCGCGGCCCAGCCACACGAACATCGCCAACGCCGCGCAGCCGATCGCAAGATAGAGCATGGAAGCTGCGCTATTGCGCCGCCAGCAACTCGGCCGCGTCGCTCAGGCCGAGCGACTCCATGAGCGCCCGCAGTTCCTGACGCGCCGCGACATGCTGCAGGGACATCGCCACCGGGCGGATCGTCGGCGACAGGTCGGCGACGGTCAGACCAAAGGGGAACAACTCGCGATAGATCACCCGGTCGCGCAGACCGGGGCCGACGCGGAAGCCCACACGGCGCGACAGGGCCTGAACCCGCTCGTCCAGGCGCTTGCGGTTGCGCGCCTCGGTGGGAGCGAGGCGGTTGCGCAACACGATCCAGTCGATGGACTTGCCGGTCTGCACGGCCCGCACCTTGCGGCTGTTCCAGACGGTCTCGGAATAGAGGCTCGGGCGCTTCAGATCGAGGGTGACCGGATCGACCACGCCCAGCATGTCGAAGTCGACGAAACTGTCGTTCATCGGCGTGACGATGAGGTCGGCCAGGCCGTGGGCCGCGCGGCCGATGGCCGTGTCGCTGCCGGGCGTGTCGATCAGCACGAAGTCGGCCGCCCCGGCCGCCTTGCCGAACGCTTCCTCGAAACGCCCCACCGCCTCGTCGTCGGAAGCCTTGGCCAGTTCGGCGCCCAGGGGAAACTCTTCGGGAACCGGCGCGATCGCGCCGTTGGCCGCGAGCCAGGCCCGGCGATGGGCGAAGAAATGCGCCAGCGACTGCTGGCGGACATCCAGATCGAGCGTCGCGACCTTCGCCCCACCATGCAGCAACGCCGTGGCGATATGGATGGCGATGGTGGACTTGCCCGCCCCGCCCTTCTCGTTCCCGACGACGATCACCTTGGCTTGTGACATCGATCTCAACTCCACCACCGATTCGGCGACGATGCGCCGATTCCAATTCGTTAACAGGAACCTCTACGGCGACGCTGCGTCAACGCAGGTCGTCATGCGGCCTGTGGATGGAATGGACGCGAACGCCCCACCGCGCCATAAGCCCCACACTCCCCAATCAAGAGCCTGCAGCCCGCCATGTCCGAGTTCGCCATCGTCCGCACCGTCGCCGATCTTCGCGCCCAGGTCGGCGCCTGGAAACGGAGCGGCCAGAGGGTGGCGCTGGTTCCCACCATGGGCGCGCTGCACGAAGGACATCTGTCCCTGATCGCCCTGGCCAAGACCCGCGCCGAGCGGGTCGTCGCCAGCGTGTTCGTCAACCCGACCCAGTTCGGCCCGAACGAAGATTTCGACGCCTATCCCCGCGGCGAGGCGCGCGACGCCAAACTGCTGGCCGGCGCCGGCTGCGACCTGATGTTTGCACCGGGCGTCACGGAAATGTATCCACAGGGGTTTTCCACAAGCATCTCCGTGACGGGGGTCTCCGAACCGCTCGATGGCGCAGCGCGGCCCGGACACTTCAACGGCGTTGCGACCGTGGTCGCCAAGCTGCTGCTGCAATGCGGGCCCGACGTGGCGGTGTTCGGCGAGAAGGACTACCAGCAGCTTCAGGTCATCAAGCGGCTGGTCCGCGACCTGGACATTCCGGTGGAGATCGTCGGCGCGCCGACCTCGCGGCTGCAGGACGGCCTGGCCCGCTCCTCGCGCAACGCCTATCTCAGCGAGGCAGAACGCGAGGTGGCCGGCCGGATGAACCTCGCCCTCTCCGAGGCGGTCCGCCGGCTGAAGGCAGGGGAACGCGTCGAGCGCGTCGAGGCGACCGGCCGAGCGGCTCTGGAGCGCGCGGGTTTCCAGCGCATCGACTATTTCGAAGTCCGCAACGCCGATGACCTGTCGCATCCCGGTCCTGGTGCCTTGAGCGTTCCAGGGCGGGTCCTGACCGCCGCCGTCATCGGCAAGACCCGGCTGATCGACAACATGGCCGTGGAATAGCCGCCTACCAGGCGCCCGCCTCGCGGAGTTGGCGCGCCAGTTCGGGCGGAATCTCGCCATCCTCGCCGCCATCGAGGTCGGGCGGCGCATCCTTGCCGTCCAGATAGCGCCAGCCCTGGAAGGCGCGCCGCGGCGTCGGCGCCACCCGCACGATCTTCGGATCGACCGTGACCTCACAACGCGCCGTGACGCCCTCTCCCACCGTATCGACCGCCAGAATATGCTGGCGGCAGAGGATCATTCCCTTGAAGACACGATAGAGCGATCCGCCTTCCAACAGCTCGGACGCACGTTTCGGAGTCTGTCGGGTGTGCATGATCCAGGGACGCCCCTGCCCCGCATGCCAGTCGAGCAGGTCCTCGATCGTGTCGCAGCCCACGACCAGCTTGATCATGTGAAGCGGCATGAACCCGCCCTCAGAGCGCCCAGCTCGGCTTGCGCTTTTCGAGGAAGGCGCGCACGCCCTCCTGGCCTTCCGGACTGACGCGGATGCGGGCGATGCGGCGAGCGGTCTCTTCCATCACCTCGCCGACCGGGCGATAGGCCACCTCGTCGACCAGCGTCTTGGACTCGGCCACCGCTTCGAGGCCGCAGGCCATGATCTCCGCCGCCAGCCGCTCGCGGGCGGCTTCGAGCGCCGCGGCGTCCTCGACCACTTCGGTGAGCAAACCGACCTTCTCGGCTTCGGCGGCGTCGAACACCTTGCCGGTGGCGAACAGGCCGCGCGCCCGCCGTGGGCCGACGGCGGCCACCACATAGGGACTGATGGTCGCAGCGATCAGGCCGAGCCGCACCTCCGAGAAGCTGAACTTCGCATCCGACGTGGCGACCGCGAGGTCGCAGGCCGCAGCCAGGCCCGCCCCGCCGCCGAAGGCGCCGCCCTCGACCAGGGCGACGGTCAGGGCCGGAATGTCCCAGAGGCTCTTGAACATCCTGGCCAGTTGCATGGCGTCGTCGCGATTGTCGGCCTCGGAACGATCGGCCGCCTCGCGCATCCAGTCCAGATCGGCGCCGGCGCTGAAGGTTCCCCCTGCGCCGCGCAGGAAGACGATGCGAACCCCCTCGGCCCCCTGCAAGGTCTCGAAAGCCTCGTGCAGGGCGGCGATGAGCTCGGCGTTGAAGGCGTTGCGCCGCAGCGGCCGGTTCAGCACCACGGTCGCCACACCCTCGGGCGTCGCCTCCAGATGGACCAGCTTCGACGCCACGTCGGTGTCGGGCGCCGCGACCAGCGGATCGGCGATGGGATTGGTCATGTCTGTCGGCTCCTGCGCTTTCTCTTCAACGCCGAACCCTGGCGAAGGGTCGGCCAAGCCATAGCCCCGCGCGGCCGTCCAAGCTAGGTTGGTGCGACAGGTCTGGCCGCAGCATCGCGTTCTGGATTCAAGATGGGTGGAGCGGGTTCCGATCGCAAAGCCGGATTCACTTTTGCGGACGGCGCTCTAGGTGGTCAGCCTTCCCGATATTCCAACCGACTCGGCCCTGGCGCGGCTGTTCTATGAGGAGCGCAGCCAGGGCGAGGCGACGTGGTTCTCGCTGCCGGGCGGCGCGACCCTGTTCGAGGCCGGAGAACCGGCCGACCATCTCTATTTCGTGCGCGCCGGGCGGCTAGGCGCGTTTCGCAAGGAAGAAACCGGCGAGCTCCAGTTCCTGGGCGTGATCCGCCCCGGCGAGCCGGCCGGCGAGATGTCGCTGATCGCCGGCGCGCCGCATACCGGAACGGTGGTCGCCCTCCGCGACTCCGAGATATTCGCCTTGCCGCGCGACGTCTTCTTCGAGGCCTGCGAGGCCGACGCCCATGTGATGACCGAGCTCGCGCGGCTGATGATCCTGCGAAGCCGGCAGGCCGCGACCAAGACCTCGGTCGGCACGCCGTCGGTCTTCGGCTTCGTCTCCACCGGGCCGCCGCTGGCCGTCCGGCCGCTGATCGACAAGGTCGCCCATGAGGTCGGCAAGCTCGGCTATTCGGTCACCGTGGTCGGCGTCGAGGCCCAGCACGCCCCGACCGAATGGTTCTCCGAGGTCGAGCGCGACTACGACTACGTCCTCTATGTCGCCGAGGCCGAGGATATCGGCTGGAAGACCGTGGTCGGCCGCCAGGTCGACCGGTTGTTCCGCGTAGCACGCGGGGACGCCGCGCCCCCGGCCGACGGCCTTCCTCACAACGAGCCCCTGCAAGCCCAAGGCCTTGTCGACCTCGTTCTGGTCCAACCGAAAAGCCGCCAGGCGCCGCAAGGATCGCAGGCCTGGGTCGATGCGCTGAGCCCGGCGCGCCTCTTCCATCTGCGCCGCGACCAGGGCGAGGATCTGCGGCGCATCGCCCGGCTGCTGACCGGCCAATCGGTCGGCCTGGTGCTGTCCGGCGGCGGCGCAAGGGCCTATGCCCATGTCGGCGCGATCCGCGCCCTGCGCGAGCGCGGCGTGCCCATCGACTTCGTGGGCGGAGTCTCGATGGGCGCGATCATCGGGGCCGGGGTGGCGATCGGCTGGAACGGACCCGAACTCGACCACCGCATCCGCGACGCCTTCGTCGACACCAGCCCGCTCGACGACATCGCCCTGCCGCTGCTGGCCATGACTCGAGGAGAAAAGGTCCGCGACCGGCTGGCCAAGCATTTCGACGACATCCAGATCGCCGACCTGTGGCTGCCCTTCTTCTGCGTCTCGTCGAACCTGACCACCGGGACCTATCAGCTTCACCGCAGCGGCCGGCTGCGCGACGCCCTGCGGGCCTCGATCTCGCTGCCCGGCGTGCTGCCGCCGGCGACGACGGCCGACAACGCCGTGCTGGTCGACGGCGCGGTGATGAAGAACTTTCCCGCCGACCTGATGCGCGCCGCCCAGCCAGGTCCCATCGTCGGGGTCGACGTCAGCCGGGGCCGGTCGATCACCGCCGACGATGTCGCAAGGCCCGAGTCGGTCTGGCGGTGGATTCGGTCGGGCCAGTGGCGGAAGGGGCCGCCCATCGTATCGCTGCTGATGCGGGCGGCGACGGTCTCCACCGGCCGCGATCTGGCTGCGGCGCGCGAGGCGACCGACGTGCTGGTCACGCCCGACCTGACCGGGGTCGAGATTCGCGACTGGTCGGCGTTCGAGCCTGCGGTCGAGGCCGGCTATCGCGCCACGATGGAGGTGTTGGACCAGCTCGACCGACCGGTCACCGAACTACGCCGACGCCCCAGCCGCCACGAAGCCGCCTTGGCCTTGCAGGCCGCCGGTTGATCGAAACGATTGCAGGGCGGGCCAGCCTCCCCCATATTGAGATTCCTGTTCAACAGCTGAAAGGAGGTGGTCCGGTGTCTCATTGTCATCATCCGCAATCGGAAGTCGCGGCACGGGTCGCCGCTTACGAGGACTCCAAGTAAGCGCCGAGTTGCGAGCCGCCTTGCGGTTCCGACAATGGAAGGGCCGGTTTCCGAAAGGAGGCCGGCCCTTTGTCTTTTCCGAAATGAGCCTAGAAGCCGACGCAGGCCGGCTGGGTGACCAGCAGCACCGACTCCTGATGGAAGCGGGCCTTGTAGGCCTTGCGCACGTCTTCCAGCTTGCGGTTCGCCTCGGGACCGTTGGGCAGGACCAGGACGATCACCTTGGCCGCCTCGCGGATCAGCTTGTTCTCCTCGCCCTTCCACTGACCGCCGCCCTCCATGACCGTCAGGCCGTTGGGGAAGCGCGGGGTCAGTTCTTCGTCGACGAACTTGCGGAAGTCCGCGTTCGAGACGCCGGGCTTGCCGCCGATGTTCTGCCCGAAGAAGAGCTGCGCGGTCCTCATTGGCTCCTGCCCGACCGGACAGTGCGGCGGCGAGGTGGCGCAGCCGGCCAGCGCCAGGGCGGCCAGGAGCACAGCGATGGGAACAGATCGCGTCATCGCCGCTGGTTAGCACGCGTCGCACGCGCGGCGGAACCCGTGGCTATTCGTCGCGCTCGAGCGTGGCCGGGACGTGTTCCACCTCGGAGCGGCCCAGTCGGTCGAGGATCATGTAGACCGCCACGCCGATCAGGCCGACACCCGCGATCCCGGCCAGCCAGACGATGGTGCCCGGATTGACGCCCGCATTCGGCTGAGGCGGCGGCATGTTGATCGCCCAGAAGAGGCAGCCGCCGAACAGGCCGACGCCCGCGGCCGCCAGGCCTGCAGCGGGCCCGAAACCGCCCGGTCGTGCGGCCTGCGGCTTCGGCGGGGCCTCGACGGTCTCTGTCAGTTCCAGCGCCGCATCCGGCTCCAGTTCGGCCGCCACTTCCGGCGGCGCGGCGGGCTCTGCTGGTTGGGTCCCCGGCGAATCGAACAGTCCCGGCTCGTTCGCAGCCGTCAGTTCAAGCTTCGGCGCTTCCGGCGCGGGCGGCGGCTCGGCCTCCTGCTCGTCGGGCGGGGTGAGTTCGAAGGCCGGCGCAGAGGCAGGCTCCGGCTCTTCGTCGATGATCAGACGCGGGGGCGGAGGCGGAATGTTCGCGGGAGCAGGCTGCGACTCCTCGCTGAAGATCGTGGAAAGCCGCGAAGAGACCGCCGCTGCGGCGGCAGCCGCCGGGCTGGGCGCGTCGTCCTCGACCACCTTGGCGGCGACTTCCTGGCGGCTGGGATCGCGCTCGACGCGAGCCGTCGCGCCTTCCATGGGCGCGTTCAAAGCAGTCGGCGCCTGGCGCGGCACCACGCCCGCCGCGTCCAGATCGACATTGGGCCGGAGCACCGGCGAGGGAACCGGCACCCAGCCGTCCACAGGCGTCAGGAACAGGGTCTTTTCGGCCGAGCGGCGACGCACCAGGGCATCGACGACGATCACCTCGCCCTCGAACTGCGCCTTGCGCCACAGCTCCATGGCGCAGGCGGCCTGGATCAGGGCGCCTTCGTTCAGGCGGCGCAGCACCGACGAGCGGCGGAAACCCTCCAGGCCAATGTTGAAGGCGAAGGCGACCAGGGCGTCGAACTGGTTCTGGTTCAGCGGCGTGAACACCCACTCGTTCACCGAATGGGAGACGGCGATCAGGTCGTAGATCAGGAGAGCTTCAGCGTCCTGTTCCGAGACTTCGGCGCCTTCGCGCGCGGTCAGGGTATGGCCATAGCCGATCGTCCAGCAGCCGTCGGCGAGCTGGGCGGACTTCCGGCGATAGCCTTCGAAGCGCTTGATCAGCTCGATGGCCGATCTCGACACCTGGTGACGCGGTTTCATTGGCGGGTTGACCCATCCTGACACACGGGCGCACGCGCCCATGGCTTGGCGGGCAAGATAGAGGCCGCTTAGAGCAGGATCACGCTGGCCAGGCCCAGGAAGACGAAGAAACCTGTGAAGTCCGTGGCGAAAGTCACGAAAACTGAGGATGAAACCGCCGGATCGCGTCCCATCCGCTCCAGCACCAGCGGCGCCAGCACCCCGACCAGCCCGGCGACGAACAGATTCACGATCAGGGCCAGGCCGAAGGTGAGCGAGAGCTTCAGGTCGTGGAAGAACAGGAAGATGGCGACGCCCGTGGCCAGGGCCAGGGCCGCGCCGTTGGCCAGCCCCACCGCCATCTCGCGGAAGATGGTGCGATAGGCGTTGACCTCGGACAGCTCCTTGCTGGCCAGGGCCCGCACCGCCACCGCCAAGGCCTGGGTCGCCGCATTGCCGCCCAGCGAGGCGACGATGGGCATCAGCACAGCCAGGGTGACGAGTTTGGCGATCTCGCCCTGGAACGCCTGGATCACGCTGGCCGCCAGGGCCGCCGTGAGCGTGTTGACCGCCAGCCACGGCAAACGCGCGCGGATGATGTCGAGGACGTCGGCGTTTCGGCCCGCGTCGGACACCCCGGCCAGGGCGAGGATGTCTTCCTCGCTCTCTTCCTGGATGACGCCGACGATGTCGTCGACGGTGATCTGGCCGACCAGGCGCCCGCCGCCCTCAACCACCGGGGCGGAGATCAGGTGGTACTTGTCGAAGATGTAGGCGACCTCTTCCTGGTCCATGGTCACCGGGATTTCGGTGACCGCCTCCATGAGCTGGGCAAGCGGCGCGCTGCGGGCCGCCCGCAGCAGGTGGCTGACCGGAATCGCCCCAACGGGCTTGTAGCTGGGATCGACCACATAGATGTCGAAGAACAGCTCGGGCAGGTCGTCGCCTTCCTTGCGGAAATGGTCGATGGTCTGGCCCACGGTCCAGAACTGCGGCGCCGCCACCACCTCGCGCTGCATGATGCGGCCGGCGGTCTCGTCCTCATAGGCCAGGGACGATTCGATGGCCGTCCGCTCGGTCTCCGGCATGGCCGCCAGGACCTGGACGCGCTTGTCGGCCTCCAGGTCGTCGACGACGTCGGCGGCATCGTCCGAATCGAGTTCGCCCAACGCCTTGGCGAGCGTCGCCGGGGCGACCGTCTCCAGCACTTCCTCGCGGATCTCGGTGTCGAGTTCCGAAAGAATCTCCGCCAGGGCTTCGGGCGCGAGGTGGGCCAGTATCTCCTCGCGGTAGTCCGCCGACAGGAAGCCCATCAGATCGGCCACGTCGGCCGGGTGGAGCGCGCCCAGCAGCTCGCGCAGGCGCTCGGCGTCGCCGCGGTCGGCCGCGTCGACCACCATGGCCACGAATTCGGGATTTAGGGCGTAGTCCTCGCCAAGGGCGAGGTCTTCCAGGTCTTCCTCAAGTTCGGGAGAGGTCTTGTCGCGGGCTTCGGTCAGGTCGGCCGTTTCGCGGCTCATGCGGACCTCCCAGGCGTGCGACGAAGATGGAACTCTAGCGCTGTTGAAGACCCTGTTTCACACTGGTGCGGTCGAGAAGACTCGAACTTCCACGGGTTGCCCCACAGCGACCTCAACGCTGCGCGTCTACCAATTCCGCCACGACCGCTCGTGGTGAGGCGCGGCAGGTAGCAAACCCCCGCGGCTT
>NZ_JAYRST010000093.1:0-11232 GCF_041920015.1 Phenylobacterium sp.
AATTATGGATCTTGTTGGGTGGGGCCTGGCGCGGCCATCGGGGGACCCCGAACGCACCCTCGCGCAACCCTGGCCTAGCTCCACGAAAAAGGGCCGCCCGCGGGCGGCCCTTCTCGAATTCCGGCTCTTCGTCCTCTTGGAAGATTTCGAAGATGCCGTGACGTCCACCGAAAATCGCCTAAGCGATTTCAGCGCTCCTCTTAGAAGATTTCGAAGAGGCCGGCCGCGCCCATGCCGCCGCCGACGCACATGGTGACGACGCCGTACTTGTAACCGCGGCGCTTGCCCTCGTGCAGGATGTGGCCGGTCGCGCGGGCGCCGGTCATGCCGTAGGGGTGGCCGATGGAGATGGCGCCGCCGGAGATGTTGTACTTGGCCGGGTCGATGCCGAGCTTGTCACGGCAGTAGAGGCACTGAGAGGCGAAGGCCTCGTTCAGTTCCCACATGTCGATGTCGTCGATCTTCAGGCCGTTGCGCTCCAGCAGCTTCGGAATCGCGAAGACCGGGCCGATGCCCATTTCTTCCGGGCCGCAGCCGGCCACGGCCATGCCGCGATAGGCGCCCAGCGGCTCCAGGCCCAGGCGTGCGGCTTCCTTGGCTTCCATCAGCACCACGGCGGCCGCGCCGTCCGAGAGCTGGCTGGCGTTGCCGGCGGTGACGTACTTGCCTTCCTTGACGAACTGGCCGCCCTTGAAGACCGGGGCGAGCTTCTGGAGGTCGGCCAGGGTGGTCTGGGGCCGGTTGCCCTCGTCCTGGGTCAGGGTGACTTCCTTCTCGGAGAACTCGCCGGTCTCCTTGTTCTGCACCATCATGATCGAGGTCAGCGGCGCGATCTCGGCGTTGAACACGCCGGCGGCCTGGGCCGCGGCGGTGCGCTGCTGGGATTGGAAGGCGTATTCGTCCTGGACCTCGCGGCTGACGCCGTAGCGCTCGGCCACGATCTCGGCGGTCTCGATCATCGAGACGTGGATTTCCGGCACGTGCTGGTCGAGCCACTTATCGGAGGTGCGGAAGCGGTTCATCTTGTCGTTCTGGACGAGGCTGATGCTTTCCAGGCCGCCGCCGACCGCCACCTGGGCGCCGTCGTTGATGATGTACTTGGCGGCCGTGGCGATGCCCATCAGGCCCGAGGAGCACTGGCGGTCGAGGGTCATGCCGGCGACGGTGTTCGGCAGGCCGGCGCGCAGGGCCGCGCGGCGGGCGACATTGGCGCCGGACGAACCCTGCTGCAGGGCCGCGCCCATCACCACGTCGTCGATGGTGGCCGGATCGATGCCGGCGCGCTCGACCGCGGCCTTGATGGCGTGGCCGCCCAACTCGGCGGCCGAGGTGTTGTTGAAGGCGCCGCGATAGGCCTTGCCGATCGGCGTGCGGGCGGTGGAGACGATGACGGCTTCACGCATGGAGAGCTTCCTAGGAGTTGGGAGATTTCGTCGGTCCCCGGCGCGGTCGGGCGCCGGGGACTGTCTTGGCGGGTGGTCGCCTTAGAGGTCGGAGAACTTCTTGTTTTCGGCGACGAGCTTTTCCAGGAGCGCGGCCGGCTTGAACTGGTCGCCCATGGTGGCCTGGAATTCCTTCATCTTGGCCAGCACCTTGGCCGGGCCGACCTGATCGCCGTACCACATCGGGCCGCCGCGATAGACCGGCCAGCCGTAGCCGTTCTGCCAGACCACATCGATGTCGGAGGCGCGGATGGCCTTGCCCTCTTCGAGGATCTTCGCGCCCTCGTTGATCATCGGATAGATGCAGCGCTCGAGGATCTCGTCGTCGCTGATCTTGCGCGGGTTGGCGCCCGACTTGACGATGAAGTCGTTGATGATCTTCTCGGTGACCGGCGAGGGCTTGGCGGCGCGGTTCTCGTCGTAGTCGTAGTAGCCGGCGCCGGTCTTCTGGCCGCGGCGGTCCATTTCGCAGAGCACGTCGCGGATGCTCTCGCCCTTGGACTTCTCCTTGACCCAGCCGATGTCGAGGCCGGCCAGGTCGCTCATGGCGAAGGGCCCCATCGGGAAGCCGAAGTCGTAGAGCACGCGGTCGACGTCCCAGGGCATGGCGCCCTCCAGCACCAGCTTCTGAGCTTCACGCTGGCGCGCGCCGAGGATGCGGTTGCCGACGAAGCCGGGGCAGACGCCGACCAGCACGGCGACCTTGCCGATCTGCTTGGCCAGCTTCATCGAGGTGGCGATCACCTCCTTGGAGGTGTGATCGGCGCGGACGATCTCCAGCAGCTTCATTACGTTGGCCGGCGAGAAGAAGTGCAGGCCGATGACGCTTTCCGGACGCTTGGTCACCGAGGCGATCTCGTCGATGTCCAGGCCCGAGGTGTTGGTGGCCAGGATCGCGCCGGGTTTGCAGATGGCGTCGAGCTTGGTGAAGATGTCCTTCTTGATGTCCATCCGCTCGAAGACGGCCTCGATCACCAGATCGACGTCCTTGAAGCTGTCTTCCATCGACAGCGAGCCGGAGATCAGGGCGCAGCGCTGCTCGACCTGCTCGGCGGTGATGCCGCCGCGCGAGGCGGTGCGCTCGTAGTTCTTGCGGATGGTGGCCAGGCCGCGGTCCAGGGCGTCCTGCTTCACCTCGACGATCACCACCGGGATGCCGGCGTTGGCGAAGTTCATGGCGATGCCGCCGCCCATGGTGCCGGCGCCGATGATGCCGACCTTCTTGACCGGGATCAGGGCGGTGTCGTCCGGCACGTCCGGAATCTTCTGGGCGGTGCGTTCGGCGAAGAACGAGTAGCGCTGGGCCGCCGACTGGGAGCCGCTCATCAGTTCGAGGAACAGCTTGCGTTCGGTGGCCAGGCCTTCCTCGAACGGCTGGTTCACCGCCGCCTCGATGCAGCGGATGTTGTATTCGGGGGCCAGGAAGCCGCGGAACTTGCGGGCGTTGGCCTTGCGGAAATCGGCGAAGATCTCGGGCTTGCCGCGGGCCGCCTCGACCTTCTCGTTCTGGTCGCGGATCTTGCGCAGCGGACGGCCCTCGGCGGCCACCTTGCGGGCGAAGGCGATCGCGCCGTCCTTCAGCTTGCCTTCCTCGACCAGTTCATCGACCAGGCCGCCGGCCAGGGCTTCCTTGGCGGGCACGTGACGGCCGCTGGTCATCATCTCCAGCGCGCGTTCGGGGCCGACCACGCGAGGCAGGCGCTGGGTGCCGCCGGCGCCCGGCAGCAGGCCAAGCGCCACTTCCGGCAGGCCGAGCCTGGCCGACGGAACGGCGACCCGGTAATGGGCGCAGAGGGCGACCTCGAGGCCGCCGCCCAGGGCGGTGCCGTGGATCGCGGCGACCACCGGCTTGGGCGAATCCTCGATCTGAGCCTGGACCTCGGGCAGGCCGGGGCCGGCCATGGCGCCGCCGAACTCGGTGATGTCGGCGCCGGCGATGAAGGTGCGACCCTCGCAGATCAGCACGATGGCCTTGGCCGCGTCGTTGGCGTTGGCCGCCTTGAAGGCTTCGTACAGGCCTTCGCGGACCTTGGCCGACAGGGCGTTGACCGGCGGCGAATTGAGCGTGATGACCGCGACGTCGCCGTCGAGCGAAAGGTCGGTCACCGAATTGATTTCGGCCATGGGGCGCATCCTCGACTGTTTGGAAAAGACGGCTCGTGAGCTTGACCGTCCTTGGATTCAAACGGTTGTTTATAGGCCCCGGCAAGCGGGCGCGAGTCAAAAATCCGTAGGGTTTTCGAGCCTGCGGCGCCGGCTCATAAGCGCTCGGATCGGATCGGCCGATCGGCTCGGGACTCAGCAGGCAAGGAAGCAAGGCATGGCTCAGGGACTGTTCTCGCTGGAGGGGCGCGTGGCCCTGGTCACCGGCGGTTCCCGCGGCATCGGCAAGATGATCGCCAAGGGCTTCCTCGATGCAGGGGCCGCGCGCGTCTACATCTCCTCGCGCAAGCCGGCGGCGTGCGACGAGACGGCGGCCGAGCTGGGAGAGCGCTGCCTCTCCATGCCGCAGGACGTCTCGACGGTAGAGGGTTGCCAGGCGCTGGCGCAGCGCCTGACCGAAGCCGAGCCGAAGCTGGACATCCTGGTCAACAACGCCGGCGCCGCCTGGGGCGCGCCGTTCGACGAGTTCCCCGAGAGCGGCTGGGACAAGGTGCTGAACCTGAACCTCAAGTCGCCGTTCTTCCTGACCCAGGCGCTGCATGGCGCGCTGAAGGCCGCCGCCAGCCGCGACCAGCCGGCCAAGGTCATCAATATCTGCTCGATCGACGGCATCCGGCTCAATCCGCAGGAGACCTATTCCTATCACGCATCGAAGGCCGGGCTGATCTACCTGACCCGCCGGGTCGCCGCCGAACTGATCAAGGATGCGATCAACGTCACCGGCATCGCGCCCGGCGCCTTCGCCTCGGAGATGAACCGCGTGGCCCGTGACCAGGGCGAGGCGATCGCCAGGCACATCCCCTCGCGCCGCATCGGCCGCGACGAGGACATGGCCGCCGCGGCGATCTACCTGGCCAGCCGGGCCGGGGACTATGTGGTGGGCGAGACCATCGCGGTCGACGGCGGCGTGGCGCTGGCCAGCATCGGCGGGCTCTAAACTTCACATCGGACGGCCACGCTTTCGGCGGTTTTGCGTTATGACCTGCTCCAAGAGCAGCAGGCGCCGCGTTTGACCGAGTCCGACCCCAAACCGCCGAACCGCGCCGCCCGCCGTCGCTGGCGGCGCGCCCATACCGCCGTGGCCGTGGTGATCGTGGTGACGATGGCGGCCGGCGCCGGCGTGTACATGGCGCGGCGGGTCATCGCGCGCGAACTGCTGGTCGGCTGGCTGGATGCGCGCGGCGTGCCGGCGCAGGTGGAGTTTCGCCAGTTCGACTATGGCGGCTTCATCGCGCGGGTGCGGGCCGGGCCGGCGGGCGATCCGGACGCCAGCGTCGAGCGGGTGGAGGTGCGCTACGGTTTCACCGGGCCGTGGGCCGGACGGCCGCTGGGCGTCGAGGTCGCCTCGATCAAGCTCTATCGGCCGGTGCTGAAGGGACGCTTCCGGGACGGAAAGTTCAGCCTGGGGTCGCTGGACCGGGTGATTGAGGCGTTCACGCGCCAGCCGCCCCGGCCGGACGCGCGCCAGCCGCGGATCGAGATTCATCGCGGGGTGTTGTCCCTGACCACCGACTACGGCGCGCTGAAGGCCTATGCCGACGGCCGCATGGAGGACGGCAAGCTGATGGCCCTCGACGCGCGGCTCGACCCCGCGCGGCT
The DNA here is from genome assembly GCF_041920015.1 of Phenylobacterium sp. Lineage (GTDB taxonomy): Bacteria > Pseudomonadota > Alphaproteobacteria > Caulobacterales > Caulobacteraceae > Phenylobacterium. Next base: position 5,205 of record NZ_JAYRST010000093.1, read on the forward strand.
GAAGGGAGCGGGGCTGGACGCCGACCTTGGCCAGACGACGCTGCGGCTGGCGACGACCGGGCCGCGGGTCGACCTGGTGCTGGTCGCGCCGGTCAATACGGCCCGTTTCCAGGGAGGCTCGGTCAAGGCGGCGCGGTTGAACCTCTCGCTGCAAGGTCCCTATCCGGACATGCGTCGCCAACGCGGCGACGGGCGGCTGTTCGCCCGCGCCGAATTGTCGGGCGAGGAGGCGCGGCTGGGCGCCGATAGTCTGCAGGGCGTACGGCTGACCGGTGATTTCACCGGCGCGGTCAGCGGGTGGGCGCGCACCCTGGCGCTGCAGGGCGACGGGACGCTCAAGGCGGCGGTCGCCGGCGGGAAGCTGGCCGGGACGCAGGTGGATCGGCTGGGCGGCGACGCCTCGCTGGGCGATATCCGCTGGACGCGGTCGGCCGGCGATGTGGTGTCGGCCGAGATCAGCGCGCGCTTCGCCGCCGACCGCGTCCTGAACGGCGACCTGACGCTGAGCGCGCCTCACGGGGACCTGGACGGGCTGATCGCCTTCGATCCGGAGCGGCTGGATGTCGCCCTGCGCGGGGCGATCCAGTCGCGCGGGGCCTGGTCGGGCCTGGGGCCGGCGCGGGCCGGCGACCTGGCCGAGACCGCGGCGTTGAAGCGCGCCCTGGCCGGCTTCCAGCTCACCGCCAATTCGGTGGCGGTGAACGCCACGCGCGACGATCTCTCGATCAGCCTGGGAACGCCGGTGCGGCTGCGCACTGACAGCGGCGGCGAGGCGCTGTTCTACCGATCCGGGGCGCCGGTCTACGCCAATGGGCGCGGCGGGTTCGGCCTGACGGTCAAGGGCGGGGGGCTGCCGGAGGTCGACCTGGACGTGGCGCGCTACAGTTTCGGCGCAGGCGGCCTGGCGGCGGAGCTGGCGCTCAAGGCCAAGGGCGGTTTCGCGCCGGTCTCGGGCGCGAGCCTCGACGCGGCGGGCGAGCTGCGCGTGGCGGGCGGGACAACCACCTTCGCCGCCAGCCGCTGCATCGCCGTCGGCGCAGAGCACGTGGAGCTGGGCGACAACGACCTTGCGAAGGTGGACGGCTCGGTATGCCCGACCGGCGGCCCGCTGCTGAGCCTGGCCGGCGGGCGCTGGCATGTCCGGGGCTTGGCGAAGGACCTTTCCGCAGAACTGCCCGCGACCGAGTTGCGGATCGCCGAGGGCGCGGGAACGGTCGACCTCTCGGGCGCCGGGGAGCGGATCGACGGGCAGGTGACGTTGGCGAGGGCGAAGGTCGCCGACACCGCGGCCGAGATGCGCTTCCGTCCGGTGCTGGCCTCCGGCGCGGTGCAGGCCAAGGGCGGCGCCTGGACCGGCGGCTTTGCGCTCAGCGATCTCGCCCGCCGGCGGCTGGCCGAGGGAACCCTGGCCCAGGGCCGCGACGGGCGTGGGGGCGTGAGGTTCGACACCGGCATGCTGACCTTCGCGCCCGGCGGGTTGCAGCCGGCGGGGCTGTCGCCGATGGCCGCTGTGCTGGCCTCGCCGGCCGAGGGGCGCGCGCGGTTCGTCGGCCAGATGGATTGGGGCGAGGGCGCGCCGACCAGTCGCGGGACCCTGCTGGTCGAACGGCTGGACTTCGTCAGCCCGATGGGGCCGGTGACTGGACTGTCCGGGCAGGCGCAGTTTGCGAGCCTCCTGCCGCTGGAGGCCGCGCCCGGCCAGTTCCTGAAGGCCGAGAAGATCGACACCCTCGTGCCGCTCACCGACGTCCAGGTGAGCTTCGGACTGGAGAGCGACGCCGTGGTGGTCGAAGGGGCGCAACTGGCCATGGGCGACGGCAAGCTGGTCTTCGATCCCTTCACCCTGCCGTTCAAGCCGGGCGAGCCCTGGAAGGGGGCGATCAATATCGAGGCGGTGCAGGTCAAGGACCTGGTCGAGGCCTCGCCGTTCGGCGACCGGGTGGACCTGGAGGCGCGGCTGACCGGCCGGGCGCCGTTCGAGGTGACGCCCCAGGGCGTGCGGGTGTCGGGCGGGGTGTTGCGGGCCATCGAGCCGGGCCGGCTGTCGATCCTGCGCGAGGCCTTCACCACGGTCGGCGCCGAGGGCGGCGGGGTCAGCGCTCCGGTTCCCGTTCCCGAGGAGGCGGCGCCCGAAGCCACCAATGCGATCACCGAATTCGCCTATCAGGCGATGGAGCACCTGGCGTTCGACACCCTGGACGCCCAGGTCGACAGCCAGGACAACGGCCGCCTGGGCGTGCTGATGCACTTGAAGGGCGAGCACACGCCGCCGAAGAAACAGGAAATCCGACTGACGATCATGGAGCTGCTTCGCCAGAGCTTCATGGACAAGAGCCTGCCGTTGCCGTCGGGAACCAAGGTCGACCTGACGCTCGACACCTCCATCAATCTGGATCAGATCCTGAAGGACTTCGCCGAATACCAGGCGCTTCGCGGTTCACAAGCCGTTCAGCCGTGACCGCCTAATCTGCCCACGAGACTGGAGACGACGTCATGAAGAGAACCCTGCCGCTCGCGGCGGTCCTGGCCGGAGCGGCCCTGACCGGGGCCTGCACGCCGACCGTGCGCGTGGAGGTCGCCCCGATCACCATCTACGCCAAGCTGGACGCCGATGTCCGGCTGCGCCTGGACGACGACGTCAAGGCGCTGATCACGCAGAACCCGAACCTGTTCTAAGGGGATGAGCATGACTTTCCACAAACTGATGGCGCCTGTCGCCGCCGTGGTCGCCAGCATCACCTTCGCCGGCGCCGCCTATGCCGATCCCGCCTCCGCCAAGGCCGCCGTCGACGCCGCCAAGGCGCAGGGCGTGGTGGGCGAGCAGGCCGACGGCTTCCTGGGCTTCGTGAACGCCGGAGCGGCCAGCGCCGACGTCCGCGCCGCCGTGGCCGAGATCAACGCCGGCCGCCGCGAGCTCTACAATCAGGCCGCGGCCAAGAACGGCGTCAGCCCGGCCGCCGCCGGGGCCTCGGCCTATCGCACCGTGGTCCAGGGCAAGCTGAAGGCGGGCGAATTCTACCAGGACGCCGGCGGCGCCTGGGTGAAGAAGTAGTCGCTAAGGCGCGCGTTCCGCGCCAAGCCATCTCTCCAGCGGGGCGGTGGTCGCTTATGGCGAAGATGTCGCGGTCCCTTCTCCCCTTGCGGGAGAAGGAAGCTCGCTCAAAAATCCATATGCGACAGTCCTCCCCGGCCGGAGATCAAATGGAAGCGACAAAGCAAAAAGGGCGTCCCGCGGGACGCCCCTTTCATTGCGTGATCGGGGCGGGGAAGCGACCGAATTCCAAGCTTCCCCGCCCGTCACCCCATCCGCTCTCGCGGATTACAGCGCCCGGTAGGCCGGGAGGGTCAGGAACTCCTCGCAGGCCTCGGACAGGCTCATGTCCTTGAAGATCGCCACGGCCTCGGCGAAGCGGCCGGTCTCGAAGGCCGCAGCCGGCAGCACCTGGCGCAGGCCCTCCATCTCCTCGTCGAGCAGCTTGAGGAACAGGGCTTCGTCGACCGTGCGGCCGTCGTCCAGCTTGGCGGCCTGCTTGATCCACTGCCAGATCTGGGCGCGGCTGATCTCGGCGGTCGCGGCGTCTTCCATCAGGTTGTAGAGCGGCACCGCGCCACGGCCGCGCAGCCAGGCCTCGATGTACTGGACGCCGACGCGGATGTTCTCGCGCAGGCCGTGCTCGGTGCGCACGCCGGCATGGACCTTCAGCAGGTCTTCGCGGGTGACGTTGACGTCCTCGCGCAGCTTGCCGAGCTGGTTCGGGGTCGGCATCAGGCGGTCGAACACTTCCATGGCCACCGGCACCAGGTCCGGGTGGGCGACCCAGGTGCCGTCATGGCCGTTGCCGGCCTCGCGTTCCTTGTCGGCGCGGACCTTGGCGAAGGCCGCCTGGTTGGCCGCGTCGTCGCCCTTCACCGGGATCTGGGCGGCCATGCCGCCCATGGCGAAGGCGCCCCGGCGGTGGCAGGTCTGGATCAGCTTCAGCGAATAGGCGGCCAGGAAGTCCGAGCCCATGCCCATGACCGCGCGGTCCGGCGTCAGGGCGTCGGGCTGGCGGCCCAGGCGCTTGATGTACGAGAAGATGTAGTCCCAGCGGCCGCAGTTGAGGCCCGCCATGTGGTCGCGCAGTTCGTAGAGGATCTCGTCCATCTCGAAGGCGGCGGGCAGGGTCTCGATCAGCACCGTGACCTTGATCGTGCCGTTCGGCACGCCCAGCGCCTGCTGGGCATAGACGAAGACGTCGTTCCAGAGCCGCGCCTCCAGATGGCTTTCCATCTTCGGCAGATAGAAGGCGGGCGTGGCGCCGGCGGCGATCTGGGCCTTGGCGTTGTGGAAGAAATAGAGGCCGAAGTCGAACAGGCCGCCGCTCATCTCCTGGCCGTTCACCAGGGCGTGGGCTTCGGGCAGGTGCCAGCCGCGCGGGCGCACCATCAGGGTCGCGACCTTGTCCTTCAGGGCGTAGGTCTTGCCGTTGCCGGCGTCGGTGAAGCCGATCTGGCCGGACCAGCGGTCCTTCAGGTTGATCTGGCCTTCGACCATGTTCTGCCAGGTCGGCGAGGAGGCGTCCTCGAAGTCGGCCATGAACACCCGCGCGCCGGAGTTCAGCGCGTTGATGATCATCTTGCGATCGACCGGGCCGGTGATCTCGACGCGGCGGTCCTGCAGGTCGGCCGGGATCGGAGCGACCTTCCAGTCGCCGTCGCGGACGGCCTTGGTGCTTTCGAGGAAGTCGGGCTTCTCGCCGGCGTCGAAGCGCTTCTGGCGTTCGGCGCGCGCGGCCAGCAGTTCGAGGCGGCGGTCGTTGAAACGGGTGTGGAGCTCGGCGAGGAACGCCAGCGCCTCGGGAGTCAGCACCTCGGCGGCACGACCTTCCACAGCGCCTTTGATCTCGACAGGGCGGGGGGCGACGTCGACGGTCATGCTGAAAATTCCTTGAATTACTCGGGGACGAAAAAAGCGAGCCCGCCCTTGCCCGTAAGCCGGGGCGGGCTCGAGGAGAGACATCCGGGCGCTGGAAGCCCTGACCTTAGGCGGGCAGTACGAACTGCTCGGAGGCGATCGAATAGCGGACGGCGGCGTTGCTGCGGGTCTCCTGCGAGACGCGTTTCCACGCTTCCTTGGCTTCGTCGCGATCCTCGAACGGGCCGATTACGTGCGGGGCGCCGTTCTTCAGGGCCTTGAAGGCCATGCAGCTATATTCGCCGCCGACAACCCAATACCGTTCCTTGGTCATGGTCCTCTGCTCCCCCGGCTTGCGCCGGAACCGAGTTTCCGGCCGGACCTTCGGAAAGCTTCCCGAACGCCCGGCCGGCCTAAGCTGACGATCAGATCGCTTACGCGAACTGGTTCATCGTGTTGTGGACGCCGCCGGCCTTCAGGGCCGCTTCACCGGCGAAGTACTCCTTGTGATCGTCACCGATGTCGGAACCCGACATGTTCTGGTGCTTCACGCAGGCGATGCCTTGGCGGATTTCCTGGCGCTGGACGCCCAGGACGTAGCCGAGCATGCCGGCCTCGCCGAAGTATTCCTTGGCCAGGTTGTCGGTCGACAGGGCCGCGGTGTGATAGGTCGGCAGGGTGATCAGGTGGTGGAAGATGCCGGCCCGCTTGGCGCCGTCCGCCTGGAAGGTGCGGATCTTCTCGTCGGCTTCGGCGGCCAGTTCGGTGCCGTCGTAGTCGACGCTCATCAGCTTCTCGCGGTCGTAGGCCGAGACGTCCTTACCGGCCGCCTTGTAGGCGTCGTAGATCTGCTGACGGAAGTTCAGCGTCCAGTTGAAGGACGGGCTGTTGTTGTAGACCAGCTTGGCGTTCGGGATGACCTCGCGAATGCGGTCCATCATCGAAGCGATCTGCTCGACGTGCGGCTTTTCGGTTTCGATCCACAGCAGGTCGGCGCCGTTTTGCAGCGAGGTGATCGAGTCGAGGACGCAGCGGTCCGCACCGGTGCCTTCGCGGAACTGGAAGAGGTTCGAGGGCAGGCGCTTCGGACGCAGCAGCTTGCCTATGCGGGTGATGATGACGTCGCCGATGCCG
>NZ_JAYRST010000094.1:0-11230 GCF_041920015.1 Phenylobacterium sp.
CGTCCTCGCCGGCGGCGAGCAGGGGGGCGGCGTCGGCCACGGCGCGGAGCAGGGCCTCGACCCAGGCCTGGTCGACCTTGTGGAAGTCGGAGAGGACATGGCCCTGGACGCGGTCCTTGTGGCCCGGATGACCGACGCCCAGGCGGGCCCGGCGGAAGTCGGGGCCGATGTGGGCGGTGACCGAGCGCACGCCGTTGTTGCCGGCCGCGCCGCCGCCCAGCTTCATGCGGAAGCGGCCGGGCGCCATGTCGATCTCGTCATAGAAGAGGACGAGATCGGCGGGCTTGAGCTTGTAGAACTTCAGCGCCTCGGAAACGGCGCGGCCGCTTTCGTTGTAGAAGGTCTGCGGCTTGAGGATCAGGGCGCGGACGGCGCCCTCCGGCGTCTCGATCTCCCCCTCGCGGACGAGGGAGGAGAAGCGAGAGCGTTCCGGACCGAAGCGCCAGCGGCGCGCGATCTCGTCGACGGCCATGAAGCCGATGTTGTGCCGGTTGCCCGCGTAGCGCGCGCCGGGATTGCCCTGGCCGGCCAGGACGAGCATGAGCCCCTCCGAACCGGCCTATGGGGTCTTAGGCTTCGCCTTCGGCGGCTTCTTCAGCAGCTTCCGAAGCGCCGGCCGCCGAACCGGCGACGGTGGCGACGACGAAGTCGCGGTCGACCGACGGGGTCACGCCCTTGGGCAGGTCGAAGGCGCCGATGCGGATGGTGTCGCCGATTTCCAGGCCGGTCAGGTCGAAGACCAGTTCTTCCGGAATGGCGTCGGCCGGGCAGGCCAGTTCGACTTCGTGACGCACGACGTTCAGGGTGCCGCCCTTCTTGAGGCCCGGCGAGGCGTCGTGATTCTTGAAGTGCACCGGCACCGAGATCTTGATCGTCTGGTGCGCGTCGACCCGGTAGAGGTCGAAGTGGATCGGCTCGTCGGTGACCGGATGCAGGTCGACCGCCTTGGCGATGACCGGCTGGGTTTCCTTGCCGTGTTGCAGGGTCACCAGATGGCCCAGCAGCTTGCCGGTGTAGAGCGCCTTGCGGAACTCGTTGCTCTTCACGGTGATGGCGACCGGATCCTTGTCGCCGCCATAGAGGACGCCGGGGACCAGGCCTTCGCGGCGCGCAGCGCGCGCTCCGCCGGTGCCAATGCGTTCGCGGACTTCAACGTTCAGGATAATATCGGCCATGGCCTCGCCTCAAAACGAAGCCGCCGCGCGAACGACCCGCGCGGCGACGGAACGACCCGTTAAGGCCGAAAGGTGCGCGTAGATACACAAAACCCCCGGACCTTGCAACGGGCCAGGGGAAGGATTCCTAGCCCTTTTTCGCGACCTTCTTGGCCGGCTTCTTGACCGGGGTCGGCTTGTAGCTCGCGTTCTCGCGCACGGTCGGCACGAACTTCGGTTCGTAGGGCTCGGGTTGTCCCGACGCCTTGATGACGCAGCGGGCGGTGTCCATCATCGCGTGCTGGCCCAGGCAGAAGACGTCCTCGTAGTGCGGCTTGGCGACCGCCAGGCACTGATAGAGGTTCAGCTTGGCCATGTTGGCGCAGGAGGTGACGTTCGGCTCCACCATGATGGCGTTGAGCGTCTCCAGATTGGCGTCGGTGGCGTGGCCGAGAATCGCCAGGGCGGCGACGGAGAGGCTGCGAATCACCAGCGGGGTGAAGGGCGGGGTCGCGGCCGCGCCGACCACGTCCAGCGACTGGCCGCCGCTGACCGCCTGCTGCAGGCGGGTGATCTGGGCGACGTCGCCGACGACGGGCGTGGCGCCCAGCGCCTTGGCCTGGACCAGGCGCGCGTCGCGGCCGACGATGTCGGCCTTGGACCAGGGCTGCTTCTGGACCTCGTAGGCGGCCTGCTTGACGGTCTTGCCGGCGTCGTAGAACCGATTGCCGTCCGCCCCCAGGGCGGCCTTGACCAGGCCCGCGGCGCTGCCCGAGCCGGACAGGCCGACCACATAGGCCGGGTCCTTCATGATCTCGTAGGCGATCTGCTGGCGCTGCTGGGCGTTGCCGGCGTACTGCTTGACGCCGGCGACGAAGGCCGGGTCCTGCAGCGCCACGATGGCGCCGTAGGCCATGGCGCCTTGCAGGAACTGCTTGGGTTCGTAGGAGGCGCCGATCTTCAGCCCCTCAGCGACCATCTGGCCGTCGACGAACGCCGGCGAGATCGCTGCGGCCCTATCCATGTAATAGCGATAGGCGGCGGCCTGCTCGACCAGCTTGGGCGAGAGCGAGACGGCCGGCGGCGGCGGGGCGACCGCGACGGGAGGCGGCGGCTCGGCGCACGAAGCCAGGATTGCAGAAAATGCGATGGCCGCGGCCGAGAGGGCCGCGCGAGGCGCCTTGGTCATCCTGTGCCTTCCCCGGGTAATCAGGCGCTGGAACCTAGCACCTTGGAGCGGGCGAGAATGTGTCCTCGCCGTGGTTAACGAGGCTTAACCAAGCTGGGCCGTTGGCCGAATGGGCCGATCATATCGGCGTGAGGGGCGGGAAGACGGCTTCCCGCGCATATGGGTGTCATCCCGGTTTGCGAAGCAAGACCGGGACCCATGGACACATGCGGTTCAGGATTCCGTCTCGGCGGCGCCAGAGCCTGAAAGCTTGGGTGTTCATGGATCCCGGACAAGCGCTGCGCGCTTTCCGGGACGACATGCGAAGTGGGTTGCCGCCGCTTATCCGCGCCGTATGCGATCGCCCTGCCACCCGCCCAGGGTCAATCGAACAGCTTGGAGACCGATTCTTCGTTGGCGATGCGGCGGATGGCTTCGCCCAGCAGCCGGTCGCAGGAGACGTAGCGGATCTTGCCGCCTTCGAGGGCGCGGTCGGGGGCGGGAATCGAATCGGTCATCACCAGCTCCTTCAGCACCGAGCCGTTGACCCGCTCGACCGCCGCGCCGGACATCACGCCATGGGTCACGTAGGCCGAGACCTCGGTGGCGCCGGCGTCGATCAGCGCCTGGGCGGCGTTGCAGAGGGTGCCGCCGCCGTCGATCATGTCGTCGAAGAGGATGCAGCGCCGGCCGGAGACGTCGCCGATGACGTTGGCGACCTCGCTCTTGCCCGGTCCCGAGCGGCGCTTGTCGACGATGGCCAGCTCGGCGTTGAGCCGCGAGGCGACGGCCAGGGCCCGGACCACGCCGCCGACGTCCGGCGAGACGATCATGATCTCGGCCGGCGTCGAATAGTTCTCCTTGATGTCGGTCGCCAGCAGCGGCGCCGAGATCAGGTTGTCGGTGGGGATGTCGAAGAAGCCCTGGATCTGGCCCGAGTGCAGATCCATGGTCAGGACGCGGTCGGCGCCGGCGCGCTCGATGAGGTTGGCGACCAGCTTGGCCGAGATCGGCGTGCGGCCCCCGGTCTTCCGATCCTGACGGGCATAGCCGAAATAGGGCATGACGGCGGTGATGCGGCGGGCCGAGGCGCGCTTCAGCGCGTCGATGCAGACCAGCAGCTCCATCAGGTTGTCGTTGGCCGGGTAGTTGGTCGACTGGAGGATGAAGACGTCCTCGCCGCGGACGTTCTCGTCGATGGTCACCCAGACCTCGTTGTCGGCGAAACGCTTCACCTGCGCACGGGTGAGGGGAACGTCCAGGTGCGAGGCCACGGCCTCCGCCAACGCACGGTTGGAGTTGCCAGCCAGCAGCTTCATCGGTCCCCCCGGGGAGCAGGTGTCGGTAATGGCGCGGCTTTTAGCAGGCGAGGGCCGGAGAGCAAGACCCCTGCGCGGCGAGCCAAGCCGAAGCACGTGGCGGGTCGCGGCATGGCCAGGCTTGGTTTACGGTCCGGCCATGCAAAAGATCGGACTGCCGGCCTGGACCTGGCTCTCACCCTTCATCGGCTCGCTGTTGCTGCTTGGCGCCAAGCTCGGCGGGCCGTTCGACCTGGCGCTTGCGGCGGGGCTCATCGCCTGCGTGCTGGCCGCAGTGCACCACGCCGAGGTGGTCGCCCACAAGATCGGCGAGCCCTACGGGACGCTGGTGCTGGCCGTGGCGGTGACGGTGATCGAGGTCTCGCTGATCGTCTCGCTGATGCTGTCCAGCGGGCCGGCCGGCGCGGGGCTGGCGCGCGACACGGTGTTCGCGGCGATCATGATCATCCTGAACGGCCTGGTGGGGCTGTGCCTGCTGCTGGGCGCGGCGCGCCACCTGGAGCAGCGCTATGGTCAGGCGGGGGTCAGCGCGGCGCTGGCCACCCTGGCGGCCCTGGCCATGCTGACCATGGTGCTGCCCAACTATACGACCAGCACGCCGGGCCCGGCCTATTCCAGCAGCCAGCTCGGATTCGTGGGGCTGGTCTCGCTGGTGCTCTACGGGACCTTCGTGCTGGTCCAGACGGTGCGGCACCGCGACTATTTCCTGCCGAGCGGGGTGGCGGCGCACGACGAGGACGTCCATGCCGCGCCCCCGAGCGCCCTGGCGGCCTGGATCAGCCTGGGCCTGCTGATCGTGGCGCTGGTGGCGGTAGTGCTGCTGGCCAAGGCGCTGGCGCCGACGCTCGAGGCCGCGGTCGCCCAGGCGGGCGCGCCCAAGGCGGTGGTCGGGGTGGTGATCGCCGCCCTGGTGCTGGCGCCAGAGAGCCTGGCGGCGGTGCGGGCGGCGCGCCTCGACCGGCTGCAGACCAGCCTCAACCTGGCGCTCGGCTCGGCCCTGGCCTCGATCGGCCTGACCATTCCGGTGGTGGCGGTGGTGTCGCTGGTGATGGGCTGGCCGCTGTCGCTGGGCCTGGACGCCAAGGCGATGGTGCTGCTGGTGCTGACCCTGCTGGTGACCACCCTGTCGTTGGGGACGGGACGGACCACGGTGCTGCAAGGCGTGGTGCATCTGGTGATCTTCGCGGTCTACCTGTTCACGACGATCGTGCCGTAGGGGCGGGCGAAATTCTCCGCGGGATGGGAAGTGCAAAGCGGCGATCAGGCCTTTTTCCCCTCTGCCCTAGCGGGGAGGAAAATTGCTCCAGCGCCCTATGGGACGTGATTTCGGAAATCAGACCAGGGCGATGGCCGAGAGCAGGCGGCCGAAGTCGGGTTCGCCGCGCTTGAAGGCGCGGCGGTTGGAGAAGAACCAGGCTTCCTCGGCGCAGGTGTCGCGGCCGATCCACTCGCAGCGGGTCACGCCCGCGCGGCGCAGGCGATGCAGGACGTAGGCGGGCAGGTCGAACATCGCCTTTTCCACGCCGTCGACCGGGGTGAAGAACTCGATGTTCTCGGCCGCTTCGGCGGCGAAGCGTTCGAGGAATTCCAGGCCGACCTCGTAGGAGGCCGGGCCGATGCAGGGGCCGACGACGGCGACGATGTCGCCCAGGCGCGCGCCCTGTTCGACCATCCGTTCGAGCGTCGCCTCGGCCACGCCGCCGAGCGCGCCTTTCCAGCCGGCGTGGGCGGCGGCGACCACCCGGGCGGTCGGGTCGGCGAAGAGGATGGGGGCGCAGTCGGCGGCGAGCGCCCCGCAGGCGATCCCGGCGGCGCGGGCGACGACGCCGTCGGCCTGCGGCCGCTCGCCGTTCCAGGGGGCCTCGGCGACCAGGGCCTGGGCTGAATGGATCTGATAGCAGGTGTTGAGCGCGCCTTCGGGAAGGCCGAGATGGGCGGCCGCGCGACGGCGGTTCTCGACCACGTCGGCCGGGTCGTCCTGGGAGCCGCGACCGACATTGAGGCTGTCGTAGATGCCGGTGGAGACCCCGCCCTGGCGGGTGAAGAAGGCGTGGCGCACGCCGGGCAGGTCGAGCAGCGGCGAGGTCAGGACGGGAAGGTCGGTCACGGACAGGTCTCGAAGGCGGGCGGGACGAAGCCCGGCGAATGGATGCAGGCGACCTTGAACAGCTCGCCCATCTGGTCGGGGGCGACCAGGCGTTCGAGCTGGCGCTCGATGGCGCCCGACAGGTCGGGGCGGGCGGCGGCCAGGGCCTCGGCGCGGGCGCCGATTCCCAGCCGGACCAGAAATTCGCCCTGGGTCAGGATCTGGGGCGTCTGCGCGCCCTGCGCGGCGGCGGCGGCCATGACGGCGGGGAAGTCGGCATGGACGGTGAGGTCGGCCTCGCCCGGGTTCTCCAACGGGCCTTCCTTGCGATGGCGGCACAGGGCCTGGAGCGTATCGCCGAAGCCGGGGACCGCGCGGCCATAGTCGATCAGCAGGGCCGCGCCGCCGGCCTCGACCAGGCGAGCGGCGATCTCGTCGGCGATGGCGGCCTGGGCGGGCGAGGTCTCCAGGATGGCGCCGACCGGGGCGATCCGGTCGAGAACCGGGGCGGCCGCCAGTCCGAAGGCGAGCGCGCCGGCGGCGTCGAGGCCGACCATGCGTTCGGCCCAACCCGTCTCGGTGCGGACGAACTGGCGGACGGGCAGGCAGTCGAGCAGTTCGTTGGCGACGAGGATCATCGGCGCATCGGCGGGAACCTCGCCGAGCGTGCCGGCCCAGGAGAGGTGGTCGCCGAGCGCCTGGCGCTGGCGGTCGTGCAGGGGCTGGGAGGTTTCGACCAGCCAGACGTCGGCGGCCTCGGTGAAGGCTGGCGAGAGCCTCGCCGCTCGCAGCAGGTCGCTCATCAGGGTCCCGTCGCCAGGACCCATCTCGACCAGCCGGAAGCGAGCAGGGCGGCCCATGCGGGTCCAGGTCTCGACCGCCCAAAGGCCGATCAGTTCGCCGAACATCTGGCTGACCAGGGGAGCGGTGATGAAGTCGCCGCCCTCGCCCAGGGCCGGGCGGACGGCGTAGTAGCCGAAGTCGGGGTCGTGCAGACAGGCGGTCATGTACTGGGCGAGGCTCAGCGGCCCGCTGGCCCGGATCTGGGCCGCCAGGCGCTCGCGCAGGCTCATGGGCTCTTGGTCTGGGCTTGGGGCGCGGGGGCGCCGGCCTCGGCGGCCGGCGGTTCGCGCATCCCGCGCCAGATCAGGAACAGGCCGCCGATCACCATCGGCGCCGACAGCATCATCCCCATGGTGAGGCCGAGGGGGAAATGCTGGAGGTAACGGTCCGGCTCGCGGAAGTTCTCCACGAAGGTGCGGAAGAGCGCGTAGCCCAGCAGAAAGAGCCCGGCGACCACGCCGCGGCGCTTCAGAAGGCCCGCGCCATGGGTCGCCCAGCGCAGGATCAGGAAGAGGGCGAGGCCCTCCAGGGCGGCTTCATAGAGCTGGCTGGGATGGCGCGGCTCGATCCCCGCCTGGGGGAAGATGATCGCCCAGGGCGCATCGGTCGGGCGGCCCCATAGCTCGCCGTTGATGAAATTGGCGATGCGGCCGAAGAAGAGGCCGATCGGGGCGCAGGCGGTGATGGCGTCGCCGACCCGCAGGACGTCGAGCCGGTTCTTCCAGCAGAAGGCGAAGACGGCGACCAGCACGCCGAGCGCCCCGCCGTGGAAGCTCATGCCGCCGTGCCAGACCTGGACGATCTCCAGCGGGTCCTCGACGATGATCGAGGGCGTGTAGAAGAAGACGTGGCCGAGGCGGCCGCCGAGGATGACGCCGAGCGTGATCCAGAGCACGAGATCGTCTACCTGGGCGGTGGTGGCGGGCGCGCCGCGCGGCCCCCAGAGGGCCGGTTTCTTCATCAATCCCGCGACATAGCGCCACCCCAGCAGGATGCCGGCGACATAGGCCAGGGCGTACCAGCGTATTGCGAAAGGCCCGATCTGGACGAGGACTGGGTCGAAATCGGGGAAGGGCAAGCGGATACCTCCGAATGTTTCGCCCCCAGGGTTTAGACGAGAAGCCCTTCGCTTTCATCCCCCGGCGGGCCATATAGGGGCCATGCAGACCCAGAACCCTTTCCTGGACGAATTCGCCAAGATCACCAGCGCCGCCATGGGCCTGGCCCAGACGGCGAGCGAGGAGGCCAAGGCCGCCTTCCGCGCCCAGGCCGACCGCTTCGTGGCCGACTTCGACCTTGTCCGCCGCGACGAGATCGACGTGCTGAAGGCCGAGATCGCGGCCCTGCGCGCCGAGATCGAGGCGCTGAAAGCCCCGGCGCCCAAGAAGGCGGTCAAGAAAGACTGAATGTTGCAACACGCGAATGTGGCTCGCGCACGGCAAGAAAGCCGATGACGCGAAGCGCGCGAAGCAGCTTAGTTTCAATGTCGCAGGCGATTCGATGGCCGGCTCGGCCCGCGACGCCTTTTGCGAAAGGACCGCCGGTCTAATGGACACTCCGCTACCTGACGAAGACGTCCTGGTCGCGCTCGATCCGCTGGATGTCGTCGAGCACGTCCTCACCGCCGAGAATCTTCAGTTCGATCGCACGGAAGACGGCGACCTGGCCTTCGCCCTGACCGGCGACTGGAAGGACTACGAGCTGTGGTTCGCCTGGCGCCCGGAGGCCGACTGCCTGCAACTGTGCCTGTCGTTCGACCTGCAGGCCACGCCGGAGCAGCGCGCGGCGGCCTATGAGCTGATCTCGATCCTGAACCAGCGCGTGTGGCTCGGCCATTTCGAGCTGTGGGAGGACGGCGAGATCATCTTCCGCCACGCCATGGCGCTGATGACCGGCGAGCGGCCGAGCCTGGCCCAGGCCGCGGCGATGATCGACGTGGCGATGGAGGCGGCCGACCGCTTCTATCCGGCGTTCGACTTCCTGGTGCGCGGCTCGAAGTCCGCCACCGACGCGATCGCCGCCTGCATGTTCGAGACCGTCGGCGAGGCCTGAGGAACACCGAATGACGCCGATCCTGATGCTGGGCGCCGGCCGCATGGGCGGGGCGCTGATCGAGGGTTGGCGCGCGGCGGGGGCTTTCCAATCCTCCGACCTGATCGTGCGCGAGCCGTTCGAGAGCCCGGTTCTGGGCGGCCTGCGGGCCGCCGGCGCCCTGGTCAATCCGCCGGATGCAGCGTTGGCTGGGGCGAAGACCGTGCTGCTGGCGGTCAAGCCGCAGATTTGGCGCGAAGCCGCCGCCCAGGTCGCCAGCCATCTGGCGCCGGACGTCGTGATCGTCTCCATCGCTGCGGGCGTGCGGGCGGCCGACATCTCCGAAGCCTTCGGCGGCCGCGCGGTGGCGCGGGTCATGCCGACCACGGCGGTCGCGGTGCGACAGGGCGCGGCCAGCATCTACGCAGACGATCCCGCCGCACGCGAGCGGGCGCACAGGCTGTTCGCGCCGGTCGGGACGGTCGCGGACCTGGCCGACGAGGAGCTGATGCATGCGGCGACCGGCGTTTCAGGATCGGCGCCGGCCTATCTCTACGCCTTCGTCGAGGCGCTGGAGGCCGCCGGCGCGGCCGCCGGCCTGCCCCCGGCCGATTCGGCGCGGCTGGCCCGCTCGACCATCGCCGGGGCCGCGGCCTTGCTGGCGCAGAGCGGCGAGGAGCCGGCCGAGCTTCGCCGCCAGGTGACTTCCCCGGGCGGCACGACCCAGGCGGCGCTGGAGGTGCTGATGGGCGAAGGCGGTTTCCCCGATCTGCTGCGCAAGGCGGTGGCGGCGGCGGCGCGGCGCTCGAAGGAACTGGGCGGGTAGGTTTCCAGCGCCCTCCATGGAGAGGGAGATCAACCGGTCATCCCGGCAATCTGACGATGGCGCGGAGCCCGCCGAGGGGGGAGCGGTCGAGGACGATGTCGCCGCCGTGGCTGCGGGCGACGTCGCGGGCGATGGCGAGGCCGAGGCCTACGCCCTTTTCGTTCTGGTTGCGGGACTCGTCCAGGCGGTTGAAGGCCTTGAAGGCGTCCTCGTAACGGTCGGCCTCAATGCCGGGACCATCGTCGTCCACGATGATCTCGACGCCGCCGCTGGGCCGGCGCGCGGCCAGGACGTCGACATGTTCCCCATGGGCGGCGGCGTTCATGACCAGGTTCGACAGCGCGCGCTTGAGGGCGTTGGGGCGCACGCTGGCCATCAGGTCCGGGTCGGCCCGGACCGACACCTGGGCGCCGGCGCGCAGGGCGCCTTCGCTGACCTCGTCGATCAAGGCCTTGAGGTGGACGGTCTCGACCGCCTCGCCGCCCTCGCCGCGGGCGAAGGCGAGGTATTCGTCGATCATGTGCTCCATTTCCGACAGGTCGCGCTTCATGTCGGCGGTGCGCGGGCCCGGATCGGCCAGGGCCAGTTCCAGCTTCAGGCGGGTGAGGGGGGTGCGCAGGTCGTGGCTGACGCTGGCCAGCAGGGCGGTGCGTTGGTCGATGTGGCGCTGGATGCGCGACTTCATGGCCAGGAAGGCGTGGGCCGCCTGGCGCACCTCGCGCGCGCCGCTGGGTTTGAAGGCCGGCATGTCGACGCCCTTGCCGAAGGCGTCGGCGGCCGTGGCCAGGCGCTCGATGGTGCGGGTCTGGTTGCGGATGAAGAGGATGGCGATGGCGGTCAGAAGGATGGTGGCCATGGCCATCCAGAGGACGAAGATGTGCCCCTGGGTGGCGAAGGCGCGGTCGCGCGGGGCCAGGATGCGGATCACGCCCTGGTCGATCTTCACCCGGATGTCGACATAGGCCGGGTAGCGGGTGGTGTCGAACCAGTAGGGCGCGTCCAGCCGTTGGGAAAGGGCGCGGTCGATGGCGCGGTCGACCACGGCGAAGGCGTTGGTGCGGCGGCTGTCGGGCAGGCTGCGGCCCGGCTGCAGGGCGATGGAGAGGTTCAGGGATTTCTCTGCGCGGCTGGCGATGCGAGCCATGGTCGCGTCGTTCGGATCGTCCTGATAGCTCTCGACCGCCCAGGCGACCTCGCCGGCCAGGCCGTCCGAGAGGCGGCTGGTGACGGTCTGCCAGTGGGCGTCGAAGAAGATCCAGGTGACCGCGATCTGCATCAGGGCCACCGGCAGGACGATGATCAGCAGCGAGCGGCCGAACAGCGAGGTCGGCAGGCTGCGCTTGATCAGCCGCTGCACCAGGCGCGGTTCGAGGCGGCGGGGGAGTTTCATGGTGCAGATCCTCCCCTCTTGGGGGAGGTGGATCGGCGCGCAGCGCCGAGACGGAGGGGGACTGCTCTTGCGGCGAAGGAGTCGAAATCCCCCTCAGCCAGCTTCGCTGACAGCTCCCCTAGAGGGGGAGCATTCTTGGGCCGGGCGTCCATCAGTCCGGCGCCAGGAGGTAGCCGACGCCGCGGACGGTCTGGAGATAGCGGGGGGCCTTGGGGTCGCTTTCGATCTTGCGGCGCAGGCGGGTGACCTGGACGTCGACGGCGCGGCCGGAGGGGTCGACGGTCTCGCGCGCCAGCTCCAGACGGTCGACCGGCTCGTGCGGGCTGCGCGCCAGGCGTTTGAGCAGGGCGACCTCGGCTTCGGTCAGGCGGACCGGGACGCCTTCACGACTCAGCTCGCCGCGCTCGAGGTCG
>NZ_JAYRST010000095.1:0-11112 GCF_041920015.1 Phenylobacterium sp.
GGCGCTCTCGCAGATCCATCGAATAGGGTCGAACCATGCAGGCTGGCCTCCGCCCAGCCCACATCTTGAATCACGATCCGCCCAAAACCGGAATCCCGCGATTCAATCAAATCCAAGCACGATCTAGGCGGTCCTGGCCGGTCCAGACCGCGGCGTTCCATCCCCTCGCCCGGGCCGCTTCGACGTTGGCGGCCTTGTCGTCGATGAAGAAGATGTCGGCGGGGGCGTAGCCGGTGCGCGCCTCGATGGCGGCGTAGAACTCCGGCGCCGGCTTGGCGTGACCGAGGTCGGCGGCGTAGTGAATGGCGTCGAAGCGGTCCTTGAGCGCCATCGTCTCCCAGAGATAGGCCGCGCGCTCATGCTCCTGCACGGTGGCCAGGTGCACGGCGATCCCAGCCGCCCGCTGCTGGGCGAGCTGGTCCAGCAGGTCATGGTCGAGATGGGCGTCCTCGCGGAACCAGTAGGCGCAGAGCTCGTCGCAGGTGAGATGCGGCGCGATCTCTTCCAGCACCGGGGCGAGGCGTTCGCGCAGGGCCGCGCGGCCGTGGATCACGTCATCGAAATGCGGCGCGAAGAACGCCGCCTGCAGAGCCGCTTTCGACAGGCCAAGGTCGCGCTCCAGATGGGTCGCCCAGCCGCCCGGTTCGGGATGCACCACGACCACGCCGTCGACATCGACCATCAGCGCCTTCATGCCAGCTTGTCCTTCAGGCGATAGAGCGCGGCCATGGCTTCGCGCGGGCTCATGCTGTCGAGGTCGAGGGTCTTGAGTTCGGCCTCCACCTCGCTGGGGCCGAACCGCGTTTCCGGCTCGGCGACGTGGGCGGCGAACAGCGGCAGGTCCTCAAGGTGGGCCGGGGCGCCGGCCTCGCGCTCCAGCCGGTCGAGCACCTCGCGGGCGCGGACCACCACCGCCGGCGGCACGCCAGCCAGCTTGGCCACCTGCACGCCATAGGACCGGTCGGCCGGGCCGGGGCCCGCCTCGTGCAGGAAGATCAGGTCGCCGTTCCACTCCTTGGCCTTCAGGGAAAGGTTGGAAACGTGGGCGAGCCGGTCCTCCAGCACCGCAAGCTCGTGATAGTGGGTGGCGAACAGGCCGCGGCAACGGTTGGTCTCGTGCAGGGCCTCGGCGCAGGCCCAGGCGATGGCCAGGCCGTCATAGGTGGCGGTGCCGCGGCCGATCTCGTCCAGGATGACCAGCGAGCGCGGCGTCGCCTGGGTGAGGATCGCGGCGGTCTCGACCATCTCGGCCATGAAGGTCGAGCGGCCGCGGGCCAGGTCGTCCCCCGCCCCCACCCGGCTGAACAGGCGGTCGACCACGCCGATCCGTAGGGCCTTGGCCGGCACGTAGCAGCCCGCCTGGGCCAACACAGCCAGCAGGGCGTTCTGACGCAAGAAAGTCGACTTACCGGCCATGTTCGGACCGGTGACGATGGAGAGCCGGGCCGCCGTCGCGCCCGCCCCGTCCAGGCGGCAATCGTTGGGCGTATAGGGATCGCCCGCCCGCTTGACGGCGGCCTCCACCACCGGATGGCGGGCGGCCTGGGCCTCGAACACGGTCGAGCGGTCCACCACCGGGCGGGCGGCGCCCACGTCGTCGGCCCATTCGGCGAGGCCCGCGGCGACGTCCAGCCGCGCCGCACCCTCGGCCGCGGCCTGGATCGCAGGCGCGATGCGGATCGCCGCCTCGCGCCAGGCCTCGAAGGTGGCGACCTCCATGGCCAGGGCGCGCTCGGCCGCCTGGGCGATGCGCGCGTCCAGCTCGGCCAGTTCGACCGTGGTGAAGCGGACTTGGTTGGCCAGGGTCTGGCGGTGGATGAAGGTGGTGTTCAGCGGCGCGGCCATCAGCGGCTCGGCCGCCTTGGCGCTGGCCTCGACGAAATAGCCGAGCACGGCGTTATGGCGGATCTTCAGGGCCACGCCGCTCTCGGCCGCCAGGCGCGCTTCGAGTTGCAGGATCACCTTGCGGCTGTCGTCGCGCAGGGCCCTGGCCTCGTCCAGCTCCACGCGGACGCCGGGCGCGACGAAGCCGCCGTCGCGGGCCTGGGCCGGCAGATCCTGACCCATCCCGTCGGCCAGCATGCGGCGGAACTCGGCAAGGTCGGGATTGGCGCTCGGATGCAGTGCGCCGAGCGCGCCGGCGATTTCGGGCGGAGGCGGCGGATCGAGCGGCTCGGGATGACCGAACAGGGCCGAGATCGCCTCCCCGCCGGCCAGGCCATCCCGCAGGCAGCCGAGGTCGCGCGGACCGCCGCGGCCCAGCGCCAGGCGCGACAGGGCGCGGGCCATGTCGCCCATGCCGCGCAGCTTCTCCCTCAGCTTCTCGCGCAGGGGCCGGCGCTCGCAGAACCAGTCGATGGCGTCCAGCCGCGCGTCGATGGCGGCCGGATCGAGCAGCGGGCGGGCCAGTCGGGCGGCCAGCAGCCGCGCGCCCGGGGCGGTGATCGTGCGGTCGATGGCGCCCAGCAGCGAACCGTCGCGCGAGCCGGAGGTCGACTTCTCGATCTCCAAGCTGGCGCGGGTGGCCGGGTCGATGGCCATGACGTCGGCCTCGCCCGCGCGGCGCGGGGCGGTCAGCGCCGGCAGCTTGCCGGCCTGGGTGGTCTCCAGGTGGGCGGCGATGAGGCCGAGGGCCGAGACCTCCGCCCCCGTCAGCTCGCCGAAGCCGTCCAGGGTCTCGACGCCATAGAGGCGCTTCAGCCGCGCCTCGGCCGCAGAGGGTTCGGAGAGGGCCGAGGGCATCGGCTGGATCAGGCCGCCCGCCGCCTTGAAGGTCGCCGACAGCGTCTCGTCGGCGAACAGCCGGTCGGGGACCAGGGTCTCGGAGGGGCCGAGCGCGGCGAGCGCCGAGGCGAGGCTGTCGCGCGAGAGCGCCATGCATTCGACCTCGCCAGTCGACAGCTCGACGCTGGCCACGGCGGCCGCGCCCGCACGCACGGCGACGGCGGCCAGGCGGTTGGCGCCGCGGGCGTCCAAAAGGCCGTCCTCGGTCAGGGTGCCGGGCGTGACGACGCGCACCACATCGCGGCGGACCACCGACTTGGAGCCGCGCTTCTTGGCCTCGGCCGGGTCCTCCATCTGCTCGCAGAGCGCGACCTTGAAGCCCGAGCGCACCAGCTTGGCGAGATAGGCCTCAGCCGCATGTACGGGCACGCCGCACATCGGAATCGGCGCGCCGCCGTGGTTGCCGCGCGCGGTCAGGGTGATGCTGAGGGCCGCGGCGGCCTTCTCGGCGTCCTCGAAGAACAGCTCGTAGAAATCGCCCATGCGGAAGAACACCAGCGCGTCAGGCTGGCGGGCCTTGGCCTCGAAGAACTGGGCCATGACCGGGGTGGCGCCGGTCGGGTCGGGTATGGCGGAGGTCGGGGCGTTCATGGGTCTGCGGAAGCTAAAGGCGCCCGCGCGATCCGTCAGCCCCAAAGGCCGGCCTTGCACCTCTTGAACGCGGGCCCTCGGGCGCCAAGCTGTGGTCAAGTCAGGAGACTGCAGCGTGCCGCACGTCATCTTCCCCGCCGGTCCAGGCGACGCCGAGGCGCTGGCCCAGGTTCACGTCGCCAGTTGGCGCGAGACCTATCCGGGGCTGTTGCCGGACTCCTATCTGCGGCGCATGTCGGTTCCGGTCCATGCGCGGCGGTTCCGCACAGCGTTGCAGACGCCGGGGCCGCTGGATGCGACCCTCGTCGCCGCGGACCGGGGCGGCCTCGTCGGCTACGCCCAGGGCGGCCCTTCGCGCGACCGGCGGTCCGGGGAAGCCGAGGTGATGACCCTCTATGTGCTGCGCGCCGCCCAGGGCCAGGGAATCGGCCGCGAGCTGATGATCGCCACGGCGCGGGTGATGGCGGCCTATGGCACGCGCTCGCTGATGCTCTCGGTGCTGCGCGACAACATTCCGGCGCGCGAGTTCTACGAACGGCTGGGCGGACTGGCCGAGGCGCCGCGGCGCGAGCCGGGACCGGGCGGCGTCACCCACGAGGTCCGCTATCGCTGGCCGGACATCACCACTTTGATCGGTTAGCCGCCGAACTCGGCGACGATGGCGTGAACCATGCGCAGCACGACGTTCTGGGCGTCGTCGGCCGACAGGTGCTGGTCTTCGCGCAGACGGCGCCAGACATCGAAGCTGAGCGTCAGGTCGAGCGCCTCCACGAACCCGGCCGAGGCCGGCAGCACGCCTTGCAGATGGCCGAGCAGCAGTTCGCGCTGACGCCGCACGAAGGTCTGATGGGCCGCGGTCAGGGATGGCGACTGGGCGCGATGGGCGTCGGCGAAGGCCTTGGGCCGCGCCAGCTTCTCGAACACGATACGGCGGCGAGCGACGAGCTGGTCGAGCCGCTCGAGCAAGGTTCCATGGACCGGCTCGGCGTAGATCGGCGCCAAACGCTCGTCCATCACCTCCTGCAAGCCCTGGCGCAGGCCGTCGACATCGTTGAACAGCCGGAAGACCGTGCGCACCCCGACCCCGGCGCGCAGGGCGACCGCTTCGGCCGAGGGCTGGATCTCGCCGTCTTCGATCAGGTCGACCATCGCCTTGAGGATGCGGGCGCGGCTGGCCACGGCCCGGGCCCGGCGGCCGTCGGTCTTTTCGGGACTCTCCACAGGCGCGCTCATCGCATTCAGCCGCCGGTGACGTCTTCCCAGAACTGCTTGGCCTTGCCGATGAAGCTCGCGGATTTGGGATGCTGCTGCTCGCCGCAGATCTCGGCGAACTCGCGCATCAGTTCCTTCTGGCGGGCGGTCAGCTTGGTCGGGGTCTCGACGAACAGTTCGACCACCAGGTCGCCGCGCTCGCGCGAGCGCAGGGACGGCATGCCCTTGCCTTTCAGGCGCACGGTGCGGCCGGTCTGGGAGCCCTCCGGCACCTTGACCTCCATGCGGCAATTGCCGTCGCAGTTCTCGCCGCCCATCAGGCAGGGGGCCTCGATCTCGCCGCCCAGGGCCGCGACCGCCATCGGCACCGGCACGGTGCAGAGCAGGTCCAGGCCGTCGCGGTCGAAGAGTTCGTGCGGCCGCACCGAAAGGAAGATGTAGAGGTCGCCGCGCGGGCCGCCGCGCGCGCCGGCGTCGCCCTCGCCGGCCAGGCGAATGCGAGCGGCGTCGTCGACGCCGGCGGGGATGCGGACCTGCAGGGTGCGCTCCTTGCGCACCTGGCCGTGGCCGTGACAGTCGGCGCAGGGATCGAGCACCAGCCGCCCGGAGCCGCCGCAGCGCGGGCAGGCCCGCTCGATCGAGAAGAAGCCCTGGCTGGCGCGCACGCGCCCGGCGCCGCCGCAACCGCCGCAGACCGTGGGGCTGGTGCCCGGCTTGGCGCCCGAGCCGTCGCAGGTTTCGCAGGTGATGGAGGCCGGCACGCTGATCTCGACCTCGGAGCCGGCATAGGCCTGCTCCAGCGTGATCTCCAGGTCGTAGCGCAGGTCCTGGCCGCGGGCCGGGCCCGAGCGCTGGCGGCCGCGGCCGCCGAACATGTCGCCGAAGACGTCTCCGAACACCTCGTTGAAGATGTCGCCGACATCGTGGAACTGAGGCCCGCCCCCGCCGCCGCCCGCGCCGTTGACCCCGGCATGGCCGAAGCGGTCATAGGCCGCGCGCTTCTGCGGATCGGAGAGGATCGAATAGGCCTCGTTGATCTCTTTGAACCGCCCGGCCGCATCCTCGCAACCGCCGTTGCGGTCGGGGTGATGCTGCATGGCGAGCTTGCGGAACGCAGATTTCAGCGCAGCTTCGTCCACGCCCCGGTCCACGCCGAGGATCTCGTAATAATCCCGCATGTTATGTCAGAGGTTCAAATTCGATCTGAGAATTGAGGTGGGATGATCCCCGCCCGACTGCAAGGCTTTTCGCATAACAGGTCGGACGGAGATTTCCCTTAACGTCGCCGGGCCCCGCGGCGATCTTCGCGCAGGATGTGCGGAGAACCGCCACGGGAGGCGTCGTCACGCCGACTTCTTGTCGTCGTCGGCGACTTCTTCGAACTCGGCGTCGACCACGTCGTCGCTCGAGCCTTCGGCCGAAGGCTGCTCTTCCGAACCGCCTTGCTGGGCCGCGTACATGGCCTCGCCCAGCTTCATCGAAGCCTGGATGAGGGTCTGGGTCTTGGCCGCGATAACCTCGGCGTCATTGCCCTCCAGCGCCGACTTGGCGTCGGCCAGGGCCGCCTCGATGGCTTCCTTGTCCGCGCCCGAGATCTTGTCGCCATGTTCGGCGAGCGCCTTCTCGGTCGAGTGGATCACCGCCTCGCCCTGGTTCTTGGCTTCGACGGCGGCCTTGCGCTTCTCGTCCTCGGCCTTGTTGGCCTCGGCCTCCTGGACCATCTTCTCGATGTCGTTGTCCGACAGGCCGCCATTGGCCTGGATGCGGATCGACTGCTCCTTGGCCGTGGCCTTGTCGCGCGCCGACACGTTGACGATGCCGTTGGCGTCGATGTCGAAGGTGACCTCGACCTGCGGCACGCCGCGCGGCGCCGGCGGGATGCCGACCAGATCGAACTGACCCAGCAGCTTGTTGTCCTGGGCCATCGGGCGTTCGCCCTGGAACACGCGGATCGTCACGGCCGACTGGTTGTCGTCGGCGGTCGAGAAGGTCTGCGAGCGCTTGGTCGGGATGGTGGTGTTGCGCTCGATCAGCGGCGTGAACACCCCGCCCAGGGTTTCGATGCCCAGGGTCAGCGGGGTCACGTCGAGCAGCAGCACGTCCTTGACGTCGCCTTGCAGCACGCCGGCCTGGACCGCCGCGCCGAGGGCGACGACTTCGTCCGGGTTCACGCCCTTGTGCGGTTCGCGGCCGAAGAACTCCTTCACGGTCTCGACGACCTTGGGCATGCGGGTCATGCCGCCGACCAGGATCACCTCGTCGATGTCGGACTTCTTCAGGCCGGCGTCCTTCAGCGCCTGCTCGCAGGGGCCGACCGTGCGGGCGACCAGATCCTCGACCAGGGCTTCCAGTTTGGCGCGCGAAAGCTTGATATTGAGGTGCAGCGGGCCCGAGGCGTTCATCGAGATGAAGGGCAGATTGACCTCGTATTGGGTGACCGAGGACAGCTCCTTCTTCGCCTTCTCGCCTTCTTCCTTCAGGCGCTGCAAGGCCAGCTTGTCGTTGCGCAGGTCGACGCCGGTTTCCTTCTTGAACTCGTCGGCGAGGTACTCGACGATGCGCATGTCGAAGTCTTCACCGCCGAGGAAGGTGTCGCCGTTGGTCGCCTTCACCTCGAACACGCCGTCGCCGATCTCCAGGATCGAGACGTCGAAGGTGCCGCCGCCAAGGTCGTAGACGGCGATCTTCTTGCCGTCGTTCTTCTCGAGGCCATAGGCGAGCGCCGCCGCCGTCGGTTCGTTGATGATGCGCAGAACTTCCAGGCCGGCGATCTTGCCGGCGTCCTTGGTCGCCTGGCGCTGGGCGTCGTTGAAGTAGGCCGGGACGGTGATGACCGCCTTCTCGACCTTTTCGCCGAGATGCTGCTCGGCCGCTTCCTTCATCTTCTGCAGGATGAAGGCCGAGATCTGCTGGGGCGAATAGTCCTTGCCGTGGGCCTTCACCCAGGCGTCGCCGGTCGGACCCTTGACGATCTCGTAGGGCACCATGTGCTTGTCCTTCTCGACCATCGGGTCGGAGAAGTTGCGGCCGATGAGGCGCTTGATCGCAAAAAGGGTGTTGGCCGGGTTGGTCACGGCCTGGCGCTTGGCCGGCTGGCCGACGAGGCGCTCGCCGTCGTCGAGGATGGCGACGACGGACGGAGTGGTGCGAACGCCTTCCGCATTCTCGATCACTTTCGGCGCCTTGCCGTCCATGATCGCCACGCACGAGTTGGTCGTGCCCAGGTCGATGCCGATGATCTTGCTCATATCGAGTCTTGCTCGCTCCTGATTGGCGGACGCCGGTTTTAGGGCCTTCGTATGAAGCACCCCGTTTCTTCTCGGCTTCCCCGGTTCGATTAAGGGCTCGGCCGGTTAACCCATGGGGCAACCAGCGTCGAGTCGCGATATGGGATGACATGCGTCCCCTGCAAGAGCGCAATGCCCCTATATCTCGCGGGGTCTTGCACCGAGGGGCTGCGGCCAGGCCGCCAGAATCTTCGCATAGGCCTGACTGGAAAACGGCGCAGCGCCGCCGCCCGCGGCCAGGTAGGCGTGCTGCACCACCATCGCCTGCTGTTCGATGTTCAAGGCGTCGAACGGCCGGCCGTCGGTCAGGTCGTAGGCATAGGCGCTGTAGCCGTCGCCGGCCTTAAGCTTCGCAAAAGGCAGGAAGATTCCATGCTGCGCCTGCCAGACGTGCACCAGCTCGTGCACCAGCACCGAGCGGAGCCAAAGGAGCGCCTGGGAAAAATCCGCCAGGGCCGAGGCGGCCGGCCAGACCACCAGGCCGCCGTTCGGAACGAAGGGCCGGGGCCAGACCGGCAGGGCGAGCAGCCGCACGCGCCCGCTCTCCAGCCCCGGCCCGAACACCTCGGCGCAGAGCGCGCGTTCGCCTGCGGTGAGCCGTCGCAGGGAAAGCGGCGGCATGCGCGGATCTGGAGCGGCGGAGGCGGCCATGGCGGCCTATATGAATATCCATGAGCCTTTCCACGACCAGCGGATTTCGCCTGCTGCCCGGGCGGCTGTCGCGCGAGCAGCAGCAGGCGCTGCTGGACGAGGTGCTGGCCAAGACGAAAGACGCGCCGTTCGTCCACCAGACGACGCCCGGCGGCAAGCCGATGAGCGTGGCCATGACCAGCTTCGGCGACCTTGGCTGGACCAGCGACGCCAAGGGCTATCGCTATGAGCCGGCGCACCCGGCCACCGGGCGGGCCTGGCCGGCGATGCCCGCCATCCTGATCGAGCTCTGGGCCGAACTCGCCGATCCGGAGGTTCCGCCCGACGCCTGCCTGATCAACTTTTATAACGCGGACGCGAAGATGGGCCTGCACCAGGACAAGGACGAGGCCGACCTGCGATTTCCGGTGCTGTCGGTTTCGCTGGGCGACACCGCGCTCTTCCGGCTGGGCGGGCCGCGTCGGGGCGATCCCACCGCCTCGATGAAGCTGACCTCGGGCGATGTCTGCCTGCTGGCCGGCGCGTCGCGGATGTTCCACCACGGGGTCGACCGCATTCTGCCCGGCTCGTCGCAACTGATCCCGGGCGGCGGGCGCATCAACCTGACCTTGCGGAGGGCGGCGCCTTCGAGTTGAGATGGGCGCCAGACTGCTGGGAGGCCCCGCCGTGCTCAACCTCACCCGCCCCGAAGGCTCTCGCCCGGAGGATTTCCACCTGTCGCGCCGCGGCCTCGCAGCCGCCCTGGCCGGCGGCTACGCCCTGACGGCCTTCTCCGCCGAGGCCGCGCCGATCTCCACCGACACGGCGGGCCTGGTCGCCGAGACCGTCGAGGTCTGGACGCCCGACCGCTCGATCCCGGCCTATGTGGCCCGGCCCAAGGCGCGCGGGCGCTTCCCGGTCGTGGTGGTGATCTCCGAAGTGTTCGGGGTGCACGAATACATCCGCGACATCTGCCGGCGGCTGGCCAAGCTCGGCTATGTGGCCATCGCCGCCGATTTCTTCGTTCGCGCGGGCGATCCTTCCACGGTGACGGACTTCGCCGAAGTCCGCCGGCTGGTCTCGGAATCCTCCGAGGCTGAGGTGCTGAGCGACCTTTCCTCCACCCTCGCCTTCATCAAGGCCCAGCCCTACGCCGATCCAGGCAAGATCGCCGTCACCGGCTTCTGCTGGGGCGGAGCGGTGACCTGGCAGGCGGCCGCAAGGTTCCCGGACGTGAAGGCGGCGGTCGCCTGGTACGGCCGGCTGGCCGCGCCCGAGCCGGGCGAGTTCCTCGGCGAGGCCGACCGCACCTGGCCGATCCAGTTCGCCGGCCAGTTGAAGGCGCCGGTGCTCGGCCTCTACGCCGGAAAGGACCAGGGCATCCCGCTGAGCGACGTCGAGGCCATGAAGGCGGCCCTGGCGGCGGCGGGCCAGGCGCGCTCGTCGCTGGTGGTCTATCCCGACAGCCAGCACGGCTTCCACGCCGACTACCGCGCCAGCTACGACGAGGCGGCCGCCAAAGACGGCTGGGCGCGCATGCTGACCCACTTCGCCGCCAACGGCGTGAAGCCCAAGGCCTTCAAGGCCTCGTAAGGCTGCGAGGACTTCAGTAAGGCGGCTGTTCCGCGGGCGGGGTCAGGCCGTCGATCAGGTCGCCGACGCGATCCTCGTCGGCCGGCGGCGGGGCGGGCGTCTTGAGCGCGGGCGCGGGCTTCACCAGGGGCTCGGGCGGCTTTTCGACCGGGGCGGCGGCCTCCTCGGTCTTTTCTTCCGGCTTTTCCTCGGGCTTCGGCTCTTCCTGCGGCGGCAGTTCCGACGGCGTCAGGACCAGATCGTCCAGCGGACGCGCCTCGCTGGCCTGCAAGGCCGCACCGCCGCCCGGCGCCTCGCCCGGCAGTCGCGCGCGCTCGGGCGCGCCGCGCAGGCCCAGCACGAAGCCGCCGACGGCGCACAGGGCGAGAATGACGGCGACGACCCGCAGGACGCTTCGAGGCATGGTCCACATGGCCGCGAACCTAGATGGGGTTTCGAAAAACGAAAACGGGATTTTCTCATCCTGGAGACCAACCGGGGGCCGCCGCGGCCAGGCTTGGTAAACGCCCCTTAACCCTCCGCGCGCCAGAAAGGGCGTCTCTGCCACAGGGGATGGACCATGGCGCGGGCGGCGCGGAAAACCGGCATCGAGCTAGGCCTGCATATTGCGGGGCTCGCCTGGGGACACCCGGCGACGGCGCGGCTGCGCGGCGGGATCATCGCCGCCGTGGGCCTGGCGCTGATCGTCGCGCTCGCCACCTACAACGCGGCCGATCCGAGCCTGAACGCCGCCTCGGCCCTGGCGCCGAGCAACGCCCTCGGCGCGCCCGGCGCCACCGCAGCCGACGCCGGCATGCAGTCGCTGGGCCTGGCCGCCGGGGTCGCGGCCCTGTTGATGGTGGTGTTCGGCCTCGGCCGAGTGACGACGCCCCAGCCCGACGAGACCCGCGCCAAGGTGCGCCTGCGCGCGGCGATCGGAACCCTCGGCGTGCTGGCCCTGGCCGGCCTGCTGGCCGCCCCGCCGGCCCCGGCGGCCTGGCCGCTGGCCAAGGGGCTGGGCGGCTTCTGGGGCGAC
>NZ_JAYRST010000096.1:0-10812 GCF_041920015.1 Phenylobacterium sp.
GAAGCGGACTGAGGGGGATTGCGGAGTCGGCAGGCCCCCTCCGTCTCGGCGCGATGCGCCGATCTACCTCCCCCAGCAGGAGAGGACATCGCACATGGATGTCATCCCGGTTTCGGCGCAGCCGAAGACCGGGACCCATGAACACAGGCGGTTCAGAATCTGTCTTGGCGGCGCCAGGGCCTGAAAGCTCAGGTGTTCATGGATCCCGGACAAGCGCTGTGCGCTTTCCGGGACGACACTGGCATGCGCGTTGCCGCCGCTCATCCGCGCCATCTGTAATCCACCTCCCCCGGGAGAGGATTTCAAGACAGGCGAACAGCAAAAAGCCCGCCCCGGTTTCCCTGGGCGGGCCTTTCGTTTGCGTCCGAAGATCTCTTTAGAGCTCTTCGTTGATCAGGGCGACCTGATAGAAGCCGTTGCCCTGCAGGGTGTTCATCACCGCCATGAAGTCGCCGTAGCGCACGGTCCGGTCGGCGCGGATATAGACGCGCTCTTCGGTCGGCTCGGGCTTGTCCAGGATGCGGGTTAGGTCCTGGGTCAGGGTGTCGAGGCTGGTCGCCTGGTCGCCGATGAACAGCTTGCCGCCCTGTTGGACGTTGATCAGCGTCGGCTCTTCGACCTTCGCGCCCGGGGGCGGCGGGATCGCCGGCGGCAGGTCGAGCTTGATCGACACCGTCGCGGCGGGGATCGACACCATGAAGATGATGAGGAGCACCAGCATCACGTCCACGAAGGGCGTGACGTTGATGTCGCTGTTCTGGCCGAGTTCGAACTTGCCGCCGCCTCCGCCGCCCAGCTTCGCACCCATATGAATTTCCTTCCCTAGGGCTCCTGCCTCGGAGCCGCTGCACAGTCGCCACACCCTTCGCTAAACAAAATGCGCTTGTAAAGCCCGAACCTGCGAACTTTCGCGTCTTCGCCGAAGACTTCGCGGAGGCGCCCGTTCGGCGGGCGGGAATCTGCGCAAATCGGCCTCTCGCCAAGACCGGCGTTAGGCAGGTATGACCCGCGCCATGACTTTCCAGTTCGACGCCTATGTCACCGCGGCCCTGTTCCAGAAGGACGGAACCGCCGCCTTCGCGCTCGGCGACGGCGCGGTCCGATTCGAATCGGGCGAGCGGGTGGAGGCCCACGACGGGGCGATTCTCTGCGCCTGCCTGCACCCGTCGGGCGCGGGCCTGCTGACCGGCGGCGACGACGGCCGCGTGGTCTGGAGCCGCCCGTCCGGCGCGCAGGAGATCGCCAGCCTGCCCGGCCGCTGGATCGACGCCATCGACGCCTCGCCCGATTCGAAACTGATCGCCTTCGCCGCCGGCAAGGAGCTGCACGTGCGCGACAGCGCCGATCCGGCCTTTTCCCGCACCTTCGTCCACGAAAAATCGGTGGCCGCCGTGGTCTTCGAGCCCAAGGGCCGCCGCATCGCCGCGGCCACCTACGGCGGCGCCTGGCTGTGGTACGCCAAGATCGCCGAGCAGAAGCCCTATATGCTGAAGTGGGCCGGCAGCCATGTAGGCCTCGCCTTCAGCCCCGACGGCAAGTTCCTGATGTCGTCCATGCAGGAGAACGCCCTGCATGGCTGGCGCGTCGCCGACGACAAGAACCTGCGCATGGGCGGCTATCCGGTGAAGGTGAAGAGCCTGGCCTTCGTGGCGAAGGGCCAACTCCTGATCACCTCCGGCGCCAACGGGCTGGTCGCCTGGCCCTTCGCCGGTTCGACCGGCCCCATGGGCAAGCAGGCCGCCGAGGTCGGCTTCGACGAGAGCGCCATGGTCGTGCGCGTCGACGGCATGCCGGGCGGCCAGTGGGTCTGCGCCGGCCTCGACGATGGCCGCGTCTGGGCCTGCGACCTGGCCGGCCAGAAGATCATCCCTCTCAAGGCCGAGAAGGGCGCCGAGATCACCGCCCTGGCCATGAGCAAGGACGGCCTGCGCGTCGCCTGGGGCGACGAGGACGGCGCGGCGGGCGTTACGAGCGTCTGAGTCCGCATCATTGCTCCCCCTCTGGGGGAGCTGTCAGCCGAATGGCTGACTGAGGGGGATTTCTGACTCCGCAGGCCCCCTCCGTCTCGGCGCTTTGCGCCGATCCACCTCCCCCAGAGGGCAGGGCTATCGCATATGGGTGTCATCCCGGTTTGCGAAGCAAGACCGGGACCCATGAACACATACGGTTCGGGATGGGTCTCGGCGGCGCTAGAGCCTGAAAGCTCAGGCGTTCATGGATCCCGGACAAGCGCTGCGCGCTTTCCGGGACGACATGCAAAGTGGGCCGCCGCCGCTTATCCGCGCCATATGCGATTGCCCTGCCCCAAAAGGGGAGGAATGAATTTCACTCGAACCCCCGCAACTCGCCCCAGGTCTCGAACGGGTCGCGGCTGGCGCGCAGGGTATTGATCGGTGCGGTTTCGTCGCGCCAGCCCAGGGCCATGCCGGAGAAGGCCATATGGTCGGCGGGCAGGTTCAGCACCTCGGCCAGGGTCTGCGGATAGCGCGCCCAGTATTCCTGGGCGCAGGTGTCCAGCCCGCGCTCGGTGGCCAGCAGCATCACCGTCTGCATGTACATCCCCAGGTCCGACCACTGGGGCGGGCCGAGCTTGCGGTCCAGGCAGAAGAACAAGCCCACCGGCGCCCCGAACAGCTCGCCGTTCCGGGCCAGTTGCCGCAGGCGCGCGGGCTTGTCCTCACGCGGGATGCCGATGGTGGCGTAGAGGTCCTCGCCGTTCTGGAACCGGCGGGTTCGGAACGGGTCCCAGAGGTTCGGCGGATAGACGTCGTATTCCGGCGGCTCGCCCATCGGATTGGCCGCCGCCTTCGCCTTCAGCTCGGCCAGCGGCGCCCCGGCCAGGGCGTAGACGCGCCAGGGCTGCAGGTTGCCGCCCGAGGGCGCGCGCGCCGCCGCCTCCAGGATCTCGCGAACCACGGCGGCGGAGGGCGCCTCGGGCCGGAAGGCGCGGATCGAGGTGCGGCGGGCGACGGCGTCCGAGACGTTCAACAGAATGCGTCCTTGCTGCGGCTTGACCGTGATCTTCGGTCGCCGCATCGCTAACATCTCGCCGTGGGGTAAGGGCAAGGGTCTTGGCTAAGGCGTCGAAAGTGGGGCGGCTGCTGCGCGGCCTGCTGCTGCTGGTGTTGATGTTCGGCTTGATCGGGCCGGTGATGGTGACGACCATCTACCGCTTCGTGCCGCCGCCGGTGACCTGGCTGATGATCCAGCGCGTGTTCGAGGGGCGCGGCTTCGACCGCCGTTGGCGTTCGCTGGACGACATCTCGCCCCGGCTGGTCCGCGCGGTCATCGCCGCCGAAGACGCCAAGTTCTGCGACCATAACGGCTTCGATTTCGACGCCATGGAAAAGGCGTTCGAGAGCAACGCCAAGGGCCGCAAGCTGCGCGGCGGCTCGACCATCAGCCAGCAGACGGCGAAAAACGTCTTCCTGTGGCCGGGCCGCTCCTATGTCCGCAAGGGACTGGAGGCCTATTTCACCGTGCTGATCGAGGTGATCTGGGGCAAGCCGCGCATCATGGAGGTCTATCTGAACTCGGTCGAATGGGGGCCGGGCGTCTACGGGGCCGAAGCCGCCGCCCGCAAGAACTTCGGCGTCGGCGCGGGCCAGTTGACCGCCGCCCAGGCCGCGCGCCTGGCCGCCATCCTGCCCAGCCCGCTCAAGTGGAAGGCCGCCCAGCCCGGTCCCTATGTGAAGCGCCGCTCGGGCAAGATCACCCGCGCCGCCGGGACCATCAACCGCGAGGGCATGGCCGCCTGCGTCCTCTCCTGAGGACTACGCCGCCCAGCGCGCCAGGTCCTGGCGGCCCTGGATGATGTCGAGCACGTCCTGCATGGAAAAGCCCGGATCGGCCGGATGCAGGGCGTCGTAGACCGCCCGCGCGAACGCGTAGTCGGCCGGCGTCTTCACCCGCCAGTCCAGGCCCGACAGGTCGCGCTCGCCCACGCAATGGGCTGGCTGCGAATCGCTGGCGCGAAGCTGCTCGAACGGCGAGACGGTCGCCTTGTCCTCCGCACGCGTCGCCGCCAGGGCCGCAGCGAGCGGACCGGCCCGCGCCACCTCGACCTCCAGTCCGCGCGGATAGCTGCGCCGCAGGCGGTTGGAGGTGTAGGTCGCCCCGGTCTCCAGTGCCTGGCGCACCACCTTGTCGATCAGCGCCGGATCGGCGAACGGGCAGTCGCCCTTGATGCGGACGACGTGACTGACCGGCCCGGCCGCATCCAGCGCCCGGGCGAAGCGGTCGGAGAGGTTGGAGGCCGCGCCGCGCAGCACCGGCTGCCCCCGCGAGAGCAGGAAGGCGGCCAGCGGGTCGTCCACGGGTTCGACGCTGGTCGCCACGATCAGCTTGGAGACGCTCCGCGCCATGCCGATGCGCTCGACCTGCCGCCAGATCATCGGCTCGCCGCGCAGCGGGGCCATCGCCTTGCCCGGCAACCGGGCGGAGGTCATCCGGGCTTGCAGGACGGCGAGGATCATCGGGCGGCTCCCCTTCTAGGAGCGCGGGGCGCGGCCGTCAGGCGGCGGCCCAGGCGCGGGGGTCGAGGGCGACCGGATCGTCGATCGCCATCTCGTCCCAGTCGAGGTCGGGGGGAGGAGTGGAGGCCGCGGCGATCACCGCCGAGACCTCGGCCGCCGAGGTGACGCCGACCAGCACCTTGGCCGCTTCCACGCGCGACAGGGCGAAGCCCAGCGCCGCCTGCAGCGGGTCCGAGCGGCCTTCGGCGATCAGCCGGCGCGCGCGCGAGATGCGGCTGGCGGCGGCCTTCAGATGGTTCGGCGCGCGGTCCGGCGGCAGGAACAGCAGGCCGTTGAGGAAGATCGAGCGCAGGTGCACCTCGATGCCCAGGCCGGTCAGCGCCGCCAGGGTGCCGTCGATCAGCAGCCGCTGGTCCAGCAGCGAGGCCGGCGCCTGCATCACGTCCGGGCGGAACCGGCGGGCCACGCCCAGCGGGTCGTCCGAAGCAAAGACCGCGACCCCGATCTTGCGGGTCAGGCCGGCGTCCTTCATCGCCCGCATGCGGTTCCACAGCGCCATGCCGTGCGGCCCGAACAGGTCGGCCGCGCAGGGCGCCAGCATGGCGTCCACCTGGTCGACGCCCAGCCGGCGCATGGTGGCCCGCGCCTCCGCCTCGACATAGTCCGGCCCGCGGTCCGGGCGGACGGTGGAGATCGAGACGTTGAACGGATGCGGCCGCGGCATCACCTCGCCCAGGGCCATCTCGGCCGCGGCCGAGTGGCCGTCGACGTCGAGCAGGGTGAGTTGGGCGCGCGCGGCGATGTCCAGGATGTCCCGGGCTTCGGCCTGGGGCGCGCGACCGCGCACCAGGGCCGTCTGGTCGAGGCCGAACTGGGCGGAGCCGAGGCCGAGCTTGGAAAGCGGAGAGGTCATGGGCGGGACGCTGGATACCGAAACGATGAGCGCCCATCTTCGCGCCAATGCCTAAAGAAGCGGTGTCTAGGACCTTTCCAGGGAGTTAAAGTCGAACCATGCGTGACCCGCTCCCAGACTGGCCGGTCTTCGGCATGGCGCAGGATGTCCGGCCGGCGCTGCGCCAGGCCCGGCAAGCGAAAAGGCCCCTGGCCCTGGCCACCCTGGTCGCGGTCGAGGGCGGCGGTCCGCGCCCGCCCGGAACCCAGATGGTGTTCGCGAAGGGGATCGTCGCCGGTTACTTTTCCGGCGGCTGCGTGGAGAGCGACGTCGCCGACCACGCCTTCGCCTGCCTGGCCGACGGCGAGCCGCGCCGCCTGGTCTATGGCGCCGGCAGCCCCTGGCCCGACATCCAGCTCCTCTGCGGCGCGCGCATCGAGATCTTCGTCGAGAAGGTCGAGCCTGACGATCCGGCCCTGGCCGAGCTGCTGGCCGCCGAGGCCGAGCGTCGCCCGGCCGTCTGGGTCAGCGACGGCCGCCGCCGTGCGTGCGGCGCCTCGCCCGCGGCCTGGGACGGCGCCATCGTCCAGGCCTTCGAGCCGGTCCCGCGCCTGATCGTGATCGGCGCCGATCCCACCGCCATGGCCATCGCCCAGCTCGGCGCGCAGACAGGTATGGAGACCACCCTGGTCCGCCCCAAGGGACCGGAGGCGCCGCCGCCCTTGCCGGGCGTCGCCTATCGGCGTGACGATCCGGCCGCCGCCCTGGCCGCCATCGGCGTGGACGCCTGGACCGCCGTCGCCATCGCCACCCACAACCTCGAGGCGGACCAGGAGGCGCTGGCCGCCGCCCTGCCGTCCGCCGCCGGCTATGTCGGCCTGCTCGGCGCGCGCAAGCGTCTTCCCGAACGCCTGGCCCCCTTGCGGGCCGCCGGCTTTTCCGAGGCGCGGCTCCAGCAGCTTCACGCCCCCATCGGCCTCGACATCGGCGGCAAGGCCCCCTGGGAGGTCGCCCTCTCGGTGATCGGCGAAATCACCGCCTTGCGTCATGCGCGCCTGCCGGCCGCGCCGCGCCAGGCGACGTCGATTTCCTCTCCCCAAGGCCTCGCGAAGGCGTAACCTCGCCGCCAAGTCCGCCGTTCGTGCGGTCGGGTCGGGGAGGCCGCAGTCTTGAGTTCAGTCGAAGCCGCTCCCGATGCGGACCTCATCGGCGACGGCCGCCTGACGCGCGGCGGGGTCGCCTGGTCGCTGTTCGAGGGCGCCCGCAACCCCTACGTCATCCTCATCACCATCTACATCTTCATGCCCTATGTGGCGGGCGTGATGGTCGGCGACCCGGTGAAGGGCCAGGAGATCATCTCCCAGTGGAGCCAGTACGCCGGCTGGGCGGTGATGGCGACCGCCCCGCTGCTGGGCGCCTCCATCGACCAGCTCGGGCCGCGCAAGCGCTGGCTGGCCCTGATCGTGGCGCTGATGACGCCGATGATGGCGGCCCTGTGGTGGGCGCGGCCCGACGGTTCGGGCATTTCGGTGACCGGGGTCATGCTGCTGACCACCGCCATCGGCCTGCTGTTCGCCTTCAGCGAGGTGCTGCACAATTCGCTGCTGGTGCGCGCGGCCGGGCTTTCGGGCGCGCACAAGGCTTCGGGCCTGGCCCTGGCGCTCGGCAATTTCACCTCGGTGGTGGCGCTGGCCTTCACCGCCTGGGCCTTCGCCCTGCCGGGCAAGGTCGATTGGGCCTGGGTTCCCAAGACGCCGCTGCTGGGCCTCGACTCGGCCGCGCACGAGCCGGAGCGGGTCGTCGCCCTGATGGCGGCGGCGATCTTCCTCTTCGGCGCCCTGCCGCTGTTCTTCTTCACCCCCGATGCGCCGAAGACCGGCACGCCGACCCTCACCGCCTTCCGCAACGGCGCGGTTCAGCTCGTGCGGATGGTGGCCACCGTGCGCCGCTACAAGGACGCGGCGGTCTATCTGGTCAGCCGCATGTTCTATGTCGACGGCATGAACGCCATCCTCATCTATGCCGGGCTCTACGCCATCGGCGTGATGAAGTGGGGCGCGCTGGAGATGCTGCTCTACGGCATCGTGCTCTCGATCCTGGCGGTGCTCGGCGGCTTCGTGGGCCGCTGGCTGGACGCGGGCCTTGGCCCCAAGGGCGCGGTGCGGGTCGAGATCTTCATGTCGCTGCTGGGCATCATCGCCATGCTGGGCATGGCCCCCGACCGCATCCTCTACGCCTGGACCTACGATGCGGCCGCCCATGCGCCGATGTGGGACGGCCCGGTGTTCCGCACCCTGCCGGAATGGATCTTCATCCTGATCGGCTTCTCCAACGCGGTGTTCATCACCGCCCAGTACGCCTCCAGCCGCACCATGCTGACCCGCATCACCCCGCCCGACCAGACCGGGGCCTTCTTCGGCGTCTATGCGCTGTCGGGGGTCGCCACCGGCTGGCTGGGGCCGATGATGGTCAACTGGGGCACCAAGCTGACCCACAGCCAGCAGGGCGGCTTCGCCACCGTCACCATCCTGCTCGGAATCGGTTTCGTCGGCCTGATGTTCGTCCGCGGCGGCGGTCGCAAGATTGCAGGTTAGGACGGCGCGACCATACCCCCGGATGTCATCCCGGTTTGCGAAGCAAGACCGGGACCCATGAACACCAGGGTTCGGCAGAGCTGCGCCTTGAGCGCCCACGCTCAGGTGTGCATGGGTCCCGGTCTTCGCCTCTGGCGAAACCGGGATGACATGCAAGGATGGCTTCTACTGGATGATCGGGATCGCCACGCCCGAGCGCGGCCGCAGGTCCATCTTGTGCACGAAGGTGAAGACCCCGGGCATCATCTTCTGGAACGGCGTCGAATAGGTGTAGCGCGTCTCGGCCCGCAGCAGCGCGGTGTTCGGAACCTTGAGCTGCGGCTCGATCGAGGCGGTGGTCATTTCCGGCACAGCGCCGCCATTGCTGCGCGTCCAGGCGATGGTGGGGTTGCCGGAGGCGTCGAACTGGATGCTGGTGATGCGGATGCCCAGCACGTTGTTGGTGGCGGGAAACGGCTTCATCACCGCCGCGCTCACCTGGAAGATGTCGTCGATGTCGGCCTGGCGGAGCTGCGCCGACTGGGTGGCCAGGTCGCCCACGGCGGTGGCGATGTAGCTCGCCCGCCGATTGACCAGCAGGGCCTGGGTCGCCTCGACCATGCCGTAATAGAGCAGCATCACCACCGGGATGATCAGGGCGAACTCGACTGCGGCCGAACCGCGCCGATCACGTGCGAACCGCCGCATCAGCATCCCGCGCCTCGGGCTCGCTGGGCGGGGTTGAAGGGTTCGTTGCGGAACACCTTGGCGGTGCTGAGCAGCCGCGATCCGTCGCTCGCGGTCATCAGCATGGGTTTCAGCAGCGGCGTGACGATCGGCCATTTGAAATAGGTCCGCACCAGCACGATGTCCTCGGGATTGCCGACCGACCAGCAGACGGCGTCCGGGTCGACCGGCTCGGTGGCGGCGGGGGTCGAGCCGCCGGCTCCGGCGAAGGTGTTGAAGGTCTCGGCCTCGACGAAGAGGTTGGTCTGGCAAAGCCCGCTCAGCCAGCTCATGTTGCGGCAGACCTTGCCCTTGTAGTCGTCCCGGGTGTTGGAGCCGCTCATCTGGAAGACGCCGGTGCGGATATCGCGGGCGGTGAACTCGGTAGCGGTCTCCAGGGTCACCGAGACCAGCAGGATCATCCCCAGCTCCACCAGGCCCAGGAGCAGGATCAGCATCGGCACGCTGATCAGCGCGAACTCGATCGCCGTCGCGCCGCGGCGATCGCGGGACAGGCGGCGCGTCAACGCGCGAAGTCGGTGGAGGCGACGAAGCATGCGGCGTCCGTGAATTCGGTCGCGCGAGCTTACGAAAGTCTGCCTAACCGGAGGTTTAAGGTTTAGCTGAATCCCCGCCGCTGCGCTGGTCGCGCTCGCAGCCGCCGGCGCAGGCGTAGTCGTCGACCTTGGCGCCCCGGATCACCGAGACGCGTCCGGTCTCCGGCGCGGCCACCACGATGCGCCGCTCCATGACCGTGCGGCCGAGCTGGTCGATGACGATCATGTTGGTGACGCCATAGCCCTTGCCCAGCACCACGGCCTTGCTGGCGTCCAGCACGTTGACGTCGGCGATGGCCGGGTTGCCGATCAGCACGTCGCGGGTTCCGCGGGGCAGGGAGACCGCCGCGCTCTGGTCGATGGCCACGACCATGGCCGGCGCCGCTGCGGCCGAACCGGCCGCCAGGACGAGGGTCAGGGCGCTGAAAAGGCCCGCTGCCGAACCGCGCATGGCGATACCTGCGAAAAATTTCCGTCGGCAGAGCCTTGAGGCGGAATGGTCAACAAAGCCTGAATTTTTCGCCTACGCGGGCGCGTGAATCATAATGTCCGAGCGTGAAAATCGTCGATCTCGACGCCGATGGTTAACTTACGTTTATAGTAAATCAAAGTAAACTATAGGTTCAGGCAAAATTTATATTGCATATTTACTGCCGATTAAGCGCGATGTCGCAAAGTCTCCATGCGTTTCGGGGCGAGCAGACCATCACAGGTTTGATGCCTCAACTGTCTGCTCGCAAATAAAGGAGATCGAGCAATGTCGAAGTTCGTTTCGCGTTTTCTGAAAGACGAGTCGGGCGCCACGGCTATTGAGTATGGCCTGATCGCGGCTCTTATCGCTGTCGTGCTGGTC
Organism: Phenylobacterium sp.; assembly: GCF_041920015.1. GTDB lineage: Bacteria > Pseudomonadota > Alphaproteobacteria > Caulobacterales > Caulobacteraceae > Phenylobacterium. Next base: position 10,077 of record NZ_JAYRST010000096.1, read on the forward strand.
GCCGTTATGACTACCCTGCGCGGTGGTCTGGAGGCCGCCTTTGGCAACATCAGCACCCATCTGTCCGCGACCGAATAGGTTGTCGAAGGGCCGCGAGAGCGCTTGTTCTCGCGGCCACGGTTCCAAAGGGCGGTGAAAGGAGGCGGTCGATTGAAACAGCTATTCCAACGGTTTCAGACGAACCTCTCCGGCGCGACGGCCGTAGAATATGCGCTGATCGCCGCCATGATCGCCGTGACCATGGTCACGGTGGTGGGACCGGTGGGCGAAGCCTTGGCGACGGTGTTCAGCAACGTCGCTAACGCCTTTCCTCAGCCCTAGACGCGATCCAGGGCTGGCCCGGAACCGGGTCGAATTCAAGAGACCGCGTCGCACCCGCGTCGCGGTCTCTTTTCGTTTCACGCTTAATTCACGGCTGCCCTGCAGGTTTGGATAGACGCGAACTTGGACTTTTCCATGCTCTTTACTGTTCAGGCTGTGCTGCTTCTGGTCTTCCCGGTCCTGGTGATCGTGGCGGCCTTGCGCGACGTCACCAGCTTCACGATCCCCAACTGGATCTCGCTCGCCCTGATCGGCGCCTTCTTTCCGGCCGCCGTACTGCTTGGCGTCGGGCTTCCGCAGATCGGCCTGCATGTGGCCGCTGGAGTCGCCGCGCTCGTGGCCGGCATGGTCATGTTCGCCCTGCGCTGGATCGGCGGCGGCGACGCCAAGCTGTTCGCCGCTGCGGGGCTTTGGC
>NZ_JAYRST010000097.1:0-10811 GCF_041920015.1 Phenylobacterium sp.
CACCCTGGCGCACCGGGGGTGGAACAACAGCCGTCGGCGCAGGCTCCCGAGGAGGGGAGGAAGGAGCCTGCGCCGACGGGGACGGGGCGCTTCCCGTTTCGCCCCGAACCTGCACCAGTTCCGCGATCATCGCGGTTTCCTCCCACACGGGCGGGGCGTCCGACCCGGTACGCAGGACCAGGGCGATGAGGCCGAGGTTCAGCGCAGTCGAGAAGGCGGTCGCCGCGATCCGTGTGGGTGTGAGCCTCACGCTTAGAAGGTCCGCGCCAAGGTGAGCTTGAAGGTCCGTCCCTCGGCGTCGAGCGAGGCCAGATGGCGGCGGAACTGCTTGTCGAGGACGTTGTCGACGGCGGCGCGGACCTCCAGCCCTTCGAGGGCGCCATCCCTGGGCGTCCAGGTCAGGAAGAGGTTGTGCACGCCATAGCCGCCGGTGCGCCGGCCGCCGGGGGCGACGTCCTCCTGGTCGGCGGCGAACTCGCCGCGCCAGCCGAGGGTGAGCGGATGGTCGCTGAACCGCCAGCCGACGGTGAGGTCGAGCTCGTCGGCGGGGATGGTGTTGAGCGGGGCGCCGGTCAGGCGGTTCTCGCCCTCGATCCTCGAGGCGGCGAGGCGGGCGAAAAGGTTGCGCGCGGCGTATTCGGCCTCGATCTCGACCCCGGTGAAGCGCGACTTGCCGACATTGATGAAGTAGGGCGCGCCGGCGCTGCCGCGGGTGATGAGGTTGGAGACGTCGTTGCGGAAGGCGGTGACCTTGGCGCGGACGGCGTCGCCCTGGGAAAGCACGTCGTCGAAGGAGAGGGTGAAGCCGCCCTCGAAGTTGTCGGACTCCTCGGGCTTCAGGTTGAGGCTGAAGTTGGAGGCCGCGGCGCTGGTCTTGCTGTAGATCTCGTCCAGCACCGGCATGCGCACGGTGCGGGCGACCGAGCCGAACACCGCCAGATTGTCGGTGAAGGAATAGAGGGCGGCGATCTTCGGCGAGGCGGCGCTGTCCTCGACTTCGGTTGGGGTCGTGACGCCGGCGCCGGGCTTCAGCTTGGTCCAGTCGACGCGGACGCCGGGGATGATGGTCAGCTTGTCGGACCAGATCAGCTCGGCCTGGGCGTAGAGGCCGTACTTGTCCATGTCGCCTTCGGGGTGGGTGGCCGCGCCGGGCGTGGTGACGCCGGCGGCGTTGACGCGCGGATTGCGGCGCTCCTGGCGATAGGCCTGGGCCCCGACGAAGAGGAAGCCGGTCCAGTCCGGGCCGAAGTCGAAGCGCGAGGTGTTCTGGATGCGCCCCTGCCAGGTCTCGTAGGAGAATTCCGAATAGACGACGCCGGTGAGGAAGGTGGTCTCGCGCTGCTCGACCTTGGAATTGGCGTAGGAGGCCTGGGCTTCGAGGTTCAGCAGCCTGGAGCCGCCGAAGTCGTTTTCGTAGCCGAAGGTGGCGGTGACGTCGTTGACCTTGCGGCGGACCGGCGTCGTGCCGAAGGCCTCGGCCTGGTCGTAGATCTGGGTGCTGTCGGAGGTCCAGTTCTGGTAGCTGGCCCAGAGGCTGTGGTCCTTGTCGCCGCCGACATAGTAGCGGCCCTTCAGCAGGTAGGAGCTGGAGGTGGCGTTGGAGGGGATGACGGTGGTCCCGTCGCCGCTCTTGTAGTGGTCGGCCTCGCGCTGGGTGTACATGGCCAGGAGGTCGAGGTTCTCCACCGGCTGGCCCGCGACGATGGCGGTTCCGAACACGCCGTCGTTGTTGCTTTCGTAGCCGGCGCGCAGGCGCACGGCGAAGCGGTCGCCGTCCTTCAGGAAGTCCGAGGCGTCCTTGGTGGTGAAATTGACCACCCCGGCCAGGGCCCCGGCGCCGTAGAGGGTGGAGGAGGCCGGGCCGCGCAGCACCTCGACGCGCTTGTACATGTCCGGCTCGCTGAACAGCGCGCCCATGCGGTACTGTTCGTAGAACTTCGTCACCCCGTCGATCTGGGTGAGGATGCGGCTGTCGGAGTCGGCCAGGCCCGTGCCCATGCCCCGGATGTTGAAGCCCTGGCCCAGCGCCGAGACCCCGCCGACCACGCTGACGCCGGGGATGGCTTCCAGGAGGTCGCCCATGGTGGTGGCCTGGGCGTCGTCGATGTCGTCCTGGTCGAGGGCGGTCACCGCCTGGGGTGTGTCGATGGCGACCTTTTCGGCCCCGGCGGAAACCACGATGCGGCCGAGCGAAAGCTGGGCGGCGGCCGAGTCGTCGCGCGCCTGAGCCTGCGCCGCGCCCGCCAGCAGCAGGACCGAGGCTCCCGCCAGAAGCCCGCTTCGCATGTCCGCCGCTCTAAGCCCCATTTTACTCTCCAGATATATGCAACTGCGAGTCAATCGCATATGACTCGCTGACGACGCCCCCGTGGGCGGCTGATGGGCGGTGAATGCCGCAATCGAGAGATAATTGCAAGTGACTCTCAATTGCATTAGTTGGGCCGCTATCGAACCAGACTGGAGGGCGCACATGGGGCGGATCGCAATTGCAGCTATGGCGGGGGCGGGGCTGATCGCCATCGCTCCGGGACAGGCGCTGGGGCACATGCCCTACATGCTGCCGAACCTGTTCGACCTGACCGACCGCGACCACGTGACGGTGCAGGCGAGCTTCACCGAGGAGCCGTTCGCGGCCGAGGTGGTGATGAAGTCGGACGCCTGGCACGTGCGCGGACCGGGCGGGGCGACGACGCCGATCAAGACCGTCACCTATCTGCGCGACCTGGCGGTGTTCGAGGCGCCGGTGACGGCCAATGGCACCTGGCGCATCTCGTCGGGCGAGCGCTTCGGCCGCAAGGGCAAGATGTACCGCAACGCCAAGGGTGAATGGGTGATCGGCGAGGGCCGGGACAAACCGGCCGACGCGCAACTGGTGGACGTGCAGAGCATGACCCTGGCCGAGGTCTATGTGACCCGCGGCGCACCCTCGCCCGACGCCCTGGCGGCGACCGGCAAGGGGCTGGAGCTGAGGCCGCTGACCCATCCCAGCGAAATCTTCGCCGGCCAGCCGGCGAAGTTCGAGCTGCTGTTCGATGGCAAGCCGGTGGCTGGCGCCCACGTCGAGGTGTTCCGCAGCGCCGGGACCTATGACGGCAAGAAGCAGGTGGGCGGTCAGATCACCACCGACAAGGCCGGCGGCTTCTCGATCACGCCGCCGGACGCGGGGACCTATCTGGCGCTGATCCGTCACCGCACCGAGGCGCCGGCGGGCGCCGAGACCCCCTATCGCAGCTACTCCTACACCCTGACCTTCGAAGCCACGGAATAGATCATGACCAGTCTTCGCCTGCCGCTCGCCCTGACCGCCGCCCTGCTGGCCATGGGCGCGGCCTCGGCCCATGCCGCGCCGCACGGGCATTCGGCCTTCATCACCGACTACGACCTCGACAAGGACGGCAAGGTGACGCCGGAGGAGTTCAAGACCGCGCGCGGCCAGCGCTTCGCCGCCACCGACGTCGACAAGGACGGCCAGCTCTCGGAAGCCGAATATGTCGGCGAGTACCAGGACCGGCTGGAGGCGCAGCTCGCGGCCTCGAGCGATAGCGCCGAGCGCAAGGAAGAAGAGCGCGTGCGCCAGATCCGCCAGGCGCATGTGCGCTTCGGCGTGCTGGACAGGGACAAGAGCGGCGGGATCTCGCCGGCCGAGTTCGACGTCTCCGGCCAGCGCGCGTTCGCCGAGCAGGATGGCGATGGCGACGGGGTGATCACGCCCGGCGAGAAGAAGAAGGGCGACTGACGAGATCTGGCCGGCCGCCCCTGGCGCGGCGTCCTCCGGAGCCTGCGCGTGTCCCTCGATCTGCGGCGAGGGCGCGCCTGCGGGACGCCGAAGACGTCATCGGCCGGGCCGCCGTCTAGAGCATTTTCCGCCGAAGTGGCTGCCGGTTCGGCGCAGAAAATGCTCTAAATTCAAAGAGTCTTGAGCATGATCCGTTTCTATCTAAACGGATCACACTCTGGCGGACGCGATCACAGGGCGCGTGGCGGCCGGCTGGAACCTATATGCTGTCGGCGCCGGCGATCAGCCGAACAGCTTGCCGAGCAGGCCGCCGCGCCGGGCGGGCGGCGCGGCCGGCGGCGCATCGCCCGAGAGGTCGGGCAGGCCCGCCTTTCGCGAGACCAGCACCTCGATATATTCAGCCCTAATGCCGCGCCCCAGGTCCTCTATGGTCCAGATGGTGGTGGTCAGGCCGCTGGCGGCGTCCCAGTAGGCGGCGATGTCGTAGCCCCAGTCGATGGTGACCAGCACTCCATCCGGGCTCATTGGATCGCCGTGATAGGACGGCGGCAACAGGTGTTCCACCGAGCCGTCGGGGCGGCGGCGGGCGCGGCGGACCGAGGGCTTTTCCTTGTTGACGATCGGCACGGTGCAGATGTGCATGCCGCCCGGCTTCAGGGTGCGGGCGATCTCGCGCACCGCCAGGTCGGGGGCGAAGACGTGCTCCATGACGTCCTGGGTGATGACCAGGTCGAAGCTCTCGTCGGCGAAGGTCTGGCGCTCGAGGTCCTCGGAGCGCCAGCGCCCGTTCGGGTGGATCGAACCCCAGGGGATCGACCGGTCGTACTGGCTGGGCAGGTAGCCGCGCGCCTGATCGGCCAGGCGGCGGCTGGCGGCGGTGCCGGGCGAACTCTCGTGGATGGTCAGGGCCCGCCAGTCGGGGCGTAGCTGGGTCAGGACAGAGAACAGCGCCCGTTCGCGCGGCTGCGATCCGCACGATTGGCAGAGGAAGTGATCGCGCAGCCATTCGTCCTTGGAGGCGAAGGTCGCGGCCTGCTCGCAGACCGGGCAGAAGCCGTCGACCTTCAGGACGTAGTCCGACATCGCCTTAGACGAGCGCGCCGTGGCAGTGCTTGAATTTCTTGCCCGAACCGCAGGGGCAGGCGGCGTTGCGGCCGGTGTTCTCCCAGCCGTCCGGCAGGGCGGTGATCGGCAGGGCCTCGCGCTGTTCGGCCGAGAGGCCGTCGGGCAGGGCGCCCATCAGGGCCGCGTTCTCGCCGGTCAGCGGGTCCATGTGGATTTCGGTGAGGCCGGCCAGGGGCGAGACCGGCTCGGGCTCGGCGAACTGGAACTCGACCGTCATCAGCCAGCGGGTCACGTTCTGGCGCAGGTCGACCAGCAGCTTTTCGAACAGCGAGAAGGCCTCGGTCTTGTACTCGTTCAGCGGGTCGCGCTGGCCGTAGCCGCGCAGGCCGATGACATTGCGCAGGTGGTCGAGGTGCATCAGGTGCTCGCGCCACTGCATGTCGATCATCTGCAGCAGGAAATTCTTTTCCAGGCCGCGCATCTGCTCGGGGCTGATGAGGCGCTCGCGCTCGGCGGCGCGCGCCTCGGCGGCGGCCTGCAGGCGCTCCTGGATCTCTTCGTTGGCGATGCCGTCCTCGGCGGCCCAGGCGGCCAGCGGCAGGTCGAGGCCCAGCAGCTCCTGCACGCGCTCGGCGAGGCCGGCGATGTCCCACTGCTCGGCATAGGCCTTGGGCGGCAGGTGGCGCTCGACCAGGTCGGCGACCGTGTCCTGGCGCATCTCGGTGATGATTTCCGAGAGGTCGGCGGCGGTCATGAACTCGGCGCGCTGCTCGAACACCGCCTTGCGCTGGTCGTTCACGACGTCGTCGTACTTCAGCAGGTTCTTGCGGATTTCGTAGTTGCGCTGCTCGACGCGCTTCTGGGCCTTCTCGATGGCCGCGTTCAGCCACTTGTGGGTGATCGCCTCGCCGTCCTGGACGCCGAAGGTGCGCATGATCGCGTCCAGCCGCTCGCCGGCGAAGATGCGCAGGAGGTCGTCCTCGCAGGACAGGAAGAACTTCGACTGGCCAGGGTCGCCCTGGCGGCCGGTCCGGCCGCGGAGCTGGTTGTCGATGCGGCGGCTCTCGTGACGCTCGGTGCCGAGCACGTAGAGGCCGCCGGCGCCCAGGGCCTGTTCCTTCAGGGCCTTGGTCTCGCTCTCGATGCGCTGGCGCTCTTCGGCGGCGGCCTCGGGCGTGACCTCGATGCCCAGGCCCTTCTGCTCCTCGCGCCACTTCAGCACGCGGATGTCGATGTTGCCGCCGAGCTGGATGTCGGTGCCGCGGCCGGCCATGTTGGTGGCGATGGTCACCGCGCCGGGCACGCCGGCGTCGGCGACGATCATGGCTTCCTGCTCGTGGTAGCGCGCGTTGAGGACGTTGTGCGGGACGCCGGTCTGCCTCTTGCCGCCGACCTCGAACTTGTGGGCCTTCAGGAGATCGGAGAGCTGCTCGGACTTCTCGATCGAGACGGTGCCGACCAGGATCGGCTGGCCGCGCACGTAGCATTCCTCGATCTGCTTGATGATCGCGCGGTTCTTTTCCTCGGCGGTGCGATAGACCTCGTCGTCGTCGTCGATGCGGGCGACCGGACGGTTGGTCGGGATCTCGACCACCTCCATCTTGTAGATGTCGGCGAATTCCTGGGCCTCGGTGGCGGCGGTGCCGGTCATGCCCGAGAGCTTGGTGTAGAGGCGGAAGTAGTTCTGGATGGTGACCGAGGCCAGGGTCTGGTTCTCGGGCTGGATATGGGCGCCTTCCTTGGCCTCGATGGCCTGGTGCAGGCCCTCAGACAGGCGGCGGCCCTGCATCATGCGGCCGGTGAACTCGTCGATCAGGATCACCTCGCCGTCGCGGACGATGTAGTCCTTCTCGCGCGTGTAGAGCACGTTGGCGCGTAGGGCTTGGTTGACGTGGTGGACGATGGAGACGTTGGCCGCGTCGTAGAGCCCGGCGGAATCGGGGTCGAGATGGCCGCCGGCCACCAGCATCTCCTCGACGGTCTCCGAGCCCTCCTCGGTCAGGATGACCTGGCGCTGCTTCTCGTCGTGGTCGAAGGTGGTCGGGTCCTTGATCAGCTCTTTGATGACCAGATCGATGGTCTTGTAGAGCTCGCTGCGGTCCTCGGTCGGGCCGGAGATGATGAGCGGGGTGCGGGCTTCGTCGATCAGGATGGAGTCGACTTCGTCGACGATGACGAAGTTGTGGCCGCGCTGGACCATCTCGCCGGCGTCGTAGACCAGGTTGTCGCGCAGATAGTCGAAGCCGAACTCGTTGTTGGTGCCGTAGGTGATGTCGGCGCGGTAGGCGGCCTGGCGCTGGTTCTGGCTAAGGCCGTGCACGATGACGCCGGTCGAGAGGCCGAGGAAGCCGTAGACCTGGGCCATCCAGTCGCCGTGCAGCTGGGCCAGGTAGTCGTTGACGGTGATGACGTGGACGCCCTTGCCGGCCAGGGCGTTCAGATAGGTAGGCGCGGTGGCGACCAGGGTCTTGCCTTCGCCGGTCCGCATCTCGGCGATGCCGCCCTGGTGGAGGACCATGCCGCCGACGAGCTGGACGTCGAAGTGGCGCTGGCCCAGCACCCGCTTGGAAGCCTCGCGCACCACGGCGAAGGCTTCTTCGAGGATCTGGTCGAGGGTTTCGCCGGCGGCCAGGCGGTCCTTGAACTCCTGGGTCTTGGCGCGAAGTTCGGCGTCGGAGAGCGCCTGCATCTTCGGTTCGAGCGCGTTGATCTTGCCGACCCGCGCGATGAGCGTCTTGACCTTGCGGTCGTTGGAAGAGCCGAAGAAGCGTTGGAAGATGCTCAAGGGAAGTCGTTCCGGATTGCGGGAGGGGCCCGGCGGGACCTGTCTGGCCTGCTCGCCTGCCCGGAAATTCCGCTCTTTTCAGGGCGGGCGAGACTTAAGCAGCGCCTATGCCAGTGTCAACGCGGCGAGGGCGACAGGCAAGGCGACCGGATACGGCGAGTGGCGGAGATATTTGCCAAATTTTGCCATCGGAGTAGGCTCGGGCCATGAGCACCATGAACATCTCCCTGCCCGAAGCGCTCAAGGCCTTCGTCGACGAGCAGGTGGTCGGGCGCGGCTATGGGACCAGCAGCGAATATGTGCGCGAACTGATCCGCAAGGACCAGGACCGCCAGCGCTTGAAGGCGCTGTTGCTGGAAGGGGCCGCCTCGCCGGCCGGGCCGGCGGCGGACGGGGCTTATTTCGACGCGCTGCGTGACCGCGTTCGCGGCCGCGGGAAAGGATGAGCTCAAAGCCGGTCGTGCCGCGCGCGGCTGCTGTCGGCGATGTCCAGGCGGCGGTGGATTACTATGTGCAGGAAGCCGGAATGCGGGTCGCTTTGGGCTTCATCGATGGGCTGGAGGCGGCCTATGGCGCGATCTCCCGCCAGCCAGGGGCGGGATCGCCGCGCTATGCACATGAACTCGCCCTGCCCGGGCTGAGAAGCTGGAAAGTGCGGCGCTATCCCTATCTCGTCTTCTATGTGGAACGCCCCGACGCGATCGATGTCTGGCGCGTGCTGCATGCGCAGCGGGATGTCGCGGCCTGGATGGCGGAGGGGTGAGGCGACCGCTCATCCCGGCGAAGGCCGGGACCCAAGCGGGTCTTCAACTTCACGAGATCAGGTTGTCGGCGCCGCCGACGTGGAGCGTGCCTTAGGGGCCGCTCGCGAAGAATACAGGGATAGAACCCATCCCCCGCTCAGGCTGAAATTCAGCTTGGGTCCCGGCCTTCGCCGGGATGAGCGGGGGATGGGGTGGTTCTCAGGTCTTGGTAGATTTCAATCAGGCCCGCGGCGCCCCCCGAAACTGACAGGAGCGGTTTCGGGCTCTTTCGAGTGATGGGCGCCGACGGGCGGCCTGAATGAAATCAGTAGATTTCAATCAGGCCAGCGGCGCCCATGCCGCCGCCGATGCACATGGTCACGACGCCCCACTTGGCGCCGCGGCGCTTGCCTTCCAGCAGGATGTGGCCGGTCAGGCGGGCGCCGGTCATGCCGTAGGGGTGGCCGATGGCGATGGAGCCGCCGTTGACGTTGTACTTTTCCGGGTCGATGCCGAGCTTGTCGCGCGAGTAGAGGCACTGGCTGGCGAAGGCTTCGTTCAGCTCCCACAGATCGATGTCGTCGATCTTCAGGCCGTGACGTTCCAGCAGGCGCGGAACGGCGAAGACCGGGCCGATGCCCATCTCGTCGGGGGCGCAGCCGGCGACGGCCCAGCCGCGGAAGGCGCCGAGCGGCTCGAGACCGGCCTTGGAGGCGGCCTTGGCTTCCATCAGCACCACGGCGGCGGCGCCGTCGGAGAGCTGGCTGGCGTTGCCGGCGGTGATGAACTTGCCCTCGCCGCGAACCGGCTGCAGCTTGCGCAGGCCTTCGATGGTGGTGTCGGGACGGTTGCACTCGTCACGGTCGACCACGTAGTCGACGATGCTCTCTTCCTTGGTTTCCTTGTTCACGACCTTCATCTTGGTCGCGAGCGGGACGATCTCGTCCTTGTACTTGCCGGCCTGCTGAGCGGCGGCCATGCGCTTCTGGCTTTCCAGGCTGTATTCGTCCTGGGCCTCGCGGCTGACGTTGTAGCGTTCGGCGACGATGTCGGCGGTGTCGATCATCGGCATGAAGATCGCCGGATACTGAGCGATCAGGTTCTTGTCGATATTATCCGAGCCGCCCGCGCCGCCGCCCGGGAAGGACAGCGATTCCACGCCGGCGCCGACCGCGACGTCCGCGCCGTCGTTACGGATGTAGTTGGCGGCGGTGGCGATGGTCTGCAGACCCGAGGAGCAGAAGCGGTTGACGGTCACGCCCGAGGTGGTGATCGGCAGGCCCGCCAGCAGCGCGGCCTGGCGGCCGAGGTTGCCGGAGCCGTGGGCGACATTGCCGAGGATCACGTCTTCGACGGCGGCCTTGTCGACGCCGGCCCGTTCGACCGCCGTCTTGACCGCATGGGCGGCCATGGTGACGGTCGGGGTCATGTTGAAGCCCCCGCGACCCGACTTGGCCAGGCCCGTCCGGGCGTACGAAACGATTACGGCTTCCCGCGTCATGAAATAATTCCTCCAGAAATGATGCCGACGGGGCAGTTATCCGGTCCCCGGGGCCTTTGATCGGGCGCGACCTTTGCATCCCCGCGCCGAGTTGGCTAGGGACGGGCGAGGACCTGCGGGCTCTTTCTCGCATTCGAGGTGCGTCGAACATGACGAAACCGACTATCCGCCGCATCCCGAACGGCCTGGCGCTGGCCGGGGTCGTCATCGCGGCCGCCCTGGCCCTGGCCGGGTGCGGCGACCGGGGCGGCACGGACGCCGCGCCGCAGCCCGGCGACACCGCCGTCGCCAAGGTGGACGGCGCGACGGTCTGGGCCTCCGACGTCAAGCGCGAGGCGGTGGCCCAGGGCCTGATCGGCGAGGGGGAGCCGCTGGACGTCTCCTCCGACCTCTTCCGCCGGGTGCTGGACGAGGTGGTCGACCAGAAGCTGCTGGCGACCGAGGCGATCAAGCGCAAGCTGGACAAGGAGCCGGCCGCCGAGAAGCGGCTGGCCGCCGCGCGCGAGCGCATCCTGGGCGACATGCTGGTCGAGAGCGTGGTGACCGACGCAGTCACCGACAACGCCATCCGCGGGCTCTACCAGGAGCAGCTCAAGCTGGCCAAGCAGTCGGAGGAGTTCCGCGCCCGCCAGATCGTGGTGGCCACGGAGGCCGAAGCTCAGGCGGTCGCCAAGCTGATCTCGACCGGCGCCTCGTTCGAGGCCCTGGCCATGGAGCGCTCCACCGACGCGGCGACCCGGTTCAACGGCGGCGACCTCGGCTATTTCACCACCGACGTGATGCCCGAAGCCTATGCCGCCAACCTGAAGGGCGCCAAGGCCGGCGACATCGTCGGCCCCTTCGCCATCGAGGGCGGCTGGGCGATCCTGAAGGTCGAGGACAAGCGGCTGGAGCAGCCGATCACCTTCGAGGCGGCCAGGCCGCAGATCGTGCGGTTCCTGACCTACGACCAGGTGCGCGACCTGCTGGAGAAGCTGCGAA
>NZ_JAYRST010000098.1:0-10754 GCF_041920015.1 Phenylobacterium sp.
GCACAGCACGGCCTGTTCGCCGAACAGGTCGGTCTCGCACTCTTCACGGAAGGTGGTCTCGATCACGCCCGAGCGGCCGCCGCCGATGGCCGAGGCGTAGGCCAGGCCGAGGTCGAGGGCGTTGCCGGTGGCGTTGTGATGGATGGCGATCAGGCACGGCACGCCGCCGCCCTTCTGGTACTCGCCGCGCACGGTATGGCCCGGGCCCTTCGGCGCGACCATCAGCACGTCGATGGTGTCCTTGGGCTCGATCAGGTTGAAGTGCACGTTCAGGCCGTGGGCGAACAGCAGGGCCGCGCCATCCTTGATGTTCGGCGCGATCTCGGAATTGTAGATGCCGCGTTGCAGTTCGTCCGGCGCCAGCACCATGATCATGTCGGCCCAGGCGGCGGCCTCGGCGACCGACAGCACCTTCAGGCCGTCGGCTTCCACCTTCTTGGCGGTGGCCGAACCGGGGCGCAGGGCTACGACGACGTCCTTCACGCCCGAATCCTTGAGGTTCAGGGCGTGGGCGCGACCTTGGCTGCCATAGCCTACGATCGCGATCTTCTTGTCCAGGATGCGGGCGAGGTCGGCGTCGCGGTCGTAATAGACGCGCATGATCATACTCCTGAAGTCGAAGGCGGGCGCGGCTCCGCGCAACGGCGCCGCAGCAAAGGCCGGGCTATGGAGAGGAATTTTGCACGGAGGTCAAGGCGGCGCTGGATGAATGCGGCGATATCGCCGCGAAATCCGCGCGGTTTTTCGCGCCTTGCGCCCCCGCACGCCACGTCCGACATAGAAGCTCTTGTTCGGAGGGCGGAAGATGGCGGCGACACCGCAGGACGTGATCGGCTTCTGGCGCTCGGCCGGCCCTGAAAAGTGGTTCGCCAAGAGCGACCGGTTCGACCAGGCCATCGCGCTGAAATTCGAGCCCGTCCATCACGCCGCGGCCCGCGGCGAGTATGATGGCTGGGCGGCCACGGCGGAGGGCGCGCTCGCCCTGCTCATCCTGCTCGACCAGTTCCCCCGCAATCTCTACCGCGGCTCGGCCCACGCCTTCGCCACCGATCCCAAGGCCCGCGCCATCGCTGTCGCCGCCGTGGCCCGCGGCCACGACCGAGAGGTCGAGCCCCTGCTGCGCCGCTTCTTCTACCTGCCCTTCGAGCATGGCGAAGATCTCGCCGACCAGGACGAATCCATGCGCCTCTTCGGCCTGCTGAAGGACGAGACCGGCGACGCCGACTCCCTCCACTGGGCCAAGGTCCATTGGGACATCATCGACCGCTTCGGCCGCTTCCCCCACCGCAACGCCTGCCTGGGCCGGGAAACCACGCCGGACGAACGCGCCTTCCTCGAGGACGGCGGCTTCTCGGGCTGAAGCGCTAGTTTCCCTTGCTGAAGGTCGTGTTCACGACCCTCTGCATTTCGCCAAAACCCTTGGTGGCTTCCTCTTCCTGCCGCTCACGCTCGGCCAGGGTCATGCAGACGCGCTTGCCCAGACGGCTGCCCGCCGGCGTCTCCACGCGGCAGACGACCTTGTCCTTGTTCGGCTTGCCCTTGCCCGGCGCGGATGTTTCGGCCGCCTTCGCGGCCGGCGCCGCATCGCTGGCGGCCTGCGCCGCCGAGGCGGCCGAAAACAGCAGGATCGCGGCGGCCGCGGCGATGCTCTGAATCATGGTCGCGCTCCTCGCCTGTCGCGCCACGCTGCGCTGCCCGTAAAGATCGCACCGATGGCGCACGCCGTCGATGGCCTACCGCGTGAACAGCGCCAGCGGGGCGCCGGCCTGCGGATCGAAGGCCCGCCAGTCCAGGCCCAGCGCCTGCAGCGCCGTGGCCGCCACCTGGTTGGCGCCGGCGCAGTCGTCCAGCTTCGCCACACCCCTCTTCACGCCCGGACCGATCGCCGCCAGCCAGGTCTGGTCCGAGGCCGGCCAGATCACCGCCCCATGGCCCTTCCAGTCGTTCGGCTTTGAACCGTCGCCGCGGCCGTGATCGGTGGTGATGATCAGCGTGGTCTTGCCGGCATAGGCCTTGTCGGCCTGCAGGGCGCTCCACAGCTCGCGCAGGAAGCCGTCGGTGCGGTGGGCGGCCTCCAGCATGTGTCCGTACTGGCCGTCATGGGCGAAGTCGTCGGTCTCGCCATAGGCGATGTAGACCACCTTGGGCCGATCGCGGCGGATCGCCTCCAGCGCATAGTTGTGGGTGAAGGCGTCGAACCGCACCGTCGACCACAGTCGCGGGCTCTGGTCCTGCAGCCGCCCCAGCGCGGCCTCGAAGGCGCCGTGCGGCTTGGGCGTCATGAAACCGGCGTTGAGCGGAACCTTGCTGCGCCCCGTATTCAGGATCGCGGTGAACACGCCCCAGGATCCGAAGGCCGCGACCTTGCCGCGATAGCCCGGCCGCCCGTCCAGCCATTCCAGGAAACTGACGTTCGGATTGGGAATCGGGTCGTTGCTGACGATCCTCGGGTCCGGACGCCCGGTCAGGATCTCGTTATAGCCGGGATAGGAAAAGAACTTGTCGTTCGTCACCCGCGCGCACGATCCGTGGTCGCGGTCGCCGACCAACACCCCCTGGGCCGCCACCACGTCATGCAGGAACGGCATCAGCGCGCGCTTGCGATCAGCGGGGTCGAGGAACGCCGCCTTGATCCCCGGCCGGTCCTCGACGATGGCGGGATCGACCGCCAAGACCGGATCGGCGCCGCGGAACACCTCCTGCCAGCGCATCCCGTCCAGCGTCACCAGCACCACCCGGCGGTCCTCGGCGGCCTGGGCGGCCCCCGCGAGCAGGCCGAGCGCCAAAGCCGCCACGCCCAGAATTTTCTTCATGCACAGCCCCTGACGTCGCTTGTGGAGAAGCCGAACGGCGCCATTCCCGCGCCGCTTCCGAATCGGCACACTCTGACCCTGATGAACGCTCATGTCGCCATTGCCGGAAACAGCGCCGCCGCTCATCCCGAGCAGCAGTATCTCGACCTGCTGGCCGACATCCTGGCCAATGGCGTGCAGCGCGGCGACCGCACCGGCACCGGCACGCTCGGCGTGTTCGGCCGCCAGATGCGTTTCGACCTGGCCCGGGGCTTTCCCCTGCTGACCACCAAGAAGCTGCACCGCAAGTCGATCATCCTCGAACTGCTGTGGTTCCTGCGCGGCGACACCAATGTCCGCTGGCTGCAGGAGCGCGGCGTCAGCATCTGGGACGAATGGGCCGACGAGCAGGGCGAACTCGGTCCCGTCTACGGCAAGCAATGGCGTTCGTGGACCGCGCCCGACGGCCGGGTGATCGACCAGATTGCAGGGGTGGTCGAGGGGCTGAAGACCATGCCCGACTCGCGCCGTCACATCGTTTCGGCCTGGAATCCGGCCGATGTCGACGACATGGCCCTGCCGCCCTGCCACTGCCTGTTCCAGTTCTTCGTGGCCGAGGGGAAGCTGTCCTGCCAGCTCTACCAGCGCTCGGCCGACGCCTTCCTCGGCGTACCGTTCAACATCGCCTCCTACGCCCTGCTGACCATGATGGTCGCCAAGGTGACGGGGCTGGAGCCGGGCGAGTTCGTTCACACCCTGGGCGATGCGCACCTCTATCTGAACCATCTCGATCAGGCCCGCGAGCAACTGACCCGCCAGCCCCTGCCGCTGCCGGTGATGGAGATCGCCGACAAGCGCGACCTGTTCGCGTTCGAATACGAGGACTTCAAGCTGCGCGGCTACAAGGCGCACGATAAGATCCAAGCCCCGATCGCGGTCTGAACCTTACAAAATTGCGAGTCCGCCGACGTAGGCCCGAGGGGTCCGTGCGGTCTGCTCTCCTGGCCCGGAACGATCCGGCGCCCCTCAACGGAGAGCAAGAATGCGCAATCTCATCGCCCCCGCCGCCCTGGTCCTGGCCCTCGCCGCCGGCTCGGCCTTCGCCGCCGCCCCTGCCCCGGCCGCCAAGCCGATGACCGCCGCCAAGCCCGCCGCCACGGCCAAGGTCGACATGAACGCCAAGCGCGCCGCCTGCGAAAAGTCGTGGAAGGACCAGAAGACCCACACCGGCAAAGAAGCCGACTTCGTGAAGGCCTGCGTCGCCAAGGGCTGAGCCGCTCCGGCTCAAAAAACCGGCGCCCGACGGTTCCCCGGGCCCGCGAGCGGGCGGCCTCCATCTCCCAGGGCCGCCCGCTCACCTTGGTCGAAAGGCGAAAGCACGCCATCTTCACGGCGAGCAATATGGACCTGCGCCCATGAGCCGCCGCATCCTGCTGGTCGAAGACGACGCCGAGACCGCCGACTACATCCTCAAGGGCCTTCGCGAGGAAGGCTACACCGCCGAACATGTGGCCGACGGGCGCGACGGCCTCTACGCCGCGTCGGGCGAGCCCTTCGACGCCATCGTCATGGATCGTATGCTCCCCGGCCTCGACGGCCTCAGCGTCATCAAGGCCCTGCGCGCTGCCGGCGTGGAGACGCCGATCATCATCCTCTCGGCCCTCAGCCACCTGGACGAGCGGGTGAAGGGCCTGCGAGCCGGCGGCGACGACTACCTCACCAAGCCCTTCGGCTATTCAGAGCTTTCGGCGCGGCTGGAAAACCTCATGCGCCGCCGCCCGGCCGCCGAGGTCGAGACCAAGCTCGCCTGCGGCGACCTCGTGGTCGACCTGCTCTCGCGCCGCGTCAGCCGCGCCGGCCGCGCCCTCGACCTGCTCCCGCGCGAGTTCAAGCTGCTGGAGTACCTGCTGCGCCACAAGGACCGGGTCGTCACCCGCACCATGCTGCTCGAACAGGTCTGGGATTACCGCTTCGATCCCCACACCAGCGTCGTCGACACCCACATCAGCCGCCTGCGCAAGAAGATCGACGAGGGCTTCGCCTCGCCCCTGCTCCATACCCTGCGCGGCACGGGCTATCGCCTGTCGACCGAGCCATGAGGCCGCCGGGCTCGCGCCTGCGGCCGCGCGCGGTGTTCTTCATGCTGCTGGCGGTGGCGCTCACCGCCTTGGGTGTCGGCCTGGCCATGGTCGACCAGGTGGGCGAAGCGATCATCGGCAAGCGCCAGCGCGAGGTCGCCGAGGCCGCCCGCGACTATTTCGTCGCTTTCGCCCACGAGGAGGGGATCGCCCCCCTCGCCCGCGCCCTCGACCTGCGCGAGCGGACCGATCCCGGCGGCGCCTTCCGCTACGCGCTCTACGCCGCCGACGGGCGCCTGCTGGGCGGGGCGCGCCTGGCCCCGGCCGACGACCTGCCCGCCCAGGGCGCGGCGCGCATGCGCATCGCCAGCGAGGGCCGCGCCTCGCCCTGGCGCGTCCTGGTCCAGCCGCTCTCCACCGGCGGGACCCTGGTGGTCTACGAGGACATCGGAGAGCGGCTCGCCTTCCGCCGCGCCCTGGTCGCCAGCGCCGCGGTCTCGCTGATCGCGGCCATCGGCGCTGTGCTGCTGGCCGCCGTCTGGTTCAACCGCCTGCTGCTCAACCGCATGGAGACCCTGGCCGCCACAGCGGGCCGCATCGCCGGCGGCGACCTTTCCGCCCGCACCGAGACCCATCCGAAGGGCGACGTCTTCGACCGCCTGGGCGAAGCGATGAACGGCATGCTCGACCGGATCGAGGAACTGATGACCGGCATGCGCACCGTCACCGACAGCCTGGCCCACGACCTGCGCTCCCCGCTGACCCGCATGCGCGCCGACCTCGCCCGCGCCCTCGATCCGCAGGTGGCCGAACCCCAGCGCCTCGACGCCATCGAGCAGGCCCACGGCGAGGCCGACCGCGCCCTCTCCACCCTCTCGGCCCTGATGGACATCGCCCGCGCCGAGGCGGGCCTGTCACGCGATATGATGGCCCCCGTCGACCTCGCCGCCCTGGTCGCCGAGGTGGGCGAGCTGTTCGGCCCGGTGATCGAGGACGCCGGCCAGACCTTCGTCCCGCCCGCCCCGCGCCCGCCGCTGGTCATCAGAGGCCACGAGCTGATCCTGCGCCAAGCGGTCGGCAACCTGCTCCACAACGCCGCCCACCACGCCGGCTCGGGCGCGTTCGTCCGCCTGACGCTGGAAGACGCCGACGGCCGCGTCCGCATCGTCGTCTCCGACACCGGCCCCGGCATCCCCGCCGAGCATCGCGGCCGGGTGCGCGAACGCTTCGTGCGGCTGGACGAGGCGCGCTCCAGGCCCGGCGGCGGCCTGGGCCTGGCCATCGCCGCGGCCTGCGCCAAGCTGCACGGCGGCGCCCTTGAACTGGAGGACGCCCATCCGGGCCTGCGCGCCGTCATCGAGCTGGGCGAGCGGTCCCGGACTCCGGCCTGACGAGTCTGCTATTGAGCGGGCCATGAGCACCCCCATCCTCACCGCCGGCCCCATCGCCCGCGACCGCAACGGCGTCATCGGCAAGGATGGAACCCTACCCTGGCGGCTCAAGACCGACCTCGCCAACTTCCGCGCCGTGACCATGGGCAAGCCGGTCATCATGGGCCGCAAGACCTGGGAGAGCCTGCCCAAAAAGCCCTTGCCCGGCCGCACCAACATCGTGCTGAGCCGCGACGGCTCGTTCGAGGCCAAGGGCGCGGTGGTCTGCGACAATTTCAGCGAGGCGCTCTCCATCGCCCGCGAACAGGCCGCCGAGGACGGCGCGGGCGAGGTCTGCGTCATCGGCGGGGCCTCGCTGTTCGAACTGGCCCTGGCCCGCGCCCAGCGCATCTACCTCACCGAGGTCGACGCGGAGGTCGAAGGCGACGTCACCCTTTCCTCCATCGACGAGAGCCGCTGGACCGAGGTCCGCAGCCAGGACTATCCCGCCGGCGAAGGCGACGAACACGCGTTTAAGATCCGGGTTTTGGAACGCCGCTGATCCGTCCATAGTCGCCCCGAACGCCGCCGCTGCGAGCGGCGAATCCGGAGGGAACCCGTGACCATGGACATTCAACTCGTCGCCGAGGGACTCGAATTTCCCGAAGGCCCCATCGCCATGAACGACGGCTCGGTGATCCTCACCGAGATCAAGGGCCAGCGGCTGACCCGCATCCATCCCGACGGGCGCAAGGAGACGGTGGTCGAGACCGGCGGCGGCCCCAACGGCGCGGCCATCGGCCCGGACGGGGCGATCTACATCACCAACAACGGCGGCTCGTTCACCTGGCCCGAGCAGGACGGCCTGACCATTCCGGGGCCGACCCCGCCGTCCCACACCGGCGGCTATATCCAGCGCTACGACCTTGCGACCGGCGAGCTGACCACGCTCTACAGCGAGTGCGATGGCCGCCCGTTCGTCGGACCCAACGACCTGGTGTTCGACAAGCAAGGCGGCTTCTGGTTCTCCGACCACGGTTGCGGCACGCCGGAGGGCCGCAAGTTCGGCGCGCTCTACTACGCCAGGATCGACGGCAGCCACGTGAGCCGCCAGCGCGACCACCTGATCTCGCCCAACGGCGTCGGCCTCTCGCCCGATGAAAAGACCGTCTATCTCGCCGACACCCAACTCGGCCGCCTCTGGGCCTTCGATGTGGAAGAGCCGGGCGTGCTCGGCCCGCCGGCCGGTTTCGCCGCCGGTCGCGCCGTCCATAACCTGCAAGGGGTGCAGTTCCTCGACAGCCTGGCGGTCGAGGCCGGCGGCAAGGTCTGCGTCGCCACCATCCTCAACGGCGGGATCACCGCCTTCGACCCGAACGGAACGATCGAGCACTATCCCGTGCCCGACCTCATCGTCACCAACATCTGCTTCGGCGGCCCGGACATGAAGACCGCCTGGATCACGGCGTCCTCCACCGGCAAGCTCTACAAGGCGACCTGGCCCCGCCCCGGCCTGAAGCTGAACTTCAACGCGTAACTTCTCCCTCCCCTTCATGGGGAGGGTGGGTCGCCGCACCGCGGCGAGACGGGTGGGGCCTTGCTGGTTCAGCGGCTCCCACCCCGATCGCTTCGCGATCTGTCCCTCCCCACAAGGAGGAGGGACGAAGCGACCCCTCTAATACAGCCGCGCCAGCGCCTCTCGCTCGAAGTTCTTCAACTCCGCCGTCCGGCCCGCACGCACCTTTTCCGTCCACTCCGGATCTTGCAGCAGCGCCCGGCCGACGCCCACCAGGTCGAAGTCCCCGCGGTCCAGCCGCCGCAGCAGTTCGTCCAGCGAGGCGGGCTTGGAGCCCTCGCCCGCAAAGGCGGCGATGAACTCGCCCGACAGCCCGACCGAGCCGACGGTGATGGTCGGGACCCCGGTCAGCTTCTTGGCCCAGCCGGCGAAGTTCAGGTCCGAGCCCTCGAACTCCGGCTCCCAGAACCTGCGCTGCGAGCAGTGCAGGATGTCGGCCCCGGCGTCGACCAACGCGCCCAGCCAGGCCTCCAGCGCCTTCGGGTCCTGGGCCAGCTTCACCTCGTAGTCCTGCTGCTTCCACTGGCTGATGCGGATGATGACCGGATAGTCCGGCCCCACCGCCTTGCGCACCGCCTTCAGGATGTCGGCGGCGAAGCGGGCGCGGCCAGGCAGATCCTTGGCCCCATAGGCGTCCTCGCGGACGTTGGTGCCTTCCCAGAAGAACTGGTCGATCAGATAGCCGTGGGCGCCATGCAGCTCGATGGCGTCGAAGCCCAGCGCCTTGGCGTTGGCCGCGGCCTCGGCGAAGGCGCGCACCGCGTCGGCGACCTCCTCCTCGGTCATCGGCGCGCCGAATTCCTTGCCGGGGCGGCTGAGGCCGGACGGGCTGTCATAGGGGCCCGGCGGCGTCCATTCGGGATCGCGGGTGCGCACGGCGCCGACGTGCCAGAGCTGCGGCGCCATCACCCCGCCTGCGCCATGCACCTCGTCGATCACCCGCTTCCAGGCGGCCAGCTCCTTCTCGCCGTGAAAACGCGGCACGTTCTTGTCGTTCAGCGAGGCCGGACGGTCGACGCCCGTGCCTTCCGAGACGATCAGGCCCACATCCGCCCGCCGCTTGTAATATTGCGCCACTTCCTCGGTCGCCACGCCGTCCGGCGAGAACGAGCGCGTCATCGGCGCCATGACGATGCGGTTCTTCAGGCGCAGGCCTTTGAATTCAAAAGGCTTAAACAGGGCGTCGGCCGACATGGGCTCTCCGGGTTCAAACAGGTGTTCGCAGGAATGCGATTTACGCACGACCGGTCGTTTTGTCAGTTCAGATTTTCTGTTGCACGCCAGCAACTTCCCCAAACGCCCAGACGGCGCCATTGTCAGGTGAACAACGGTCACCCAAACGACCGGACCCCTTGGAGGAAATCACCATGAGCGACGGCGCCGTCGACCTGAAGGCTGAAGCCCGCGCACGGGCCTACGCCATGCCGCTGGACGAGATCAACCTGGCCGACGGGGAGCTCTTCCGCTCCGATACCCTGTGGCCCTACTTCGAGCGCCTGCGCAACGAAGACCCGATCCACTACCACAAGGAAGGCCTCCACGAGGACGGCCCCTACTGGTCGGTCACCAAGTTCAACGACATCATGGCCGTCGACACCAATCACGAGGTGTTCTCGTCCGAGCCGTCCATCACGATCTTCGATCAGAAGGACGACTTCACCATGCCGATGTTCATCGCCATGGACCCGCCCAAGCACGATATCCAGCGCAAGACCGTCAGCCCGATCGTCTCGCCGGCCAATCTGCACCAGCTCGAACCGCTGATCCGCGAACGCATCCAGCGCACCCTCGACAGCCTGCCGATCGGCGAGGAATTCGACTGGGTGGATAAGGTCTCGATCGAACTGACCACCCAGATGCTCGCCACCCTGTTCGACTTCCCCTGGGAGGAACGCCGTAAGCTGACCCGTTGGTCGGACGTGGCCACCGCTGGGCCGGAATCGGGCCTGTTCTCCTCGACCGATCCCGAAATCGTCGAGCAGGAACGCAAGATGGAGCTGTTCGAGTGCGTGGACTACTTCACGCGGCTCTGGAACGAGCGGGTGAACGCACCGCCGAAGGGCGACCTGATCTCGATGCTCGCCCATGGCGAGGCCACGCGGAACATGGACCGCATGGAATATCTCGGGAACTTGATCCTGCTGATCGTCGGCGGCAACGACACCACCCGCAACACCATGTCCGGCTCGGTCCTGGCCCTGCACCAGAACCCCGCCGAGCGGAAGAAGCTCTACGACAACCCCTCGCTGATCCCCTCGATGGTGTCGGAGACCATCCGCTGGCAAACGCCGCTGGCCCACATGCGCCGCACCCTGACCCAGGACTTCGAGCTGGGCGGCAAGCAGATGAAGAAGGGTGAGAAGGTCATCATGTGGTACGTCTCGGGCAACCGCGACGAAGAGGTGATCGAGAACCCGAACGCCTACATCATCGACCGCGAGCGCCCGCGCCAGCACATGTCCTTCGGCTTCGGCATCCACCGCTGCGTCGGCAACCGCCTGGCCGAACTCCAGCTCAAGATCCTCTGGGAGGAGATTCTTCAACGCTTCCCGACCATCGAGGTGCAGGGCGAGCCCCGCCGTGTCTTCTCGGCCTTCGTGAAGGGCTACGAATACATGCCGGTGATCATCCCCACCCGCTACTGACGCCCACCGATTCCTCTCCCTCCCGGGAGAGTGGGATCAACGCGAAGCGCCGAGACGAAAAGGGGGCTTGCTGACTCAGCAGCTCCTCACCCGGCTTCGCCGACAGCTCCCTCCGAGGGGAGGACTATCGCATATGGCGCTGTCGGAGATTTCCTCCCCCATTTTATGGGGGAGGGGGACCGCCCGCAGGGTGGTGGAGGGGGCGGGGTCAAGCTCAGAGCAAGCCGCGCGGCCCCCGCCCCCCGCGGCGCCGGTCCCCCACCCCCCCGGCGCCGGGGAGGCACACAAAGCAG
>NZ_JAYRST010000099.1:0-10712 GCF_041920015.1 Phenylobacterium sp.
TGGCCGGCGATCCGATGGAAGGCGACACCTACCGTCGCGGCCAGACCGTCACCGTCACGGTGACCGAGGTCACGACCGGCGGCATCGAGGTCAAGTTCGGCGACGACGACGCCCCGATGACGGCCTTTATCCGCAAGTCCGACCTGTCGCGCGACCGCGCCGACCAGCGTCCGGAACGCTTCGCCGTGGGCGACCGCGTCGATGCGCAGGTGACCCAGATCGACAAGGCGGCGCGTCGCGTCTCGCTGTCGATCAAGTCGCTGGAAATGGCCGAAGAGAAGGAAGCCATCGAGCAGTTCGGCTCGTCGGACTCCGGCGCTTCGCTGGGCGACATCCTCGGCGCGGCCCTTCGCGAGAAGGCCGGCAAGGACTAAGCCTCACGGCCAAGGCCTGAAGCTGACGGCGGATCGGGAAACCGGTCCGCCGTTTTCTTTTGCGCGCCGTTCGGCGGGGCGGGCGGCCGTCAACCTTCTTTGCGCCTTGAACATCCAGCCGGACTCGACCATGGTCCCGCTCGCTTCCGACGAAACCGGCAGGGCGCGCCGGTTCGGCGAAGGTGTTGCTTCTGGTTGAACGCCTATGAGCCGTCTCCCCGCGGCTCGGGGACACGGAAATAGGCATGATCAAGTCGGAACTCATCGCCCGTCTGGCGGAGGAAAACCCGCATCTGACCCAACGCGACATCGAGCGTGTGGTCGGCGTGATCCTCGAACGCATGATCCAGGCCCTGGAACAGGACGGCCGGGTCGAACTGCGCGGTTTCGGGGCGCTGTCGGTCCGCTCGCGCGACGCCCGCGCCGGCCGCAACCCGCGCACTGGCGAGGCGGTCGAGGTGCGCGCCAAGCACGTGCCCTTCTTCAAGAGCGGCAAGGAACTGCGCGAGCGGTTGAACGCCGACTGAAGAGCCGCCCTGGCTTTCCAGTTGACCGGAGGGAACGGCTAGGTCGATCCTGGCGGCCCTTCAGCTTTCGACGGTGAGCCATGAGCATCTTCTCCGAGTTCCGCGAATTCATCGCCCGCGGCAATGTCATCGACCTGGCCGTCGGCGTGATCATCGGCGGGGCGTTCAACAAGATCGTCGACAGCCTGGTCAATCAGGTGGTGATGCCGCCGATCGGCCTGGCCCTGGGCGGGATCGACTTCTCCAAGCTGCAGTTCGTGCTCAAGCCCGACGATCCGGCGACCGCGGCCAGCGAACTGGTCGCCATTCAGTATGGCGCCTTCATCAACACCCTGATCCAGTTCCTGATCGTCGCCTGGGTGATCTTCATGCTGGTCAAGGGCGTGAACGCCATGCGCCGCGCGCAACCGGCCGAGCCTGAGGCCCCGACCCCCAGCGAAGCGCTGCTGACCGAAATCCGGGACCTTCTGAAGACCAAGCCCTGAACGGGGTTGGCATGGCGCGCGCCAGGGCCTAACTCCGGGCCATGAGCGTGCGCGCCAAGATCTGCGGACTGTCGACGCCCGAGGCGGTGACGGCGGCTCTCGACGGGGATGCGGCCTTCCTGGGCTTCGTGTTCTTCGGCAAGAGCCCCCGCAACATCGCCCCGGAGGCGGCCGCGCAACTGGCCCCGCCGGCGCGGGCGCGGAACGTGAAGATCGTCGCCCTGGCGGTCGACCCCAGCGACGCCGAGGTCGACGCCATCGCCCGGGGCCTGTCGCCCGACCTGATCCAGCTCCACGGCAAGGAGACTCCCAGCCGCGCGCGCGAGGTGGCCCAGCGCTCGGGGTGCGGGGTCATCAAGGTGCTGCCGGTCTCGGAACGGTCGGACATCGACGCCGCGGGCGCCTACGAACCCGTGGTCGAACACCTGATGTTCGACGCCAAGCCGCCGAAGGACGCCGACCGCCCCGGCGGCCTGGGCGAACCCTTCGACTGGACGCTGCTGGAAGGGCGCAGGTTCGCCCGGCCCTGGCTGCTGGCCGGGGGGCTCGATCCCTGGAACGTCAGCGAAGCCGTCCGGCGGTCCGGCGCGCCGATCGTGGACGTTTCCTCTGGCGTGGAACGCGGTCCCGGACTAAAGGACCCGGCCTTGATCACGGCGTTTCTCGACGCTGTCCGCCGCGCTTGAAGTTGCAGAATCCGTGAACGCTCCAGCCAAACCGAACGACTACACCGCCTATCCGGACGCCGCCGGCCGCTTCGGCGACTATGGCGGCCGCTACGTGCCCGAAACCCTGATGCCGCTGGTCCACGAGCTGGACGCGGCCTATGCGGCGGCCAAGGCCGATCCGGCGTTCCAGGCCGAGCTGCGCAGCTTCCTGACCCACTATGTCGGCCGCCCCAGCCCGCTCTATTTCGCCGAGCGGCTCACCGCCCATTACGGCGGGGCGAAAATCTATCTGAAGCGCGAGGAGCTGAACCACACCGGTTCGCACAAGATCAACAACTGCATGGGCCAGATCCTGCTGGCCATGCGGATGGGCAAGACCCGGATCATCGCCGAGACCGGGGCCGGCCAGCATGGCGTGGCGACCGCGACGGTCTGCGCCCGCTTCGGCCTGCCTTGCGTGGTCTATATGGGCGCCGTCGATGTGGAGCGGCAAAAGCCCAACGTCTTTCGGATGAACCTGCTGGGCGCCCAGGTCGAGGCGGTGACCGCTGGCTCGGCGACCCTCAAGGACGCCATGAACGAGGCCCTGCGCGACTGGGTCACCAACGTCCACGACACCTATTACCTGATCGGCACCGCGGCGGGCATGCACCCCTATCCGGCGATGGTCCGCGATTTCCAGGCGGTGATCGGCGCCGAGGTCAAGCAGCAGATCCTGGAGATGGAAGGCCGCCTGCCCGACGCGGTGGTCGCCTGCGTCGGCGGCGGCTCGAACGCCATCGGCCTGTTCCACCCGTTCCTCAACGACGAGGGCGTGCGCATCTACGGCGTCGAGGCGGCGGGCGAGGGCATGTCCACCGGCCGCCACGCCGCGGCGATCAACGGCGGTCGCCCCGGCGTGCTGCATGGCAACATGACCTATCTGCTGCAGGACGACGAAGGCCAGATCACCGAGGCGCATTCGATCTCGGCCGGCCTCGACTATCCGGGCATCGGGCCGGAGCATTCGTGGCTGCACGACGTCGGCCGCGCCACCTACCTGACCTGCACCGACCAGGAGGCGCTGGACGCCTTCAAGCTGCTGGCCGAGCTGGAGGGCATCCTGCCGGCCATCGAATCCTCCCACGCCCTGGCGCGCCTGCCCGATGTGGTGAAGGAGGTCGGCAAGGACGGGATCGTGGTGCTGAACCTGTCGGGCCGCGGCGACAAGGACGTGGCGACCGTGGCCGCCCACCTGGGGCGCACGATTTGAGCCTGCCGCGGACGCCTCGCAAGCCCCGCTTGAAGTACGCCTTGCAGCTCATCGCGGCGGTGGCGCTGCTGGTCGGCGCGGGCCTGGCCACTGGGGTCGTCAAAGTGAAGGTCGAGCCCGACGGTCCGACCGTGCACAGGGTTTCCCAATGACCAAAGCTCGTATCGACGCCCGCTTCGCCAGCCTGAAGGCTGAGGGCCGGGCCGCCTTCGTCGCCTATGTGATGGCCGGTGATCCCGACTTCGACACGGCGCTGGAGATTCTGAAGGGTTTGCCGGCCGCCGGCGCCGACCTGATCGAGGTGGGCTTTCCGTTCTCCGACCCCATGGCCGAGGGGCCGCCGATCCAGCGCGCCGCCCAGCGGGCCCTGGCGAACGGCATGACGCTTCGCAAGACGCTGGCGGCGGTGGCCGAGTTCCGCAAGGGCGATCAGACGACGCCGATCATCATGATGGGCTACGCCAATCCGTTGGTGCACCATGGCTTCGAGGCTTTCGCCCGCGACGCGGCGGCGGCCGGCGTAGACGGTCTGATCTGCGTCGACATCCCGCCTGAGGAGGCCGAGCCCCTGGCCGACGCCCTGGACGCCAGCGAACTGTCGCTGATCCGGCTGGCCACGCCGACCACCGACGACAAGCGCCTGCCGGTGGTGGTCGCCCGCACCTCGGGCTTCGTCTACTATGTCTCGGTCGCCGGAGTGACCGGGGTGAAAGAGGCCGACGCTGCGGCCGTCGCCCCGCATGTGGAGCGGGTGCGCGCCGCCTCGGGCTTGCCGGTCGCCGTCGGTTTCGGCATCCGGACGCCCGAACGGGCCGCGGCGATCGCCAGGGTCGCGGACGCGGCGGTGGTCGGCTCGGCCCTGGTCGAAGAGGTCGCCGCGGGCTTGGCCGCGAACGAATCTGTGACCGCGCGGGTTCTTTCCAAAGTGGATTCCCTGGCTAAGGCTGTGCGCTCCGCGCGAGTCGAAGGCCGCCCGGTTTAGAAATCCGAATGGCGATGGCTGAACAGCGAAACGACAAACCCGGCAAGGGTCCGCAGGGACCGAAGGAACGGCGCGGCTGGCTCTCGCGCATCGCGCCCGGCGTGCGCAACCTGGTCGCCAAACGCGAGACGCCGGAGAACCTCTGGGTGAAGTGCCCGGACACCGGCGAGATGATCTATCGCTCGGACCTGGAGGCGGCGCTGTGGGTCACGCCGTCCGGCCACCACATGCGGATCGGCGCCGAGCAGCGCCTGCGCTACACCTTCGATGGCGGCCAGTACGAGAAGATCGAGCCGCCCAAGGGCGTGGTCGACGACCCGCTGAAGTTCCCCGACACCAAGCCCTACATGGACAAGCTCAAGGCCGCCCGTAAGGCGAGCGGCGCGCAGGACGCGATGAGCTCGGGCTATGGGACCATCGAGGGCGTGCCCTGCGTCGTCTCGGTCCAGGACTTCAGCTTCATGGGCGGTTCGCTCGGCGTCGGCGTCGGCGAGGCCTTCATCAAGGCCGCGCAGGAAGCCATCCGGCGCGAGGCGCCCTTCGTGATCTTCACCGCCGCGGGCGGCGCACGGATGCAGGAAGGGGCGCTCGCCCTGATGCAGATGGCCCGCACCACCCTGGCGCTGAACGAGGTCAAGGCCGCGGGCCTGCCTTATATCGTGGTGCTGACCGATCCCACCACCGGCGGGGTGACGGCCTCCTACGCGATGCTCGGCGACATCCACCTGGCCGAGCCGAACGCCATGGTCGCCTTTGCTGGCCGCCGGGTGATCGAGCAGACCATCCGCGAGGTGCTGCCGCCCGGCTTCCAGCGCGCCGAGTTCCTGGTCGAGCGCGGCCAGATCGACCGGGTGGTCAGCCGCGCCGAAATGCGCGAAGTGCTGGCCTCGATCCTCAAGACCCTGATGATGGGGCGTAATCGTTCGAAAGCCGCTTAAGACTTGCCATTGCGCCCCCTCTGGGGGACCTGTCAGCAAAGCTGACTGAGGGGAACTTCGACCTCTCCGACGGCTGCACCCCCCTCCACCATTACGTGGTCCCCCTCCTGCCGAGGGGGCGGAATTAGAGATGTATGATCCCATCCGTGCGTCGGACGAGGCGATCCTGCGGTTGCGGGCGCATCATCCGTCTCTGATCGACCTGACGACCGGCCGCGTCGAGCGGCTGCTGGCGGCGCTGGATCATCCCGAACGGCGGCTGCCGCCGGTGATCCATGTGGCCGGCACCAACGGCAAGGGATCGACCGTCGCCTATCTGCGCGCCATCGCCGAGGCGGCGGGGATGAAGGTCCACGCGCTGACCTCGCCGCATCTGGTGCGCTTCGCCGAGCGGATCCGGGTGGCCGGGACGCTGATCACCGATGCGCGCATGGACGAGCTGATCGACAAGGTCGAGGCGGCCAACGCCGGCCAGCCGATCAGCTTCTTCGAGATCACGACGGTCCTGGCCATCCAGGCCTTCGCCGAGACCCCGGCCGACCTCTGCATCATCGAGGTCGGGCTGGGCGGGCGGTTCGACGCCACCAACATCTTCGAGGCGCCGGCGGTCAGCGTCATCACGCCGGTCGACTACGACCATCTGGAGATGCTCGGGCCCGAACTTTCCAAGATCGCCTGGGAGAAGGCCGGGATCATCAAGGCCGGCCGCCCGGCGGTGGTCGCCCGCCAGATGGAGGAGGGCGAGGCGGTGATCCTGGAGGAGGCCGCCAAGCTCGGTGCGCCCGTCACCCTGATGGGCCGCGACTTCGACGCCTGGGAAGAGCGTGGGCGGCTGCTGGTGCAGATGGAGGAGCGCCTCTACGACCTGCCCGCGCCCAGCCTGTTCGGCGGCTACCAGTTCGCCAACGCCGGCTTGGCGGTGGCCGCGGCCCTGGCGCTCGGCGACCCACGCATCGACGAGGCGGCGCTGGCGAAGGGCGTCTCCAGCGCGGTGTGGCCAGCGCGGTTCCAGCGCCTGACCGAGGGGCCGATGGCGCGGCTGGCGGCCGAGCGGGGCGCCGATCTCTGGCTCGACGGGGGGCATAATCCCCATGCCGGCCGGGCCCTGGCCGAGGCGGCCGGGCGGCTGACGGCGCGCGACCCGCGGCCGCTGGTGCTGATCGCCGCCATGTTCGCCCGCAAGGACGCGCTCGGTTTCTTCCAGCCGTTCGGCGCGCTGAAGCCGCAGGTGCTGGCCACCACCTTCGATTCCCCCAATGCGGCCCCGGCCGAGGAGCTGGCGCGCGCGGCGAGGGAGGCGGGGCTGACGGTCGACGTGGTGGCCGATGTCGAGGAGGGGGTGCGCCGGGCGCTCGCCCAGCCTGGACCGGCCCCGCACATCCTGGTCTGCGGCGGACTGCACTTCGCCGGCGAAGTCCTGGCCATGAGCCCGGAAACCTGGCCGACCTGATCATATAGGAAAGATGCTCTCCCGCCGGGGGAGCTGTCGGCGAACGCCTATGGCGTTGGCGCGATTTTCCTCCCCCACTCCGCAGGGGAGGAAAAGAAGGCTGGGTCTTAGATGCCGGCCTCGTTGAGCCATTCGACGATCTTCTGCTTGGGCATGGCGCCGACCTTCATGGAGGCCATCTGGCCGCCCTTGAACAGCATCATGGTCGGGATGCCGCGCACGCCGTAGCGCGAGGGGGTCGTCGGGCTGTCCTCGATGTTCAGCTTGGCCACGGTGACCTGTTCGCCCAGTTCGGAGGCGATCTGCTCCAGGGCGGGTGCGATCTGCTTGCAGGGGCCGCACCACTCGGCCCAGAAGTCCACCAGCACAGGCTTGGAGGCCTGCAGAACGTCTTTGTCGAAGGACTCGTCGGTGACCGTCACGGTGCTCATGAAAAGCTCCTTATAGCCCGGCCTGGAAAACGCTTGGCCGCGGCTCTCGATCCGCCGATGTAGGCGGGGCGGGCGCCGGTATCAACCTTCACGGTGCAGGTCGGCAAGGGTCCGGCGCCACAGGTTTTCTGGAACCGCCATCAGCTTCGGGCCATCGGTCCACACCAGGGCGGGTTCGATCCGGCGACCCTCGAACACATCCTCCAGCACCGCCGCATAGATCGCCATCTGACGCAGATAGGCGGGGTCGGCGTCCTCGATGCGGCCCGGCGAGGGGCGGTTGGTCTTGAAATCTGCAACCAGCACGCGGTCTTGCAGCACCACCAGCCGGTCGATGCGGCCGGAGATGGCCAGGCCCGGCGGCAGGCCGCGGGCCGTGCCGGCGATGGAGACCTCGGCGCGGCTGCCCGGCCCGAACACCTCGGAAAAGCGCGGATCGTTCAGCACGCCGAGCGCCGCGGCGGTCATCTCGGCGCGCTGGTCGTCGGTCAGATCACGTTCGCGCGAGAGTACGCGGCGCGCCGCGTCGGCTCGCTCCGGCGGCGCCAGATCGGGCAGGATCTGCAATAGGCGGTGGATCAGATCGCCGCGGCGGAACCGGCCAAGGCCCGCCACCTTGACCAGCGGCGAGGTCGCCGGCGCGGTGGCGTCGTCGCCGAGCTGGGAGGGCGAGGCGTAGCGGGCGAAGGCCTCGGCGGGCGGAGCGACCTCAGTCCAGGCCGGCAGGATCGTGACCGCCTGAGTTGGCGCCTGCGCCGCGCCCAGGGCCTGGGGATCGGCGCCGTAGCGGACGAACTCGCGGCCGCCTTCGCGCACGATGCGCCGCTCGCTTGCGAGGCTGGAGTGGTCGAAGGCGGCGACCACCGCGCCCCACCAGCCCTTGATGTTCTCCTCCTTGGCGGTGGCCGCGACGCGGCCGCAGATCACCAGCCGGTCGCGGGCGCGGGTCAGGGCGACGTAGAGCAGGCGGGCGGCCTCGTCCTCCTCCTTCTTCACACGCCATTCGCGGGCCTCCAGCGAGGCGGCGCAATCGCTGGCCTTTGAGGCGCTCCAGAGAAAGCCTCCGGCCGGGGTCGGCATCAGGGGCGAGCCGCGGGCGGTGCGCGAGAGCGTGGTCTCGGGCAGGAAGACGATCGGCGCCTCCAGTCCCTTGGCGCCGTGGGCGGTCATCACCCGCACCTCGTCGCGGCCGGCCTCCATCTCACGCTTGACGGTGATGTCGAGGCTGGAGAGCGTGGCGGCGAGGCTTTCGAGGTCGTGGACGCCGCGGCCTTCGGCGGCCAGCACCTGGGCCAGGAACTCGTCCAGGGCGTCCTGCGCTTCGGCCCCCAGCCGCTCCATCAGCCGGCGGCGCATCGAGCGTCCTTCCCCGTCGCGAAGGGCCAGCAGACGCGAATAGAACTCGAACGGCCGCAGGGCGCGATTTGCGAGCACCCAGTCGGCGAAGCCCGCGGCGGCGCTCCAGACCGCGCGCTCGCCTCTGCGCCGCTGCAACAGGCCGGCGAGATTGGCGCCGCCCCGGCCGTGCGCCAGGGCGTAGAGGTCGTCGTCGGACAGGTTGCAGAACGGGCTGCGCAGCAGGGCCGCCAGGGTCAGTTCGTCGGCCGGGAACTGGGCGAAGCGGGCCACCGCCAGCAGGTCGTCGAAGACGATGTGCTCGCTGAGCGCCAGGCGGTCGGCGCCGGCCACCGGGATCTTCCGATGCTTGAGCGCGCGCAGGATCTCCTCGAACAGCGCCTTGCGGCGGCGGACGAGGATCAGCACGTCGCCGGCCGTCGCCGGGCGCAGGGCGCCGGTTTCCTTGTCGAGCACGCCATCGCCGCGTGCGACCAGGGCGGCGATCTCGTCGGCGATCCGACCGGCCAGCCGCTTATTGGCGCTGGCCTCGCCTTCCTCGTCCAAGGGCGCATCCCAGGCGTCGCGGACGTCGCTCTTCTCCTCGCGCTCCAGCGGCCAGAGGTCGACGCAGCCGGCGTCGGTCCGCACCGCCTCGTGGACCACGGCCGCAGCCTCGGCGCGCGGCAGGATGGCGGCGGCCAGTTCCGGCGGGGCGAAGGCGGCGTCGACGAAGGCCAGCACCTGCGGCGTCGAGCGCCAGGAGGTCAGGAGATCGACCCGCTCGAAGCGCAGGCCGGCCCCGGTGGCGCGATCGCGGTGGAATTCGAATTCCTGGATCAGCAGTTCGGGCCGCGCGCCCTGGAACGAGTAGATCGACTGCTTCTCGTCGCCGACCACGAACATGTTGCGCTCCAGCGGCCGGTCGGTCGGCTTGCCGGCCCCGGAGAAGAACTCCTCGGTCAGGGCGCGGACGATCTCCCACTGCTCGGGGGCGGTGTCCTGGGCTTCGTCGACCAGGATGTGGTCGATCCCGCCGTCCAGCTTGTAGAGCACCCAGGCGGCCATCGGGCGCGAGGCGACGAGGTCGCGGGTCTTCTCGATTAGGTCGGTGAAGTCGAGGGCGCCGGAGGCCGACTTCTCGATGGCGTAGGCGGCCAGATAGGCGTGGGCGAGGATCAGGGCGCCCTGGGTGTCCTGCGCCACGCGCGCGGCGCGGCGGCGCTCGCGGGCGATCTCCAGCCGGTCCTGCTCGTCCAGCAGGAAGAAGCGGAGGTCCTCGCGGGCCTTGAGGCCGGAGGTCTTGGCGACCCAGGCGGCCGGCGCGCCCTCGCCCTTCTCGGTGAAGAGGGCGGCGAGGCAGTCGTCCAGCTCCGCGCCGGGTGCGAGGGCGACGGCCAGCTTGGCGGAATTGGTCACGTCGGCCTTGCCGCCCTGGGCCAGGATCTCGACGCAGTCCTGCCAGGCCCGGCGATCCATCTCCGCCATGGCGGCCGCCTCGAGGGTCTCGGGGGCCTCACGCGTTTCGAACCCGCAGACGCGCCAGACATCGGCGACCGCGCCCTCCAGCCCGCCATGGCGGGCGAGATAGGCGCCGAGCCCTCCGCGCTGGGCCTCGAAGCTCGCGAACATGGCCTGGAAGCTCTGGAAGTCGAGGGCGACCGAGAAACGGGCATAGGCCTCGGCCACCAGCCCCTCGCCGCGCAGGGCGTGGCGTGCGACCGCCTTTCGCGCCGCGTCGGCCACCGCGGCGCTGGCCGAATCGTCCATCACCCGGAAGCCGGGCGAGACGCCGGCCTCCAGCGGAAAGCGCCGCAGCAGCTTTTCGCAGAAGGCGTGGATGGTCTGGATCTTCAGGCCGCCTGGCGTCTCCAGCGCGCTGGCGAAAAGGGCGCGGGCCTTGGAGAGGCCGATCGCGTCGTAATAGCCGGCCTCGCGGCCTTCCAGGTGGCCAAGCTCCTCGGCCAGGGTCGCGTCGTCGTGCACCGACCACTTGCCGAGCAGCTCGTAGAGCCGCCGCTGCATCTCGGCGGCCGCGGCCTTGGTGTAGGTCACGCACAGGATGGTCTCGGGCCGAGCCCCGGCCAGCAACAGGCGCGCGACCCGGTCGATCAGGGTCTTGGTCTTGCCTGAGCCGGCGTTGGCGGTGACGAAGGCCGAGAGGCGCGGGTCGGCGGCGCGGCGCTGCGGCTGGCCGGCGGCGAGGATGTCGCTCATTCGCCGTCCTCCTCGCCGCTGGTCGACCACTCGAAGACGCGGGCCAGATGGTC